>JAUVZA010000014.1 GCA_030602805.1 Dehalococcoidia bacterium | reverse complement strand
AAGCAAACTTCGGATATTTTTGTTGATATTCTTTTTGTAACATCGCCAGTTAGTAGGGGCAATTTTGCCACTCTTGAAGCACAAACTATACCAGATGCCCATTGTGGGATTGAAGTCTATTATAAGACAGGCAAGAGTGAGGCCTTTGGCTTATACTCGCATCATTCGGATGATGAAGGCTGTATATCTTGGCGATGGTTAGTTGGGTGTGATACGGCTCCTGGAATATGGGAGATAGTTGTTACCGGGTATGATTTAGAAAATTGGTCTGCCCAAATGCCTATTGCTCAAGATATAGCATATTTTGAAGTCCGATAAAAAGAAAGGGGTTAAAGCTACCCGGTAGTTTTGCTTGCTTTTAAGACAGAAGTCTGGCAGTCAAAAGGTAGGGGGTTCGAATCCCCCCCCGCTCCACCATAATTATGCCAATGTTGCTCTTCACCTTGACATTTTGGGGCGGAGGGCTTTTATTTAGATTGGGAAGGATAGAAGTGATAGCTAAATATAACCCACAGGAAATTGAGAAGAAGTGGCAGCAGAGGTGGGCAGAGGATAAGTTGTATGAGGTTACCGAAGATAGTACCAAGCCCAAATACTACGCGCTGATTATGTTTCCCTATCCTTCAGGTGACCTCCATATCGGGCACTGGTATGCTTATGTTCCACCTGACGTCTATGCTCGGTTTAAGCGAATGCAGGGCTATAACGTGCTTAACCCGATAGGCTTTGATGCCTTTGGTCTGCCTGCTGAGAATGCTGCTATCGAGCGCGGTATTCATCCCTACAAATGGACGATGCAGAACATAGACAACATGCGTCGCCAGCTCAAGAGTATGGGACCCAGCTATGACTGGGGTCGGGAGGTGATTTCCTGTCTCCCTGAGTATTATAAGTGGACACAGTGGTTCTTTTTGAAGCTGTATGAGGCTGGCCTGGCTTACCGCGCCAAGGCTCCGGTAAACTGGTGTCCTCACTGTCAAACAGTGCTGGCTAATGAACAGGTGGTGGCGGGCTTCTGTGAGCGCTGTGGGGCAGCAGTCATTAAGCGAGATTTGGAACAGTGGTTCTTTCGCATCACTAAATATGCCGATGAGCTTATGGAGCAAAGTAGTATTGACTGGCCAGAGAAAATAAAGCTTATGCAGGAAAACTGGATAGGAAAGAGTTTGGGCACTGAAATCTCCTTCGCCCTTGACCACCCTGAGGTAGATGAGAAAGAAATTAGGGTATTTACTACTCGCTCTGATACTACCTTTGGTGTTACCTTTATGGTTCTGGCCCCAGAACATCCGCTGGTGGCTAAGCTGGCCTCGCCTGATAGAAGGGCTGAGGTTGAAAAGTATGTTGACCGTTCTCGGCACCTGACTGAAATAGAGAGGCTCTCAACAGAGAGGGAAAAGGACGGGGTGTTTATCGGTGCTTATGTAATAAATAGGCTCAATGGGGAAAAGGTGCCTGTCTGGGTTGCTGACTATGTATTGATGACCTATGGTACCGGGGCGGTAATGGGGGTGCCAGCTCATGATGAGAGAGATTTTGCTTTCGCCAAAAAATATAACCTGCCAATAAGAGTAGTGATAGCTCCACCCGGGTGGCATAGTGAGGAATTGGAAGCGGCATATATTGAACCGGGCACTATGGTGAATTCAGGGCAGTTTAACGGGTTATCCAGCGAGAAAGGTATAGAGGCTGTTTCCGATTTTCTGGAAAGGAAGGGCTGTGGAGGGCGAGCTACGAACTATCGACTTCGCGATTGGCTTATCTCCCGCCAGCGTTATTGGGGAGCACCAATACCTATGATTTACTGTCCTAGCTGTGGTATTGTGCCGGTCCCGGAGCAAGACTTACCTGTATTACTACCTGAAGATGCTGAGTTCAAGCCTACCGGTGAATCACCCTTAAAATACCATGAACAGTTTGTCAATACTACTTGCCCTAATTGCTCGGCTCCAGCTAAAAGGGAGACCGACACTATGGATACCTTTATATGTTCTTCGTGGTATTTTTTGCGCTATACCAGCCCACACTATGATACGGCTCCATTTAATGCTGAGAAGATGAAATACTGGCTGCCAGTGGACCACTATATGGGTGGTGCCGAGCATGCTATTATGCACCTACTTTATGCCCGCTTCTTCATTAAAGCAAGTAGGGACATGGGGCTGGTTGATTTTGGCGAGCCCTTTAGCCGCTTGTCTAACCAGGGGATTATCACTGCTGCAGGACAGAAAATGAGTAAGTCGCGAGGCAATGTGATTAGCGCTGATCGATATATTTCCACAGTTGGAGCAGACGCATTTCGTGTCTATCTTATGTTTCTCGGACCCTGGGAGCAGGGTGGGGAGTGGAATGACAGCGGTATTAGTGGCGCCAGCCGTTGGCTTAACCGGATATGGAAGCTAGTATTAGAAGAATATCGAATGAAGTCGGAAGCTATAGCTGAAGATAAACTTGGTGATGAAAAAGCTCACCGAGATTTGCCGCGGATTACTCATCAGACTATAAAAAAGGTAACTGAGGACCTGGAGAGATTCCGCTTTAATACCATGATAGCGGCACTTATGGAGTTCACTAACTACCTGGCTAAGGCAGAGAAAGCAGGTTGCATTACTGATTCAGCCTGGGAAGAGGCTATAGATATTCTACTCCTGCTTTTGGTGCCAACGGCTCCCCACTTGGCAGAGGAGTTGTGGCAGAGGACAGGGCACGATTATAGCATTCACAATCAGAGCTGGCCGCACTGGGATGAGAAGCTGGCTAAGGATGAAGAGATTACCCTGGTGGTTCAGGTCAATGGCAAGTTGCGTGACCGCGTTACTGTGCCAGCGTCTATCACTGAGGCTGAAGCTCAGCAGCTCGCACTAAAAAGACAGCGGGTGAAGGCTTACCTGAAGGGTAGTGAGATTACTAATGTAATATATGTCCCGGGGAGGCTGGTAAACTTGGTGGTGAAGTAAATATGAGGGCGTTTTTGAGTATCAAGTTCTGGGGGGACGACAGAAACAAACAAGATGTTGAAAGAGTCATAGCAGCTATTGAGAACGCGGGTGTCGAGGTGTACTGTTTCAGGCGAGATGCCGAGAAGTGGGGTGAGATAGAGTTCGAATCTGGAGAAATGATGAATATCGCTTTCAAAGAGATTAGCAAGTCTGACTTCCTGATTGCCGATGTTGCCGATTGGCCAATCGGTGTTGGTGTTGAAGCTGGTTACGCTTATGCTAAAGGTATTCCTGTCATCTGTATCTGTTCGGTGGGTAAAAAAGTGGCTAACACTGTTGCCGGTCTGACAGAAAAGGTGATTAGATATGTTGATTACGTTGACCTGAACAAGCAACTGAGCCCTCTATTTGCTCGATGAAGCCTTTAAAGAAATGCTCTTCTCATCTCTAGTAAAGGAGAGGGATATAGAACAGAGAGTAGAAGAGGGGCTTCGCCTCTCTTAAGAAAAACTTCCCCTTCCCCTTATTGAAAGGGAAGGGGATAAAGGGGATGGGGTTAATAAATATATGAAAATAGCCTTTATTGGTGGTGGGAATATGGGGGAGGCGATGCTATCGGCTGTTTTAGATAAGGGGCTGAGCACCCCCGAGGCTATCTCGGTTAGTGATACTGCCGAGGCTCGCCGCCAGTATCTTGAGCAGAAATACGGCGTGGCAGTGATGAGCAGTAATCGGCAGGCTATAGGCAGAGGAGATGTAGTGGTGCTGGCTATTAAACCGCAGCATTTAGTTGGGGTAATGACTGAGCTTAATGGGCAGCTTAAGCCAGTTCAACTGGTATTATCTATCATCGCCGGGGTAAGAATTGATACTCTCCGTCAGGGACTCAACCACAGGTGCGTGGTTCGGGCTATGCCTAATACTCCAGCCCAGATTGGTGAGGGTATGAGTGTGTGGGCAGCTACTCCTGAGGTAACTGAGCTACAAAAGGGATGGGCAGGCTCTATTCTTGGTGCTATGGGCAAGGAGATTTATGTTGATGATGAGAGGTATATTGATATGGCTACAGCGGTGAGTGGCAGTGGTCCGGCCTATGTCTTTCTTTTCATGGAGTCGCTGGTTGATGCTGCTGTGCATATTGGTCTCCCCCGTGGTATGGCACAGGAGCTGGTGCTTGAGACAATACTGGGGTCAGGTCACTTTGTCCAGAGGTCGGGCAAACCGCTTGCCGAATTGCGAAGAATGGTTACCTCTCCTGGTGGCACCACTGCCGAGGCTCTACTCCAGCTGGAAAAGGGGGGATTTTCTGAGCTGGTTAAGCAGGCGGTGAGGGCTGCTTATAATAAAGCTGAAAGGTTAGGGAGTTAAGCATCGGTGGCATTTTTATTTAGCCTTATCAGGCTTCTATGTGATGTGCTTGTCATAGCAATTCTTCTTAGGACTATCCTATCTTGGATTTCTCCGGGGTCAACAAATGTGCTGGCAGTTATTCTCTATCGGGTCACTGAGCCGATTCTAGCACCCCTGCGCCGTATTATTCCCCGGGTTGGCAGGTTTGATTTTACCCCACTGGTAGCCATTATACTAATTCAGGCAATTCCCTACCTATTTTACTACCTGTTACCATAGCAGTAAAGCAAATCAGTCTCAGATTTTCTAGCCACTAGGTATTGACAAATTTTTCATAAAAGTAATATAATCAGGAATAGTTAGTTATTTCTTATTATTGAGAATAAGGAGGACATTATGAAGGACAAAGGTGTCTGGCTTGAGAATAGGTGCTTGGGCTCCACGACCGTTGGTCCTAGGGGGCAAGTGGTCATACCAGTCAATGCTCGCAAGGAGATGGGTATAGATGCCGGAACTACACTCCTGGTTTTCAAATCCTTTCATGGTCAAGGATTGGTATTACTCAAAGTTGATGCTATCGAGCAAATGCTTGCCATGGTAAGTGAGCGGCTGACCGACTTTGAGAAGCTGGTGAAGGATTATAAATCACCGAAAGCAACCAGGGGGAAAGAGAGGGCTGATTAGGTGAAAAGTTGGCGAGCAGTAGATGTTTCTGATGAAGTGAAGTTGGTTTTCGGCTTCAATAAGATAAAGATAGGAGTGGCCTAATGACAACAAACAACGATGTGGTGGTCAGGACAGAACATTTGACAAAACACTATGGCAAGCTTGTTGCCGTTGATGATTTGAACCTGGAAGTCCATCGGGGGGAAGTATTCGGGTTTTTAGGGCCTAATGGCTCTGGTAAAAGTACCACCATGTGTATGATGCTGGGGCTTATTGCACCTACCTCGGGGAATATAGAAATATTTGGGCTCAGTGTAAAAAGTAACCTTGCTGACATTCTCGGCAAAGTAGGCGCCGTGATGGAGAGCCCGGGGTTTTATCCATATCTATCGGGATGGGACAACCTGAAGGTTTTTGCCAGGATTAGCCGCAATGTTACAGATAACAGAATGAAAGATGTCTTGAAACTTGTAGATTTGGCGGACCGTGCGCAAGATAAATTCAGTGGCTATTCACAAGGCATGAAACAGAGATTGGCCATTGCCTGTGCGCTGCTTCACGACCCTGAATTTATTATCTTCGACGAGCCAACAAGTGGCCTTGACCCAGCCGGAATGAAGGAAATCCGAGAGTTACTAATCAGGCTGGGGCAGGAAGGCAAGACCATTTTTCTTAATAGTCACTTATTACATGAAGTAGAGCTGGTTTGTGACCACGTGGCCATCATTAAAAAAGGCAAGATGATTGCTTCGGGGGCGCCTAATGACCTCATAAAACACGGTGATACTTTGCAGATACGAGTTACTGATACTGATAAAGCTGTAGCGCTTCTTAACGAGGAGGATTGGGTGTCATCCATTACCAGAGAGGGCGATTTACTTATCCTCAAAGCTCCGGCTAAGAGAGCGACTGATATAAGTGCGTTGCTAGCCCAAAATGGCGTGTTTATCTCAGAAATGAAAGCCAGAGAAGACTCTCTGGAGAGTTTTTTCCTGGAATTGACCGAGGAGGAAACTGTTGATTGACCAAATAAGAGTTGAGCTTTTCAAGCTGCGTAAAAGAAAGATAACTTGGATTATGATTATAGTGCTGGCAGCTTTCTTTTGTCTTATATTTTTTGCCGTTTATGGAATCACTGCTAATCCGCCTGCCAGGATGCCACACGAGGGTCTTGAGATAATGCGAAACCTTATCACTTTCCCCGATGCCTTTAAAATGATCTTCTCCACTGCTCAAAACATAGGAGCTATACTCCTAACCATTATTGTTGCATCATCAGTGGGAAATGAGTATGGATGGGGTACTATAAGACAGACACTGATTAGAAAGGGTATTCGCTACCAATATGTGGTATCGAAGTTAGTTGCGTTTGTTGTTTACGCACTGATTGGAATTGTAATTGCATTTATTATAGGGTTTTGTTTGGCGTTATTGACTACCCAATGGGTAAAAGGAGCGCTTAACTGGGATTTTATAACAGTATCATATATCGGTGAGCTCTTTACAATGTATGGCTGGACTTTTTATGGGTTGTTTGTTTATATATTGCTGGCTATTCTATTATCTCTGGTGGGGCGTTCAGCAATAGTGGGTATTGGCGGTACCCTTGGTTACTATTTTGTGGAATCCATTGCTATCAGCATTTTCAGCCAATCAGGCGGGTGGCTGTCCGAAATCCCGAATTACCTTATAGGCCATAACATAACTGCAATTCTGCCAACGACTATGATGCAAGGACCCTTTGCATCATCAGGTGCTCTGCCTTCTACTCTCTATGCTTCAATTGTTCTGGCTATATACTGTGTTGTGTTTCTAGGTTTATCTTTGTACCTGTTCAAAAGGAGAGATGTCACTGCTTAGTTAGTATAAGAGCAGCTTGCCTGAATCCTATTGACGCCCTGCGTTACGGGTGATACTATGGATGGTAGAGATGAATTGGCTTGATATAGTTATTATAGTAGCTCTAGCTATCTCTACCTTCCTCGGCTTGAGAACCGGGATTATAAAGGCTGTTTTATCTCTAGCCGGGTTAATAGTTGGCGTAATCTTAGCTGGGCATCTCTATGTTCCCCTTTCTGAGCAATTATCCTTTATCCCCCAAGCTGGTGTGGCTGAAGTAGTTGCCTTTGCCATCATACTAATTGGAGTAATGGTAATTGCCGTTGTGCTTGCCCGCTTGTTAAAGTGGGCTGCCTCGGTAGTGATGCTGGGCTGGGTCAATCACCTTGGTGGTGCTATCTTTGGCTTAGCACTGGGAGCTATATTCTGTGGTGCCCTGTTAGCCATCTGGGTTAAATGGCTGGGTGCAGGCAGCATTATTGCTGAATCAATTGTAGCCGCTGTATTATTAGAGAAGTTCCCGTTGATACTGGCTTTGCTACCTGATGAATTTGACGCAATACGCTCTTTCTTTCAGTAACTAGTCCTGCTATTTCCAAGCTTGGTTGCTGGTATCCCTCAGACCGGCAAGGTTTGGAGTAAGTAAATTAAACGCCCAAAGCCTCCCCTTGCGCTAAAGGTAATAAAACTATAGCACTGAGCAGCCAATTATTAGCTAACTAATGAAGTATGATTAACTTTTAAGCTAGTAATACTAGGTAACTGCTGGGGTTTCCCCCGGGTGTAGTCCCTTCCACTTGTCAAGCAATTGCTCCTGACTTTCCACATGGTCTGGGTCAGGTATACAGCAATTGTCTATTGGGCAGATTTCGACGCACTGGGAAGATTCATGGGAGCCAACACATTCGGTGCACTTATCAACGTCAATCATATAGATTGTTTCTCCCTCACTGATTGCGTTGTTTGGACACTCAGGTTCGCAAGCCCCACAACTAATACACTCATCTGTAATTTTGTATGTCATACAGTTTATTACCTCCTGGCTTTATTCCTTAAAAAATTGGCTTGTTCTTGGGCTCCGTTTATGAACAATCTCTACATTTTGCTATGCACCTTCCTTCTAAGAGCTGTAGCCACATGTTTGGGGACAAAGTTATCAATATTGCCGCCCAGTCTGGCTGCTTCCTTGAGCAAGCTGGAACTAAGGAACTGATATTCTTGGTTTGCCATTAGACAAACTAGTTCTAGCTCAGGAGACAACTTTTTGTTCATCATTGCCAGATCAAATTCCCTCTCGAAGTCGGCACCCATTCTCAGCCCTCGCACCATAGCTTGTGCTTTTACCTTTCTGGCGAAGTCAATGGTAAGCCCGGTAAAAGATTTTACCTCAACATTGGGTAGATTGACTATTGCCTGTCTTACTAATTCTACCCTCTCTTCAGTAGTGAACAGAAGAGGCTTGTCCGGTGCATCATAGACCCCGATGATTAGCCTTTCAAAAAGCTTAGCTGCTCTGATGGCAACATCTAGATGCCCGTCGGTTATTGGGTCAAAGCTGCCTGGGTAAATAGCAATAGTCAAGGTTTGCTCTCCTTCCGGTATACTGTGATGCAACTATCGCCGTGCCGATGCTCTTTAATGAGGTTTAATGTGGCGTAAGTTGAGTTTAGGGGGAAATGAGGTGAGTGGGTTACCACTACAATTGAATTTACCCCGACCAGCTTAGATGTTGCCAGTTGTGTTACCACGTTACCTATAGACGAATTAGAATAGGGCGGGTCCATTAGTATAATATTATACTCCTTATCAAGAAAGGAAAGCGCTTTGGCTACACTACAGCAATAAATGTGAGCCTGGGCTCCAAGTTTTGTCTTTTCTAAGTTTTGCCTAATTATACCACAACATCGTGGCTCATGTTCAACAAAGTCAACCCAGCCAGCACCACGGCTTAAAGCCTCAATGCCTAAAGCTCCGCTACCGGCGAATAAATCAAGCACCTGTGCCCAATCATTGGTAGTAGTTTCTAGAATAGAAAAAATCGCTCCTCGGACTAAATCGGTTGCCGGACGAGTAGCCCTCCTCTTCGGCGCTTTAAGTCGGTGTCCCTTGGCTTTGCCAGCAATAACTCGCATTCTTAATATGAAAGTATCTTTTATTTAAGTGTTGCCTTTATTCCCTTTATCATTACCATAATATAGTTAGAGCTTACTTTTCGTCAACCCGTCTGGTATTACTGTTCGGCTGAAGTGCTCTTTCAGATAGGTTGGTGTCCTAGTGACAAAAGGTGGGCTACCTTTTCTGCAGTAATGGCATATAACCTCCAAGTTCCCACCACGATGGTGCATGAGGACTTAGTTACTATGTCCGTGCTCTTTGTCAGCGCTCGGGGACGGCACAATGTCCACCAGGCATAGTCCCAACGTGGCTTAAGACAGGAGCTTCTGCCGCTATTTTTATCTCTGCTAGCGTATTCTGCTCACAGGCCTCTATACATTTACCGCAACGAGTGCATTTCTCAATATCAAACTCAGGTATAGCTCTCTCCTTGTTCCACACTATCGCTTCGTCTTCACAACTCTTATAGCACTTTCGACAGTGTGTACAGCCAGCATCACACTTCTCCCTACCCGGAATATCCCTTAATGGTGCGTAGTTACAGAGAAAGGCAATCTTTGTTCCGACCGGAACCAGCTCGATGAGGTTCTGTGAGCACTCGGCTAGACAAAGGCCGCACCCAGTACACCTCTCTGGGTCAATGACAGCCACCCCGTTCTCCGGCTTTATGGATATTGCGTCTTGGGGGCATACCTCCAAGCAGTCTCTAAGGCCTAGGCAGGCGTATGGGCACTTCTTATACCCGCTGAGAAGCTGGGCTGCCGCTTTACATGTCTCAACTCCAGAGTAATTGTATATAACCTCCGAGTTTCCATTACAATGGATGAGAGCCTTTCTGCTCATCTGTGAGGCATCTAGGGTTACCCCGAGAGCCTTCTCTAGGCGCTCTAGCCTCTCATTGTCCAGCATCACAAAGGTGCATGGGGACTTAGTTACTACGTTGGCATCCTTTGTCAGCGTCTGGGCATAGGCAAAGCAGTCTGGTCTACCACAGGCACCACAATTTATCCCAGGCAGGATGCTGGCAATCTCCTCTGTTTTCTCGAGACCTTGCACCTTACGCGGCACCACAGCGTTTACCAGGTATATTATTACCGCGCAGACAAGTCCTATTCCGGTGAGTATAATTACAATAAGCATTATAACATCCCCCCAAACCCAAGGAGCGCAAGACTCAGCATCATTGCTGTTATGAAGGCTATAGGTAACCCCCTCATTGACCTAGGGCAATCAGCTATATCTAACCTCTCCCGTATGCCAGACATAAGAATTAAGGCGAGGGTAAAACCAATGCCAGCGCCCAGGGAAGACGCTATGCTCTCGAGGAATGAATAGTCATATAGCGAGTTCCACAAGGTAAGATAGAACACGGCGCAGTTCGTGGTAATAAGCGCTAGATATATTCCTAACGCATTATAAAGCGTAGCACTCGTCCTCTTTATGAATAGCTCTATCATCTGGACCAGCGACGCAATCACCAGTATAAAAACGACGATTTCCATATATTTAACATCAAACGGAATAAGGACATATTGGTTGATGGGCCAGGTTGCGACCGAGGCAATGAACATTACGAACGTAGTTGCCATCCCCATACTTAAGGCAGGGCCCAGTTTCTTTGAAACGCCAAAGAAGGGACAAAGACCCAGGTATCTGACCAAGACAATGTTGTTGATGAGAGCCATACCGATGAATATTACGATGAATTCATTCACTCTTCGTCACCCCCGTTCGTCTAAATAGTGCCAGCAGGAGCCCTATGACCAAGAACGCCCCGGGTGGAAGTATGAATATGGTTATGGGATGCTCCCCCAGGACGGGCAGCGTGAACAGGTCGACGCCAAACAGTGATAAGCTGCCTGTCCCGAACAGCTCTCTGAAAAAGGAGATGGTAACCAACGCCAGCGCGAATCCGACGCCAACACCCAGTGTATCGGCAATAGTGTTGACCACCGGATTCTTGGAGGCAAAAGCCTCCGCCCTGCCGAGTATTATACAGTTCACTACAATTAGTGGGAGGAATAGTCCCAATGTTTCGTAAAGCGCCGGAATATATGCTTGAAATACCAGATCCACAATGGTAACAAAGGTGGCGATGATAACGATAAATATGGGTATCCTCACCATGTTCGGGACAAACTTCCTAATAGCGGATACTACTATGTTCGACGCCACAAGAACGAAGATAACAGCTCCGCTCATAGCTAGCCCATTGTCAATTGTTACACTCACCGCTAGCGTGGGACATAACCCCAGGGCAAGCACAAATAGCGGATTAGCGACAATTATTCCCGCTATAAACTGTTTCCGGAATTTATCCATCCTTATTCTCTCTTCTCCAGAGATTTAACCTTTTCCATCGCCGTGGCTCTAACCGCATCAACAACCGCTCCGGAGCTTATCGTTGCCCCGGTTACCGCATCTATCTGTCCACCATCCCTCTTCAGAGCTACATCATCAATATTTAACCCGGCAAATTGATCCCTAAATGAACTCTCAGTTACCCTGGCACCCAACCCCGGGGTCTCAAGGTGTGAGATTATGGTTACTCCTTTTACAGTCGTCTCATTCTCGAGCCCGACCAGGATATCGATATTCCCCCCATACCCCTTACCTACGGCAAGAAAGGCAAAACCAATCTCAGCTCCATCAGAGTATATCATATATATATCATCCTCAAGAGTGTATTCGGTCATATCTGGGAATATTTCTTTGAGCATGTCCTGTATCTTCTGTTCCTTCTGCCATTCAATCCTAGGCCTGACAACGGTATCTGTTAAGCCAAGCAAAGTGACCGCTATGAAAACGACTACCGTAATGGAGATTATCGGGAAAACTTTCTTCAAAGTATCAGCTTTCACTTCTTACCCTCTTCTTGAAACCGTACGGCCTCACCTTTATATATCTATCAATAAGCGGGGTGATGGCGTTCATAAAAAGTATCGAGAAACAAACCCCCTCTGGCAAGCCACCGAAAAGTCTTATAACTACCGTTAAAATTCCAGCACCAATGCCAAATATTATCCTCCCTTTTTCAGTGATAGGAGAGGTTACATAGTCTGTGGCCATAAAGAAAGCCCCCAGCATAAGACCCCCAGCCAGGACATGAAATAGGGCGTCCTCCCAGGGTGAGGTAAAAATGGGAAGGGCAACCCCAGGCCAGACAAGGGTAAGGAGAGCCACAGTGCCTATGTAGGTTAGAGGAATTCTCCAATCTATAATACGGAGTGCTATCAGTAAAAGCCCACCAATCAGTATAAGCAGGGCTGATGTCTCTCCTATCGAACCACCAATGTTACCTAGGAACAACTCCCTGTATAGAGAGAGTTTATCGGCTTCCCAGACGAAACTACTACTCAGAGGGGTAGCCATGGTTGCAGCATCAGCCCCGAAACCCATCGGCAACACCCATGTTGTCATCTCCACTGAGAAGCTGGCTGTCATAAAAGCCCTGCCCCCCAGTGCCGGATTAAATATGTTATGTCCCAGACCGCCAAAAGCCTCCTTGACAATGGCGATAGAAAATACCGAACCTACCGCCACCATCCACAGGGGTATCGTTGGAGGGAGGATTAATGCCAGGAGAAGCCCGGTAACAACTGCGCTCCCGTCCATAACGAACGGCCTTTTTCTTAATTTCTTGACTCCATACTCGGTTAGCACTGCCGCCGCCACGCTCACCACTATCACCGAGAGTGCATGATAACCGAAGAAATAGACCCCGGCTGCAGTGGGAAACATGAGAGCAAGCACCACGATATACATTATCTTGCTCACGGATTGCCCTCTCCAGAGATGTGGACCAGGTGAGACTAAAAACTCCCTCTCTGGCATCACTTGGTTGCCGCCCTCTTAATGAGTTCACTCTTGGCTACCTTTATGTACTGCACTATCGGTATGTTTGCCGGGCAGACGTAGGCGCAAGCTCCACACTCAAAACAGTCAGCGATGTAAGCCTTCTGACACTCGTCGTACCTACCAGCTTTGGTATATTTGGCCAGCATGGTGGGTATAAGATACATGGGACAAGCCTCCAGGCACCTCCCGCAGCTTATGCAGTCCTGCTCTCTTATTGGCCTGCTTTCCTTCACCAACACACAGCTGGTTCCCTTAGTCACCGGAAAATCAAGGTCGGGCTGGGAGATGCCCATCATCGGTCCACCGAGGATGACCTCACTGGCTTTTCCATCTATCCCACCGCAGTAGTCTATCAGACTCCTTAATGGTGTGCCCAACCTCACTAAAAGATTTTTCGGATTCTTAACGACACCGGTGACGGTCACCACCCTCTCAACGAAGGGTCTGCCTTCAAAGACGGCATCGTGAATTGCCTTAGTGGTACTCACATTATGAACGATTACACCAATATCTAAAGGTAGTCCGCCAATGGGAACTTCTCGGCTCAGCAAGGTATTTAGAAGAGTTTTTTCAGCACCCATCGGGTACTTTGATTTTAAGGGAATTATTTTGAAATCCTCTTTGAACCCCATTGCTACTATCAACTTTTCCAGGTGGTCTATGGCATCAGCCTTGTTATCCTCTATAGCGATATAGACATTATCAGGAGAGAGCACCTTCCTTATGATATTCAACCCGGATAGCACCTTCTCCCCATATTCGAGCATCACTCTGTGGTCTGAGGTTATATACGGCTCGCACTCGCATCCGTTTAGAATGACGGTATCTATTTTCTTCCCCTCAGGGGGTGAAAGCTTAACATGAGTGGGAAAGGTAGCTCCTCCCAGCCCTACTAAGCCTGCCTCTCTTATCTTTCCCAAAATCTCCTTCACGGAGAGCGCCTCTGGTTCCTCAGGAGCTTCAAGTTCTACCCATTCATCTTTCCCATCAGAGGTTATAACTAAAGCCGCTGCCGGTTGCCCTGTCGGGGGATTTATCACCGTGGTGGTAGCGGATATTTCACCAGATACCGTAGCGTGAACAGGGGCGTTAACAAACCTTTCTGAATCGCCTATCTTCTGACCGGTGAGCACCTTATCTCCCCTCTTGACCATGGTCTCACACGGCGCCCCTATATTCTGATGTAGAGGAATGATTACCTTTTCTGGTAGGGGAATAGGCTCAATCGGGCTTTCAGCAGTAAGTTTATTCTCTGGTACCTTCACTCCGTATGAAGTACCCTTACTTTTTAATCTGATGCTCACCTTATCTATTTCACTGCCTTTCGTTTAGATACAATGACTTCTTCACCAGCCTCGCTCCCATGCCCAACGCTCGATAAACAGACTTAACCATAAAAGAAGCCCGGTAGCCAATGCAGCTAGTAACCCAATTAATGCCGGGGGTATCCCTTTCTCCTCAGGTGGCTCTAGATAACCTGCTAGATACTTAGATAATCCGGAGGAGCGATGTATTACCCTGTCGGCATCTACTATGAGAGCCTCCACATCATCCAGTGACTCAACCAGCCGCATGCCGTCTTCAGAACCCATTACAAAAACCCCGGTTGCCAGGGCATCAGCCTGCGTACAGTTTTCGGCTATTATGGTGACGCTGATGGAACCTGTCGCTGAATAACCTGTATCAGGATTGATGATATGGTGGACTTTCGCCTCGGGGTCAAAGTATCGCTCGTAGTTTCCCGAGGTAGCTACTGATTTATCCTTAATCTTAAAGTCTACCAAATACTCGCTAGTGTCGTCTGGGTTTACCAGGGCAATGCTCCACAGCTCTCCCTCTGGCTTGGAACCTAGCGTGCCTATGTCCCCACCGGCGTCCACCAGGGCATATTTAATGCCCATATCCTTGAGAACCTCTAGCGCCTCATCCACCGCATAGCCCTTGGCAATTCCACCGAGGGTGATTTTCGTACCTTCTTCTTTGAAACGTATTGTATTGTCTTCGATAATTATTTGGTCAGGACCTACCAGCTTCAAAGCCTTATTAATTTCTGCCTTCTGAGTAGACTCGTCTAATTCCCAGAACTGTTTATCCGCATCTGGGTTGTATTCCCACAAATCCAATAGTGGTTGAACGGTTATGTCAAAACTTCCATCCGTTAGCTCGCTGTAATCAAGAGACAGATTTATCAGTTCTAAAAGCTCATCGGATGGTGTATCCGAGTATCCATTTTGATTGAGTTTGAACGCCTCACCTTCACTATCCCATGTTGTAGCTATCCTACCTATTTCTTCCATTCGGGCAAATGCGGCATTTATAGCCTCTTCCGCAATCCCTTCATCCGCGTAAATAACAACTTTGACATAAGTATCCATTAGAGAGCGGGTCTCTTCTAACCTCATTAGGGACTCTCTGGCACAGGCAACTGGCATAAGCAACACAATGAGGAGTATTAAAAGACCGGCAATAACCTGGTAAGACTTCTTCATACCTTTACTCTTAATATTTCTTTTATGTACTCAAAATAACACGCACCAATAGCTCTTTGGTGGGGGACTATAAGTGCTGAAGGCATAGCGTTGGTTATTTTAACACAAAGCGGGTTAGAGCTCAATAGTTGCCATCTTTATGAAGATGACTGGAGTATTGACAAAACGCTGTAATGGTGTATACTTTGTTGCACTATTAACAGGAGGTGGGAAAATGCCACAAATATTTAAAGCTCTAGCTACAATAACTGCTTGGATACTATGGATAGTTTCACTTGTAATGGGGTTCGGTACATGCATAATTGGGATTATTGCTGGCGATTTATTTAATCCTGACGCAGTTATGCCCATGACGTATCCTGCCATGTTTGCGGTTGCGGGCTTCTACGCTATTTTAGCTGTGGTTATTATGATATTAAGGAAGAAGATGGAATAAAGTGTAGTCGGTCACTTTCAATCAGCTAACTTTACAATCTCTTCAATTGTCCAAATGTGGTCGCTCACACCTGCTGCCATTGGCGGGGTTCTAGGATATGGATTAGCTAATGTCTTATGGGGTCTGGCGAAGTTGTAATACATAAAATGAAGCGATACGGCATGTTCTAGGTTCTCTACCTTCTTTGAGAACGCATTAGTTAAACGAGTAAATCGTCTCATACTCATTCTCATGGTAAGGTTTTGTCGCTCTGCAAAGCTTGTCGAAATCTTGGAGCTATCTGGGTAGCCTGTAATGACACGAGGTTCTGCTGCTATGCATTTGGCTGGGCTATAGCGTGTTTCACTCTCTGGTTCTTGACCATATAGCTTAACTAGCATAGCATAATCAATATTAGCCCCAAATACATCTTCTACTGCGTTTAGATATACTTTGTGTCCGCCAGTAGTTAGTTGAACACGATTAGCCAATCTGGACTGTAGGTCTCTCATAAACCTAAAAGCATAACCAGCATCTCGCAATCCTATTAGCCAGCTAGGAACTAACTTAGTATCAGCATCAATTGCAGTCCAAGCCCAAACATCACCATACCCTAGTCGTCCTTGTTTATCTTCTGGCACATTCTTCTGCTTGGCATAACAGAATGACCAGATTTCATCACATTGAACTAGATGGCAAGGTAAGTTGCGTAGATGTTCATTTTGATACTCAGCACAAGCAGCACCTACACTGGCTAACAAGCGGATAACAGTCCATTTAGCAGTATCCGTCATTCTACAGGTGGCACGAAGGGGGGGAAATATTGCCTTGACACCTAAAATTGCCGATGTTACACTTCATTTGCCCTCAGAAGCGATGCAATCTTTATTGTTGGAAAGTGGGTTATGGCTGTGAAAAAGGTTGGCATTCTCTATCATCCGATGATTGAGGCTGCCTATACACTGGCTAAAGAGCTGGAAAGGTTTTTAAACTCTAGTGGTGTTTCGGTTTGGCTATGCTCGGCCTGGGAAGAGGAAAAAGCCAGGGTTCAGGTAGATGATACTGATTTAGTTCTTACTACTGGTGGTGATGGCACTATCCTGCGGGCGGCTCAGGTGGCGCTTCTGGCTCAAACCCCTATAACCGGCATAAATTTAGGTAAACTAGGATTTATGACTGAGCTCAGCACTGATGAAGCTGTAGATAGGTTACCTGCTTTGCTGGCTGGAGGCGGTTGGATTGATGAGCGGGCTACGCTTGAGGCAGAGCTTCCTCCCAATGACCAGGAGCATGAGTCAGCCCGAATCTTTTATGCCTTGAACGATGTGGTGGTAGCGCGAGGGGCAATAGCTCGGGTAGTCTATGTAGAAGCCAGCATTGATGGTGAGCTACTAACCACCTATAAGGCTGATGGGGTAATTGTAGCTACAGCCACTGGTAGCACTGGTTATTCATTGGCAGCCGGTGGTCCTATCCTTCATCCACAAGCTAAGGAGTTCCTACTGTTACCAATATTACCTCACCTTAGTTCGGCTTATACTGTGGTATTACCATCAATGGCGGTAGTTAAGCTGCGCATAAGCACCCCTCATCAGGCAATATTAAGCATTGATGGTCATATAAATTTACCATTGTCAAGTGGTGACATTGTTACTATAAAGCGTAGCTCTAATAGGGCTCGATTTTTAAGAATTCATCCAGAGACCTCTTTCTATAGCTCTCTGGAGCAAAGATTGAAAGGAAAGCAAATAAAATGAAGCCCGAAAAAGCTAGGGTCAGCGATGTACCTCAGATGCATAAGTTGATTAACTCCTTTGCTGATAAGGGTGAGATGCTAGCCCGCTCGCTAAGCGAGATATACGAAAATATCAGGGATTATTTTGTGGTTAGACAGGGTGAGTGGGTGATTGCCTGTGGGGCACTACATGTTAGTTGGTCAGACCTAGCTGAGATAAAGTCACTGGCTGTGGTTGAGGATTACCAAAAACAAAGTATTGGCGACCAAATAGTGGAAGTCTGCCTTAAGGAGGCTAAGGAGCTTGGTATTTCTACTGTCTTTTGTCTGACCTATAAGCCAGCCTTTTTTGAAAAGTGTGGCTTTTCTCAGGTAGATAAAATGGAACTGCCACAAAAGGTCTGGGGCGAGTGTTACCGTTGCCCCAAATTTCCTGATTGTGATGAGGTAGCCCTTATCTATCACTTGGAAGCACCCTCCAAGGAATAGTGACCCATTCATCAAGGAAATAGAGGCAGAATGTTTAATCCAGCATATATTGGTGTAGTGGTGATTGGACTTTTGCACGGGCTAGAGCCTGGGCATGGTTGGCCAGTTGCTGTGCTGTATTCTATAAACAAAAGAAACGCCGTTTTTAGTGCCACCGTCAGTTCGGGCATAATTGGCCTGGCACACCTCATATCATCCATAGCTGTTGTCGTCGCCTATGTTCTGCTCCAGGAATGGCTGGACTTTGAAGCACCCTGGATAAAGTATCTGGCAGCAGGTATTCTGCTCATAATTGCTTTTAAGCTCTTCAGAGAAAAGGTCGGTGGACTAGAACAGCAGCATGGGCATATCCACGAAAATCAACCAGAGATTGAGCATGAACATGAGCATGAGCATCCAGGGCAAGGCCAACATACCCATTGGCATAAGCACGCCATAGGGATTGCGTTGAGCCTTTGGGGTCTAGCCTCGTTCGCCTTTATTCTCGGTTTTGCTCACGAGGAGGAGTTTGCCCTACTGGCTCTGGTAGCCGGGGGTGTCAATGCGTGGATACTTATGCTTTCATACGGTGTTTCGGTTTTGCTGGGGCTCATGGTAGTAACGATTGTTAGTGTGAAAATCTATAAGCACCTGCAACCTAAACTCATGCATTATGAAAGGTACATTCCAAAGATAGGTGCCGGTATTCTGGTAGCAATGGCTATCGTTATTATCTTTTGGTAAAAGTTTGGCTTATGGGGAGTTTAACTTGAGCGAGGAAAAGACGCTATCTAGCCAACTAATCTATGATGGGCGAGCGGTAAAGCTGCGGGTTGATACCGTTAGGATGCCTAGCGGTCGAGAAACCAGGCGAGAGATTGTGGAGCATAGGAATTGTGTAGCTATTGTGGCTATTGATGCCAATGACAATGTGCTGCTGGTAAATCAATTTCGTAAGCCGGTGGAGAAGGAGCTATTAGAGATACCAGCCGGCGGCATTGACCCTGGTGAAGACCCGGTGGCTACTGTTCGCCGTGAAATGCGGGAGGAGACTGGCTATCTACCTCAGAAAGTGGAGAGGTTAGGTGGCTTTTACTCTACACCGGGTTACGGCACTGAATACCTTCACCTTTATCTGGCTACTGACCTTACCCCTAGCCCACTCTATGCTGAGGATACCGAGAGTATTAAATTAGTTCGGGTGCCAATTAGTCAGATTCCCAGTCTTATTGCCTCAGGCAGCATTTGTGATGCTAAGAGTATTGCTGGACTGCTTACCTTCTTAGAGTATCAGAAGACACGGTAGTGACCAATTAGCCAAGCTTATCCGAGAGCCTTCGCCCGCCGAGAAGATGCAGATGTAGATGAGGCACTAACTGTCCGCCTTCCTCACCGCAGTTCATCGCTAGCCGATACCCACTTCCAGAAATACCCTCCCCTTTTGCTAGCTGATTGGCAATATTTACCATGTGTCCGATAAGGGGTGACTCGGCTTCAGATAGGTGGGCAAAAGAAGGAATATGCCTTTTAGGGATGATAATCAGGTGTGTGGGTGCCTGAGGATTAATGTCACGGAAGGCAATTACCTCTTCATCCTGGTAAAGGATTTCACTAGGCACTTTGCCAGCTACAATTTGACAGAAAATACAATCCATTAGTTCCTCCCACTTTGGTATCTGTTTTTGCCCTGCTTAAACAGGTCTCCCCGTAAACATCATTGGCGACGATAGCTCGTTCACATGCTATATTAGAGGATAATTCCTTTTCTTAAATATGAGCTATGACCCCAGCAAATTTCTCGTACTCTTGCTGAACGCACTTCTATAAACATTTTGAACCTTCTGACTAATCCACGACTTAGCTCTAGTTGTAGAATAATCATTATTAAAGTTTATCATAAATCAATGGCTATATCAGAGGGGCCCATTTCGTAGTTGACGCTTAAATAGGCTTATGATAATATTAAAACACTTTTTAGTGGGGTTATGTAAATCACCTTTATTTATCCCTTAGCTATCCAGTTATTATATTGTATTAGTAATCCTGTTTAGGGAAAGGAGCTATGCAGGTAGAAGAAGAGTTAGGCGGGTTATCACCCAAGAAAGACATGCTGCTAACTATTGGGGTTTTCGACGGGGTTCACCTCGGTCACAAATACCTGCTTTCACAATTAACGGAGCATGCCCGGCAGCAGGACTTGCTTAGTGGAGTGGTAACTTTTCGTCAACATCCTCAAGAGGTGCTGTCGCCTCAAGCTAGGCTACCATTCTTAACTGACCTCGCTGAAAGAACCAATCTTCTCAAAAATGAAGGTGTTGAAGCTATCATTACCTTATCCTTCACCAGTGAGTTAGCTCAGCTCAGCGCTCGCCAATTCGTCAGTCGGCTAAAGAGATACCTCAGGATGCGTGGACTGGTAATTGGACCTGACTTTACCTTAGGCCGAAACCGAGAAGGCAATGCTAATAGCCTCCGCACCTTGGGACAAGATATGAACTTCAGCGTAACAGTAATACCCCCCATAATGATAAGCGGTGAAGTGGTAAGTAGCACAGCTATCAGGAATGCTCTAGCTAATGGAGATATGAAAAGGGCGCTCAACTTGGCAGGCCATCCCTTTAGCCTGAACGGGCGTGTAACCAGTGGAGCAGGTCTAGGCTTAGAGTTAGGCTTCCCCACGGCTAATCTGGACATAGCCCCGGAGCAGGCTCTCCCCGCAGATGGTGTTTATGCTACCTGGGCTTACATTGATGATAAAGCCTTTAAGTCAATGACTAATGTTGGCAAGCGTCCTACTTTTGGTGGCAACCAGCGCGCAGTGGAAGTTTATGTTCTTGATTACCATAGCGACCTATATGGGCGCCAGCTAAAGATTAATATTATGGCGCGACTTCGTGGTGAGAAGCAATTTGCCACCGCAGAGGAATTAAAGAAACAGATAACCGAGGACATAAAGCAAGGCAGAGCTATATTAAACTCCCGAGGTAGAAACTAAGTATGAATGCCGGTGAAAAAGTTATAATCAGCCAGGATATTAACCACTTGTTAAAGCGGGGGGTAGCCGAAATTATAATTGAAGACGAGATGGTAGAGCTACTAGGCTCGGGCAAGAAACTACGGTTAAAAGAAGGTTTTGACCCCAGTTTCCCTGATATCCACCTGGGTCATATGGTAGCCCTCAGGAAGCTACGCCAATTTCAGGAATTAGGGCATCAAGTCATTCTCATTGTTGGTGACTGGACAGCTCAAATTGGCGACCCAAGTGGTGTTTCTGTCACCCGACCCATGCTGTCTAAGGAACAGGTTCAGGCTAATGCTGAAACCTATATGAAGCAGTTCTTCAAGGTGGTTGATAAGGAAAGGACAGAGGTAAGATGGCAGAGTGAGTGGTTTGGCAAATTTACTCTCAGTGATGTTATCCAGCTCACCAGCAAGTTTACTATTGCCCAAATGATGGCTCGGGAAGACTTTAGTAACCGGTATGATGCCGGGCAACCCATCACCATAGCTGAGTTACTCTACCCCTTGCTCCAAGCCTATGACTCAGTAGCTATCCAGGCTGATGTCGAGTTTGGTGGCACTGACCAGAAGTTTAATTTACTGGTGGGTAGGGAGCTTCAATCAATGGTAGGACAGCGTCCCCAGCAAATCTTCTTGGTTCCCATCCTTACTGGAACCGATGGTAGTCAGAAGATGAGTAAGAGCCTGGGTAACTATATCGGCGTTGCTGAACCACCTAACGAGATATATGGTAAAGTAATGTCTATCCCTGATAGCCTGATTATACAGTACTTTGAATTAGTAACCGATGTTCCTAACGAGGAGCTGGAGGAATTTAGACAGGGACTCAGGAATGAAACCGTTAACCCTATGACACTCAAGAAGCGGCTGGCCAGGGAAATTGTGAGCCAACTATACGACCAGAAGGCAGCCATCGAAGCCGAGGAGCATTTCGTCAGGGTGTTTCAGAAAAAGGAAGCGCCTAAAGAAATAAAGGAATATTATGTCAGCCTAGGTGCCAGCATTGGTCTTAGGGATGTACTTGTGGAAACACAGCTGGCTAAAAGCCGCAGTGAAGCTAGCCGATTGATTGCTCAAGGTGCTGTTAGCATAGATGGTAAGAAAATCTCAAGTAATCTCGCCCATGTCAAAAGTGGTACCGTCATCAAAGTAGGTAAACGCCGCTTTGCTAAAGTGATAAATACTGATAACTAAAGATAAATAAAAATAGTAAGGGAGACAAATGGAAGAGTTACGCATTCCAGGGCCAACCCCCCTCCCCAGTGAAGTTCTTCAGGCACTAAGCCGGCAGATGATAAATCATCGGGGTCCTGAATTTGGACAAATACTAAATAGGGTGACGGCTAACCTAAAACAACTGTTCCAGACCAAGGGCGATGTTTTTCTGCTTACTGGCTCAGGGACGGGTGGCTTAGAGACAGCTATCGTTAATACCTTATCCCCGGGTGATAAAGTATTATCAGTATCTGTTGGTGCCTTTGGGGACCGCTTTGCCACCATCGCTGAGCAGTTTGGGGCTGAGGTAATCCTCCTCCGCTTTGAGTGGGGCAAAGCGGCTGATATAGACGCTGTTCGCCAGGCTCTTCAGGCTGAACCAAAAATCAAGGCAGTATTGGTCACCCATAATGAGACCTCTACCGGCGTAACCAATGACTTAGCTTCAATTAGCTTGGTGGTAAAGGAATTTGATAAACTACTATTAGTTGATGCCATCAGTAGCCTCGGCTCAATTAATCTCCCGGTAGATGATTGGCACTTAGATGTTGCTGTTACTGGTTCCCAGAAGGGGTGGATGGCTCCTCCCGGTCTGGCTATGGTTAGCCTAAGTCCCGAGGCATGGCAGGCAAATGCCAAGGCCAAGATGCCCCGCTTTTACTGGGATTTTGCTAAAGCCAAGAGCTATTTAGAAATAGAGCAAACGCCATGGACACCAGCCATTACCACGGTATTTGCGTTATCAGCATCGCTAGAAATGATGCTAAAAGAAGGCTTACCCAACATTATAGCCCGACATGCCCGAGTGGCCAAAGCCACCCGAGATGGAATAAAATCACTGGGGCTATCCCTTTTCGCCGAAGAGGGTTATGCCTCCAACACGGTTACCGCCGTAGCCGCTTCAGATGGGCTTGACACTAAAAAGATGCTCCGGATTCTCAGACAGGAACACCAGATTGTGCTGGCTGGTGGACAACAGAGATTAGATGGCAAAATATTTCGTATCGGGCACCTGGGCTGGGTAACTGAGGACGACATTAAACCAGTAATATCGGCACTAAAAGTAGTATTGCCCCAGGCTGGGTTTAGGAGTGCTAGCTAAGAATGAAGGTTTTAATAACTGACCCCATTTCTAATGAAGGCATAGATATTATGTGTAGCTATGCCCAGGTGGATATTAAGCTAGGGCTAAAGTCGGAGGAAATCATATCCACCATTGGCGACTATGAAGCCCTGGTAGTACGTAGTCAGACTCAAGTTTCAGCTAAGGTTATACAAGCCGGGAAAAAGCTACAGGTCATCGCCCGAGCCGGTGTTGGCATAGACAATATTGATGTGGAAGAGGCAACCCGATGCGGCATTGTGGTAGTTAATGCCCCTACTGGCAGCACTATTTCGACTGCTGAGCATACCATTGCCCTTATGCTCTCCTTAGCCCGTCATATTCCTCAAGCTAATGCTATGCTCAAATCCGGAGTATGGCGACGAGGTGATTTCATAGGCGCTGAGGTCAGAAACAAAACACTAGGTATCATCGGCTTGGGCAATGTAGGTTCAGAGGTAGCCAGACGGGCTCGGGGTCTGGAAATGAAACTTATCGCTTATGACCCCTTCATCTCCGTTGACTATGCCCATAATCTGCAGGTGGAGCTTGTTTCCCTAGAACAGCTACTTAAGGAATCGGACTTTATCACCCTTCACCTACCTCTATCGGCATCAACCAAGGCTTTAATCGGAGCCAAAGAGCTAGCTTTAGTCAAGCCAACAGTTCGTATTATTAATACTGCCAGGGGCGGGCTAATTGATGAAAAGGCCCTGGCTAAAGCAGTAAAGGAGAAAAGAGTGGCTGGCGCTGCCATTGATGTCTTCTCCAGCGAACCAACTACAAAGGGTGTTCTCTTTGGAAATGATAACATCATTACTACCCCTCATTTAGGCGCTTCCACCACCGAGGCTCAAGCTATGGCAGCCAAAGACATAGCCAACCAGATTATTAATGTATTTAAGGGACAGCCAGCCAGGTATGCCGTTAATGCTCCCTTTATCTCAGTTGAAGCTTTATCTGAGCTGGCACCCTTCATAAAAGTGGCTTCCACAGCCGGCAGATTGGCCAACCAGCTAACTGGGGGACAAATGAATGCTATTCAGATTAAATATGATGGTGACATTTCTAGTTATGATACTAATGTTCTCAAAGCAGCCGCTTTAGGAGGGTTACTTGAGGAGGTAAGCGAGGAACGGGTTAATCTGGTCAATGCTAATATAGTGGCTGCCCGGCGTGGTCTAACGGTAGTGGAACAAAAAGAAGCTACCTGCAAAAATTATACCAGCCTTATTACCCTAGAAGTTACCACCAGCGCCGGGGTTACTACCGTCGCTGCCACTGTAATGCGTGGGGAATCTCACATTGTCCGGGTTAATAACTACTGGATTGATATTGTGCCTACAGGAGGTTATTTCCTGTTTAGCGACCACCGAGACCGTCCCGGGCTTATCGGGGCTGTAGGCAGAATAACTGGTGATGCCGATATAAATATTAGCTACATGCATCTAAGCCGTCTCAAGCCCAGGGGTCAAGCCCTAATGATACTAGCCTTGGATGAACCTCTGCCTCAGGCACAACAACAACAAATACTATCCCTCCCTGATGTCTACTCCGCCAAAGTGGTAAAGCTGTAGTCGGTTAAGAATAAGCCTGATTATTAGGTTAAGGCCATTTTGGAAGATTTGTGTTAACTCTCCCTGAGCTAGTTCAAATAGATGGGTGACACTATAACACGGTAAGACCTCATTTACGTGACACCACTTAAGTTTTTGGAGGAGTGGACTGCGGTCACCCTCTGGGCTAAAGCCCGCTAGGGCAGAGCCGCAGGGGACAAGAATGTCAGGAAAGGAGGAGGTGTCACTAATCATATGAACGAGTACACTTTCTTGACACGGTTGTGGGCAGGTTGGTAAACTGTTATTACTGCAGTCTTAGTATTCAGCGAGTTTGCTACCAATTTCTCGTTTAGGGGCTTTATTGACAGAAAAGGCATCATTTAGTTCTTCGCCGTCAGAACCCTTCACTAAGGGTCTTGTGCAGGTTTTCACAGGTGATGGTAGGGGCAAGACTACAGCCGCTCTAGGGACAGTAATCCGAGCTTTAGGTCATGGTCTGAGAGTATACATTGTTTACTTTATGAAGGGTAGCTACCCTTATGGGGAACGCAATATCCTATCTAAGTTACCCAATGTCAATATGGCTAGCTTTGGCAGCCTGGAATTCGTTGACCCAGCAAATGTTAAGCCAGAGGAAAAAGAGCAGGCGAGGCAGGCTTTAGCTGCTGCCCGTGAAGCTATGCTCAGTGGTAACTATGACCTGGTAGTGCTGGATGAGGTGAATTTAGCGGCAGCCTGGAAGCTTGTTGAATTGGATGAGGTAGTCAGGCTTATCACTGATAAGCCACAAAATGTGGAGCTTATCCTCACCGGTCGCCAAGCTGATACCAAGCTAGTTCAAGTAGCAGACCTGGTCACCGAAATGTTGAAGATTAAGCACCCCTATGATAAGGAGATAATAGCGAGAAAGGGGATTGAATATTAACCAATAATAAGGAGGGAATTATGAATATCACCCTGAGTGTAATCAAGGCTGATATTGGTGGTTATGTGGGGCATTCTGAATCTCACCCTGATGTTATCGCCAAAGGTGAGGAGTGCATAGCCAAAGCTAAAAAGGACGGGTTGCTGGTTGACTATCATGTAACCAAGTGTGGAGATGACCTGCAACTGATTATGACTCACCAACAGGGTGAGAACAGTGAGAAAATCCATAAGTTAGCCTGGGATACCTTTGTTGACTGCACGGAGGTGGCTAAAAAGTTAAAGCTTCATGGTGCCGGGCAGGATTTGCTAGCGGATGCCTTTTCGGGTAATGTCAAAGGGATGGGTCCCGGGGTGGCTGAGATGGAATTTGAAGAGCGGGTGGCTGAGACCATTATTATTTTTATGGCGGATAAGACCTCATCTGGGGCGTGGAATATGCCGCTATATAAGATATTTGCCGACCCGTTTAATACCATTGGTTTGGTTATTGCTGACAATATGCACCAGGGTTTTTCCTTTGAGGTGCAAGATATCAAAGAGCATAAGCAGATAACCTTTAATGCCCCTGATGAGATTTACGACCTGCTGGTTTTTATAGGGGCGCCTTCACGCTTTATGATAAAGTCAGTCTATCACCGGGGGAGCGGAGAGATAGCCGCTGTATCCTCTACCCAGCGTTTGGCTTTGATTGCTGGGCGATATGTGGGCAAGGATGACCCGGTGTGTATTGTTCGCTCTCAGGGGCAGTTCCCGGCGGTAGGAGAGGTGCTGGAGCCATTTGCCTTACCCCTTTTGGTAGAGGGGTGGATGCGAGGTTCGCATCATGGCCCCCTTATGCCGGTGTCTATTAAGGATAGCACCCCGACTCGCTTTGATGGACCGCCCAGAGTGGTAGCCCTTGGCTTTCAACTTTCTGGGGGCAAGCTAGTGGGACCTCGTGATATGTTGGCTGATAAGTCTTTTGATAATGCCCGCCAGCAGGCGAGTGATATCGCTGACTTTATGCGTGCTCATGGCCCCTTTGAACCGCACCGTCTGCCCCTAGAGGAGATGGAATACACCACCATGCCTCAGGTAATGAAAAAAGTGGAGGGAAGGTTTGTGGACCTTGACTGAGTCAATGGCAGTGGCTATCATCTGGGAACGGCGTGATGATACTTGACCAATGTTTAAATAGGAGGTAAACAAATGGCAACTTATGTTATGCTTACTACTTTAACCGATGAGGGAAGGAAGACTATAAAAGAGAATCCACAGAGAGTTAAAGAGGTTAATAAGGAAGTCGAGGCTATGGGAGTTAAGATATTAGCCCAGTATGCTCTTCTAGGTCCGTACGACTTTGTAAACATCCTGGAAGCGCAGGACAACAAGGCTATATCCAAAGTAGCCATAGAGCTAGGCGCGAGAGGCACACTTCAAACTTTGACCATGGCTGCTATGACACTTGATGAGTTAATCGGTAACCTCTGAAACAATTATTTACTTTGGAGTTCCATTGCGCCGTAAACTTCTCCTGGCAACAAACAATCAAGCTAAGGTGCGTGAGTATAGGAGTCTGCTCCAAAATCTTCCCTATGAGCTGGTTACCCTAGCTGAACAAGGCATCACTACTATAGTTAATGAG
>JAUVZA010000097.1 GCA_030602805.1 Dehalococcoidia bacterium | reverse complement strand
TTCCGAGGTAGTAGGCGTCCCATTCACCCGGGGTCAGGGTTCCATCAATTGTTGGGGTGCCATTAGCACTCACCGCCGTAACTGGCAGCAGCGATATCGCCAGCACGAGGGCAAACAGGATACTAAAGATTTTCTTTTTCAAGTTACTTCTCCTTTCTTAGATTTTTTCCTCCACCGCCCTAGTTATGCTTCATAGGCATTACCTCCTTAGTTTGATTTGTTAGAGTTTAGTCGCAACCTCGCTCTGTGCCAATTACCTTTTTCAGCTTAGCTTCTTTTCTATTTCTTCCACTAACAAATAGGCGGGATGCCACTTGCCCAATTACGGCTGAGGCTTCCCACATGGGAGGGGGAGGATAAGAGCATTTAAGCTAGTTGGGTAGATATAAACCCCTAGCACCCCAGTTTCCCCTGGCAGAGCCCGCATCAACTAACCATTACCTAGCATTACAACATATAGGCTTGAGCGAGGGATACTCAGATGGAATTAACTTGCTCTAATCTGGCTCACCTAAAACTTCGTCGTTCATCATAACTATTTAGTCATTTCTCTTCACCTATTCGGGGTGTTAAGTGACATCCTCCTTTTTCTCCACTGCTGAAAAGTCATAGCTGCGAAGAGAACGAACCCTATAGCGAACAGGAGGTAACTTTCCATAGCCAAAGATAATATAAGGATTATTCCGATGGCAATGGGCAACCACCTTTCTAGTCGATTAAGAGGGGTAAAATACTGGGCACAGATTCCTATCTGGAAGCTGGTCAGCGTTAACACCACAGCTATAAGGCCCATTGCTGCCAAAAGTGGGGACTGAGGTCGGAGTAGTATTACTGGGGCTAGGAAGAAGAAGAATGGAACCAAAAAGCCGGCTAAGCCTACCTTGGTCGACTCAAGTGCAGTTCTCTGGTAGGGCGTATTAGCTACCTTTGCGGCAAAGAGAGACCCTAGGGCTACAGGTGGAGTAATCATGCCTACTACCCCATAATAGAGGACGAAGAGGTGTGCTTGTTCCATAACTACACCCATTCTAATTAGTGCCGGAGCCGCCGCTATTGCCACCAACACATACACAGCTAGGGTCGGTAGCCCCATACCAATAATAACTGATATTATTGCGGTTATTCCTAAGGCGAGGTATAGGTTCCCGCCGCTCCATGTCTCTACCATAGCCGGAAGCTTGACGCCCAATCCAGTATGTATTAAAACCCCAGTGGCTACACCAATGAGGGCAACGATTATCGCAATCTGGGCTCCTATCTTGGCACCAGCGGCGATGCCCTCTACCCACTGCTTTAAAGATGGGCGGGTCTTCTTCCTCAAAAAGCTCAGTGCGAAAATGGATACTATAGCCCAGAAGGCAACAAAGCCTAGAGAGAAGTGTTGCATCAGAAGCACGATGATGACACCCAGCGGAATGAGGAATAAGTGTGCCGTTAGTAGCATCTCCCTGTAGTCCACCTTTGTCTCAGACATTGGAGCAATCTTCATTTTCATTGCCTGAAACTGCACGTAGAGTCCAGCACTGAAAAAGTATAATACTGCCGGAATGGCAGCCATGGCTATTATCTGTATATAGGGTATTCCAGTCCAGCCGGACATTACAAAGGCAGTGGAAGACATTATTGGTGGCATTATCATACCGCCGGTTGATGCCGTGGCTTCAATAGCAGCAGCCTGGTATGGCTTGTATCCTGCCTTTTTCATTAGCGGTATAGTGAAGGAGCCGGTGGTCACAATGTTGGCAGCTATGCTTCCAGTAGTTGTTCCCATCAGAGCACTAGTTATTACCGCGCTCAGACCAGCACCGCCCCTTAGCCTCCTCCCCACTAGCCTGGCAACCTCCATAAAAAAGCGGGGAGCCCCTGATGTCTGCAGCAAAGCGCCAAATAAAACAAACAGAAAGAGGAAATTGGCTGAGATGCCGAGAAGCATCCCATACATCCCATCGTTAAAAGAAGTGGTGATCAAAAAGATAAGTTCCTTGGGTTTAAAATCAAAAGTAAGCCAAGGTTCCGGCAAGCGATCGCCAACCAGGGCATAGACGAGGAAGAGAGAACAAAGAATGGGAAGGGTCTTTCCGTACATTCGATACGCTGCCACAAGCACTAGAGTAAGTAGAAGGCCTCCTATCACCACATCGGCAACTTCAGGGACGCCCCTCCGTAACGCAAGCTCTATGTAATGGGTACCTACATAGACTACCCCCACCAGAGAGACACCGACTATGGCTAACCAGAGAATTTGCTCCCAGCGCTTACGGCTACTGGCTGCTACCACCAAAAAGATTAAAGTTAGGGCAAAGCCGAGATGGATGTTTTGATGCTCAAGCGGGTCGACAAACAAAGTCCGGGTAGAAATCATTTGGTACACTGCCATCGCCAAGGCAACCACGACGATGGCAGTGCCTATAACCTTATTCCGGCTCTTGTCTACACCTTCGAACATAGCCAAATCTCTATTCTAGGTTTTTATGACCCATCTTTTTATATTAACCTCTGGGGGGGGTAGTAGTTTATCCCTCCCCCCTTCCCAGCGGTTCGACTAGTAGCTGTCACAGCCTCTAGCCTCTCACAAGCGCCATTCACCTGTCACGTAGCCTCACTACTTTAGCGGGACTCCCACCTCCTTATAGAACTTGATGGCGCCAGCGTGAAGTTCGTTTTCGTCCTCAAGCCAGTAGGCGCAGCGATTTTCTGGCTGCCAGCTCTTACATGCTATAGAATAGGCCTCCAGCGCATCCATATGCTCAAAGACAAACTTGGTTAGCTCGTAGGTTACTTCATCAGGCATCGTCACATCGGCGCAAGCAGCAAGCGTGAAGCTAAACCCGGCATGGGCAGGCAGATCCGCCCTAATTCCTCCAGCAGGCACCGGAAGCCATATGTTAAAGTACTGATCTTCTACCAGGTTGCCTGCATCTTGGGCCGCTTTCGGGAAATCGATCAGGTGAGCTTCAGGCTTCATCATGGTCTCTTGTGCCCAGCCCGGGATGAACCAGTTCTCAGGTGGCTCTGTCCCCGGCACTGGAATGGTAAAAGACGCATAAGCGGCATCTATGAGTCCATCACGAAGAGCGGCATGAGCCGGGACAAATCCCAGATACTGTATATCAAGACTGTCATAAAATCCTGGCGTTAGGGCGTCCTGGCCCCTGAATAGCGACTCCCAGCGCGAGAGAAAAACTGCACCACGAGGATACGTAGCGACCTTCTTACCCCACAAGTCCGCTAGTGTGTTAATATCGGGGTCTAGGGTCACAAGACAACCAACTGAAAGGAATCCAGTCCACAGGAGCCTTGCCCCAAGATAAGGTTCGCCCTCCCAGTATTGTTCTATGCCCTCTCTTTGTGCCCATACCTGAGCCGCGCTAGTCCATACTACAGTGCTTGGCAATAACTCCTCAGGGTTGGCCATTAGTATTTTGTAATCTTCCATTGCCCCTGCTGAGGTCCTTACAGTAGCTCGAAGCCAGGGATGCTCCTTATTGAGCAGGTCACCAATACCAAACCCCTGTTTATAACCCTCATATTGGGCCATGCCACACCGTAGTGTAAGGCTAACCTGCTCATG
>JAUVZA010000101.1 GCA_030602805.1 Dehalococcoidia bacterium | reverse complement strand
TTTCTCCAAACTAAAAACTTAACAATAAGCAAGAATGTTTTGTATGGGTAAGAGTGGTAAACTACACTATAAGTCTGCTTCATTCTGCACAGTATGGAACCATAAAGCTTCAACAAGACCTCGTCCATAATGCCATATCGGCAGCCTGCTCCAGACTGCCCAAAGACCACATAGCCATTATTGTTAAGAAGCAAGGTATGTAGTACTTGCAAAGAACAAGAGAGCAAGATACCTCAAGGCAAATCACTTCTCAAAAGTTCCTTTGGCTCAACTCTGTATACTACACTATCTATCCCCTGCCTGAATGGGGTTCACGTGGTCAGAGGTTCAAATCACCTCACTCCGACTTTTTATGCTGTTAATAAAGTCGGCTAATGCCTAACCTGTTCAATCTGATAGCGCAACTTGCCTGCCGGCGCTGTTACCTCCACCACCTCTCCCTGACCTCGACCAATAATAGCTTTACCTATAGGTGAAGCACTGGAAATCTTACCCCTGGTCGGGTCTACCTCCTTAGAATTGACTATTGTATAGTGTAATTCTTCACCAGAAGCCAAGTTACGCAGAATAACACTATCACCAACACTTACCTTGATGGCAACCCTCTGCTTTTCACCAACGACAATCGCTGACTTTAGAGCCGCTTCTAGCTCTTTAATCTGCCCCTCCAGATGACCGTATTGCTCCCTAGCCGCCTCCAAAGGTGCATTCTCACGAAAGTCCTTATCTGCTGCTGCTCTACGCACTTCATCAATAGCCCCAGAGCGTTTACTCTTAAGAGCAGCTAGCTCAGCCTTCAGCGCAGCATACCCCTGCTGAGTTAAAGCGGTAGTCTTTGGTGAGCCCCGCTTAAAAGAAGCCGGCAGTCTAGCTTTCCCCTTTTTAGCCTTAAGGTGAGTAGCCAGATTACTCTTAATCCACCTCTCCTTCTTAGCATACACCAGGAAGGCTTGTATTAACTCAAGCTTTTTTATGTAGTCGGTATCCGATAATGACAGTCGCTCAGCATAGCTAGCTACCTCAGGAGCGGTAAGTTCAGCCAACACTCGTTCCCACCCATACCACCGAACAAATCTATATACCTCCTGCTGGCTCATCCCTTCTTCTCCAGGTGGTAAGCTAGCCAAAAAGCGAGTGGCTGCCTCGCCCAGGCTTAGATTCTGACCACCACTACTCACTTTTAGGATACCCCCATACAAATATTACTAGGTTCAAGCTACACCAAACCGGAACGGAATCTTCATCGCCTTAATGGCTTTAGATAATACCCGGTGTCCCAGTAACCTCAATATCACCTCGCCATGCCAATCAAAAGACAAATCATCCGCTTTAAGCAAGGCTTCATCAATGCCACTGGATTTTATTATGTCAAATGCCCTGTCAACCTGCCTGTCACTTAGATGCTCATAAAATTTTCGAACCCAGTAGCCTATCTTCAGCTCTCGCCCTAGCTTCTTCTTCCACTCTCGCTCATAGCTAGCCAGATTCCTAGCTGACAGGTCATCATCATCCAGTGCTCGATGCAAATTGTTAGCTGCTATATCAGCACACAGCAGACCATAGTAGATGCCACCGCCAGTGGTTGGCTTCACCTGCCCCGCCGCATCTCCAACCACCACTAATCTCCGACCATAGGTTCTGGCTAACGGCTTTAGTGAAATTCCACGATGACTCAACTCAGCCTCATCTGAAACTATTTTCCCTTGAGCCAGCAGGGATGATATTAACTTTCTTAGGTAAAGCCCAGGGCTGCGGCGTGACAGCAATCCTACTAAAGCCTTCAGTGGTGAGGTTGGCACCAGCCAGGCAAAAAAGTCAGGAGCTACCTCCTGACCAAAATAGACCTCCACCTCGTCTACACCAACCGTTTCTACCTCGGCCTGGGCTCCCATAATGAAATCACCAATCTTACCTAACCCCAACCCCCCAACTAATCTCGAGCCAAAGCCAGTAGCAATAACTGCTGCTCTTGCCTCAAAGTTCAATATCTCTCCTTGCCGAGTTGCCTCAACTCTGACTCCATCACCTCCAACCTCTATATTCCCGACCAGGCTATTTAGCACATATTGTGCTCCTTTACCTTGGGCCCAATTGGCTATCGCCATATCAAAGGCTGCCCGGTCTACAACACAGACCTGAGTTTCTTGTCGCCACAGCCTGAGCATCCTCCCCGAGGGTGAAAATAGCTTGGCACTGCTTACCCGCCTCAAAACGACACTGTCATCAATATCAAAGGAGTTAACGCATTCCTGGCTTATAATGCCAGCGCAGCAGACCCGTCCCCCCAGCCTTTCCTTCTGCTCCAGCACCACCACATCATGCCCCATTCCAGCCAGCTTATAAGCCACATAGCTTCCCACCGGTCCTCCCCCTACAACTATGACATCATACAATTTCAGTCCTCCAAATTAAAGAAGCAACACAATGCTGCCTCATTATAGTGTAGATTGACAAATGTTACTAGATACACCGAACTTACTATTTGCCGGCATGATGTCACAGTGATATAATATCGTTCAAGAGGGAAGCGAGAGTTTTTAAGGATAACGCGTAGAAAAAGACCTCTTGCTTTGGTGGATTTTCACCGGAACTTGGAGACAGGATAAATACGGAAATGGGCGATTAGCTCAGTGGTTAGAGCGCTTGCTTCACACGCAAGAAGTCACTGGTTCAAGTCCAGTATCGCCCACTTTAGCTTAGAATGGCTACTAGAAGGCTTTAGATATGAGCTGGAGTCTACTGCTAAACCTAGGACAGTTAAGTATTACTGCGGAGAAATCAGCCGCTTCTTGCGGTGGGCAGATGCCGCTGGAGTCGCTTCTGACATCCGCCTCCTAACTAACTAAGCACCACATTCAGGCATTCT
>JAUVZA010000092.1 GCA_030602805.1 Dehalococcoidia bacterium | reverse complement strand
ATAATCTTTTCAATCCTCTTCAGTACCTTCTCGAGTTTCTCCAGCTTGTCAACGGGCATCGAGTTTATTTCTTTGATGAGCATTAACACCTTGTCAAGCTCTGGTGCGTTTTGGGAAACTTTATCAGCAGTGACAAGAACTTCCTTTATCAGACGGAGCTGCTTTTCATCGGGGAATTTGTCGAGTGTATCAGCAACCTTAGAAAGCTGGGGCAGCCCCAATTTCTTCTCAAGATCACTCAGAAGGCTTTTGCCCCTTTCCATTACCATGGATGCACCTCCTTATTAAAAGTCTAACCCCCAACGGGTAGTTAGTCAAGCAATGGCTCTCTTGATGGTAGCAGTGATGAGTTCTTTCGTAATCGGCGGGCACTGCTTGAGGTCACTGGAGAAGTCGTCGCCCCAGAGATAAGGGGTGAACGCAGCTGACAACTTCTCAAATATAACTTCAAGAGGAGTGGGTTTAAAGGCCGGCTCTATTTTAATTTTGACCATTATGAACTCCCCAACCCACTCCGTCAGTTGCCTCAGTGTCGGTGGGCTGGGGTGAGTAAGCCAAAAAGTCCCCGGCTCTTCAATATCAGCCATAGCGTCAACCACAGCGTCTATGGGGACAAGATTTAGTTTCCCTTCAGGATTTGCCCTCAGTCTAAACACGGGTTCAATTATTGGGAGCCGCAGTGTCCCTTCTATCTTTCTTCGCACAATCTCTGCCCTCTGGTGAATTTTAATCACCAGGGCAACAAACTGTGAGAAATGCCCTGGGTAAAAGTGCTCCGCCATTCCCATAATTATTGGTGGCTTGAAAATGGTAACCTTGGGGATATCTGATGTCTTGATCATCGATTCACATAAAGCCTTTGACCTCTCATAAGGGTTTCGCCCCTGAGTGTATGCTGTCGATGTGAAGTACAGATGTGGGATATTATGTTTCAAGCAGAAGGCAATGACGTTCTGTGTGCCCTCGACATTGGTTTCCCATATTGAACCGTCTTTATCCTCACTCAGCCTATGGATCGCTGCCAGGTGATGCACAGCACGAATATCCTCAGGCACTTTATTGAGGCCGAGGTTAGGCTGGAGGATATCCCCAACCAGGGGAATGAGGTTTTTGCCGGGAGCTGGCGGGTGGCGTGATAGACCATAAATTTGATGCCCCTTTTGTATTAACCGCGGGACTAGAGCAGAGCCTAAAAATCCGTTAGCGCCTGTAACTAATATCTTCATTCAAGCTCCCCAACGTAAAAGGGTGGCCCCTGCTACTAGGCCGGCACCCAGGCTGACCACCAGGCACCAATCCCCTTGCTTTATTTCATTGCCCATAAGTAGTTTCCCCACTATCCCGATGCTGGAACTACTGCAGTTTCCAAACAATCTTAATGCCTCCCTGGAGAGTACCATCTTTTTCTCAGGAATCCCCAGCTTATCCTTGAGGTTATTCAAGACTGCGCTTCCCCCTGGGTGAATGACCCACCACTTTATGTCGTTTAGACTCAGATGGTGTCTCTGGAGTATCCTCTCAACGGGAGGCTGCACTACTGAAGGAACTATCTTTGGTATCTGCCGTGACAGTAATACCCTTAGCCGGCCATCTTGCCAGACAAAGCCCAGGTGCTTCAGGTTCTCGGGGGCGAAGTAAGTTTCAAAGTCCACAAGATACGGGTGGCGAGGGTCATCATCAAACCCTATGAGAGCAGCTGAAGCGCCGTCACCAAAGATAGCATTGGCTCTTAACATCTCCCACTCCCCGCTGGGATCAGGTTCAGGCTCGGGGAAATGGCAGACACTACAGATTTCACATGCTATAGCAAGGGATTGCTGCCCTGTTGCTAGAGTGTGGTGATAGGCTCTCCACAAGGATGGTGCTGCCCCCTCGCAACCAGTCCCAAGAATAGGCGTGTAGACGACATTGGGTGAGAACCTGAGCTCAGAATGGAGCTGGTGCATTATACTAGGACAATTATAGCCAGTGCAGCTTGCGAAGCTAACTGAACCAATCTCTGATACATCTCTCCCATCGAGACAGGCCTTCACCGCCTTCCTGGATAACCAAATAGCCCCTTTGTTGTATTCCTCACACGCCTGTTGCCAGGTGAGTTCAGCATCAAGTGGAACCCAAAAATGTCGCTTGTCGATAGCAGCATCCAAGAAAATGCGCCGAAAATGTCGTGGATAGTGTAGTGACTCAAAAACTTCCCCCTGGGTATAGCTTCGTTCAGGCACCGCAAACCCTATAGAGGTTATTTTTGGTCTCAAACTAGCCTCCAACTATTTGGCCTACAACGAGCAGTGCCATCTGAAGGAATATTCCTCCCAGCCCCCATAAAACGCCTACCTTAAGGTTCTTCTCCAAATATAGTAGGCAGAATGAGAAGGGAATAAACGAGACAAGAGATAGTGCAGTTAATGGGGCGAGTATACCGCCGGCTATTAAAAATAGCTGGCTTAAGAAGGTAATCCCTAGTAGCCAAGTAAAAAACATTGATATCGAGACATTGTTTTTCCACACCAATGCACCAAAGTTTCTTAATCCCCTTGGTCAATTAGGTTCAGCGTCTGTCCACTGGTCTATTGTCTCAGCTCCATAGCCCCACAAGATTAAGAATGGGATTCCAGCTAGAAAGGCTGTTAGGAAGGCAGGGTTTGGCTGAGAGGCCATCCCCAGCATCACGGCTAGAGGTCCAAAACCAGTGCCAAGGGCGAGCTCGCAGTTCCAGTGTAGCTTACCCCAGCTATACCAGAAGGTGCACAGAGCGGCTACTGCCCAGATAGCCCATATTACCGGTGATACCTTCCAGGCAACAATGCCGATAAAGATAGCTGAGATGGCAAGATAAACGAGACCATTTACTAGAACTTTCTTAGGGGTCATTATGCCGGCAGCGATTGCCTGTTGCCCTTTAGTGTAGACCTTACCCTTGCTACGCTCCTCCTCGGTCCCTTTATCGAAACCAGTCCAGGAGTAATCCAGCAGAGTATTAAAGCTATGAGAGTAAGCCATCAGAAATATCGCTCCCAGAGCTACCATCAATGATAGCCAGCTCCAGTGTCCGCTGAGGGCGATACCGAGTAATACGGCACAAACTACTGCTGGTAAGGCAAAGAACCTGCCCAATCCGATGTGTGTTTTAATTTTTCCGTTCATTTAAGACCTCCTTTATTTTAATTTTGGTACTAGCTAGAACTAAGCCCCTGAGGTCATCTATAACCTTATTCCAATGTTCCCTTGGTATATTGAAAGTAATCCAAGCGAAGGATAGAAACACAGTATTCTCGTCTTGGCGAGCATTAATGAACCTGCCCTGATAAATGTCTTTCATAAGATCTCCTTTTCATTAAGCCACATTTTCCTTGCTAAATCCGTAGCACTATTCTCTGTGAAACCGACCTCTATAAGCATAAGTTCGACTGCTCGCTTTCTCCTCTCCAGGGTTCTTGCTTTGCTGATAACCGAAAATAAAGCAGCAACATTTAGAGGAAATTCAATCACTTCGCTAAGTGCCCGCCCTCCTTGGCGCAGGTCATCCTGACTAACGACTGCTGAACTCCCGCAATTTCCGCAGCGGTGGGTGGTACCCGGCTTACGCTCAAAAAAGCGGTTTTCACAGCTCAGGCAATAGAATAACTTCTTCATTTAACAAAAAATAAAGCCCCCATGACAAAGGCACTGGAAAGAGGGATAGTTAGGTTATCATCTACATACTTAGTTGTTTTGGTATATTTCTCGACTACTACAGCAGTTAAAGCCCCAGCCACACCAAGCCAGTAGGGTGTAATAAAGTAGGCAAGAATTAAACAAGTAATGAGCATCCCCAGACTCCCCCAGTTGCCCTTAACTTCTCTCCCATAGACTTTACTTCTAATAAGCCCGGTTATGGCATCACCACCTCCCATAAAGCAGAGAGGGATGACAGCCAGCCATGGCTCCCCTAGTAGTCCCCAGCATATCCCGATGGTTACAATTCCTGTCGCCGGGAAGTGAATCTCAGCCAGTGCCTGTGGTCTTCCTGAACCGCCTACGCCACGAAAAGTGTTTGGCTTGAATAGCCTGGCGTAGAGGAGCAGGATGGTAAACCCTGTAGTTAGGATTAGCGGCCACCAGAAGGTGCTGAATAGTAGCGGGCATAACAAGAAGCCAACGCAGCCACCTAGATGGCCAAGCTTCCTACTGAGATATTGAGGGATGCCGTAATCCCAAAAAAGATTGGCCAGATATAGACCGAGTAGGGCTGCCCCGGCGATCAAGAGAGCAAATGGTGCTTCAGATATCACTTTCTATGCCTTTCATCCCAGCAACAGCGTCTCTGGCAATGGGCTGCATCTTGGCAAAGGCATGCTTCTCCATAGCCTTGAATATCTCCTCAGCGTCGTATAGCACGCTCTCCCCGCTAATCTTGAGAAACCCGTTGACATAAGCCGC
>JAUVZA010000050.1 GCA_030602805.1 Dehalococcoidia bacterium | reverse complement strand
TAGTCTCCAACACAGGATAATGATAACTATTACGGCGATACCAACTAAGCCTAGAGCTAACCAAAGAATTTCGTACCAGGGAATTACGCTCATAATTTATCCCCCTACTATTAAAAGGCGGGATGCCACTTGCCCGATTACAGTTTTATTATAATCTTATGCTTTCTATTGCCACCTTTATCTCTTTCAAGATAAACATATTTACCAGTTTTAACCATATCCAATCAAGCAATTTTGACCTCTTTTTTTATCCCCTCAGGGTGTCGCTTCTTATTTAGCCCCTTTAATCAAAGTCTCGCGTTCTATGTGGACATCGGCCACACTCGCCGACGTCGTTTTGGCGCAGTCCCAGCTTGCATGGGCCGAAAGTCAGGTCATCGGCCCAGCAAACCATCCTTACCAGCCCCCCGCACGGCTTATGCCGAGCGATGCACGGGATGCCTTCTATCTGCTCGTAGGTCTCCTCTGGCCCCTCTTCCTTGACAAGGTATTCCTTGCCACAGTGAGGGCAGGAAGTCAGCGGAGCCTCGTCAGGCACGGGAAGGGGCTGGATGCGGATGGTGATGACCTCTTCTGTCACCAATCCGTGAGGCATAGTTCACCCCCTTTCCTTAAACTATAATCAAATTGCAGAATTATTACCTGATGTCTTTGATATCTGCGGTCTTTATTGCAGCCATTATGTCTCTTATAGAATAGTACCATCTGCCTTTGAGTTGCACTGACTGTATAAGTCCTTGTTTTGTCCACTTGTTAAGTGTACGTGTTTTTATCTTAGTGCGATTATATATCTCACGTGCACTTAGATAGTCGCCCAATTTATCCTTTAGATAGCGGTTTGCCTCTGTGTAAGATGAACCATAATCTCTTTTTAAGAATGACTTCTTTGTCATCTTAAGTTATCTCCCATCAGAAATAGTTATCCATCTCATTAACTCGCACCAGCTTTATGTCTAAGTTACCCTCTAATTTTGCTCTAGCTGCTTCCTCATAGGCACTCTTGGTGAAGCTAAAAGCTACGATGTAGCCGGTTGTCTTATGCTCTCTCCTGATGGCTGTCTCAAAGTTGTCCACTACATTTCTGCCCACCCCCTCTGACTGCTTAACCTGCACCGGGCCTTTTGCCATAAAGGTGTAGCCGTCAATGCCCATATCGCTGGACTTCCTTGTGCTGAGGACGCCACCTATCCTGGCTATAACCCAGTTCTGGAATTGAAAGGGTTCAAGCTGTTTAAGCTCTTTAATGGTCTTTGGTGCGCCGATAATGCGGACATCACTAGCGCCGACTTTGTTTAGCCTAGTATTCATCAAGCTACAGGCTATCGGTGAGACATCAATTCCAATCCACTTTCTGCCAAGTTGACGAGCTACTACCAAAGTAGTTCCGCAGCCACCGAAGGGGTCAAGGACTATATCATCTTTATTCGATGAGGCTTCAAGAATGCGCTTGAGTAAGATTTCTGGTTTCTGAGTGGGATAACCTAAACGTTCTCTTGCTACACTACCAATATAGGGAATCTCCCAAACATCAGGCATTAAAGCGCCCCTTTGGTTAAAGTTGACTCTCTTACCTTTTTGTATCTGATAAAGCCCTCTCTCGTCTTCTAGAATACCTCCCATAACATAGGGAACATACTGGGGGTTGAAGGTATGCTTCTCGGACTTACTGTAAAAGAGTATATTATCGTGCTTTCGGGCAAACCTTGTTTTAGTTGCTCCCCCAGTGCGGTATGACCAGATAATCTCATTCTGAAAGTGCCTTTCGTCAAAAATCTCATCCATTGCTACTCTGAGCCTATGGCTAGCATGCCAATCACAATGCAGATACATCGAACCGGTATCCTTCAATACCCGGTAGCACTGCCAGAGTCTCTCTGCCATCCACTGAATATAAACATTGATACCTCCCTTCCACCTGTCCTCATAGACCTTCATCTCGGCACCATTACCCCAGATGATTTCATACTGCTTGTTGCTGAAGAAAGGCGGGTCAGCATAGATAAGGTCAACTGATTTCTCAGGGAACTTAGCCATAACTTCCAAGTTATCGCCACAATAGATTAGATTAGTGTCTAGCTCCATCTTCTCTTCCTTTCGTAGTGTTAACAGCCTTTTTTCTTCATCCCCTTGGTGTTGGTTGTCATATTCACCTCCTTTTTTGCCTCATTTTGTAATACACGTTACCGTTCTGGAAATGCCAGCAATGGGGTGAATTTTAGCCGTAACCAGGTCACCAATATCATTCAAGTTGGCGCCTTCTACTATGGCTATAACATCATATGGCCCGGTTACGATATTAACTGATTCTACTTCGGCTAACTGTTTAAGAGCAGTAGTAACCTCTTTGCTTTTCCCCATTGCTGTTTCAATTAGTACAAAAGCTTTCATTAGCTCCTCTTCAAAAAGGCGGGATGCCACTTGCCCGATTACGGCTGAGGCGCCACACGGGAGGGGGAGGTAAAACCTTTAAACTAGAGGAAACCAGAATACTCTAGTACCTCAGTTTCCCCTGGCAGAGCCCGCCTATGCTCTAGTTTCCTTCCATCTTCTTCAGATTTAACCAAGCAGTTCATTCAGGCCAGTGTGGCTGTCGAGCTGGCGCTGGAGCTGGTAATCAAGCTCTCCTATAGCCACCTCAGCTGTGGAGAACACCATCGCCTTAGCAAGGTGACCTCCTCGGCAGATATCTTTTCCTGAAAGTTGGATGTGTATATGGATGAAGACGGAGTTGTCATTCTTTAGAGCTACCGAACCCTGAGCGCAGACAATCTCCAATGGACCTGGGTAATCTACACTGTCGTATTTCCCAGGGAGTCCCATTAAGAAATTGAGCTGAGCCCTCTCCAGCGAGCCAATAATGCCGATAATCACACCTGAGGAAATGCCATGCTCATGGCAATAGTGAGTTATCTCGGTCAGTAATTCCTGTCCGGGTTTTACTCTGAATATATGCACCTTTTTGAACAATTCGGCTCCTCCTTTTTAACTCCGCCGTCAAGATTCGGTTCAAGCTAGCGAAAATACTATCTACTTTTTTGCAAAGGCACCATTATTTGAATTAATTCACAATCAAGGCAGTAACATCCATCACATTAGTTCCGGTAGCCCCAGTTATTACTAGGTCCCCAAGCTCTTGGAAGAAATGGTAAGAGTCGTTATTCTCAAGGTAACAGGAGGGGTCTAGTCCGAGTTGCTCCGCCCTCTGGATGGTGAAACCATCAGCTACTGCCCCGGCGGCATCCGTTGGACCGTCTACTCCATCCGTGCTGAAGGACATAATAGTAGTAGTATTTAACCCCGCTATTCCCAATGCTGTGCTAAGTACGAGTTCTTGATTTCGGCCTCCACTACCTTCACCCTTCACGGTTACCGTCGTTTCACCTCCAAGAAGCAAGAGAGCTGGCTTTGGGATTGGTCTTTCATTTTCATATACCTCTCTTGCGACACGAGACAAATACTCACCGACCTCGCGTGCCTCACCTTGCATTGTGGTTGTTAAAATATGAACATTGAGACTATGAGCCCTTCCAACTTTTGCTCCCGCAGCGAGAGCGTCCGTGTTACTTGCTATAATTTTATAGTAGGCGTTTTGAAAACACTCTTCTCCAACCTTGGGGGTCTCGGGTATCACGCCCTTCACACCATTTATCAAGTGGGTCATAATCCTCGGCGGCACCCTTTTTTGGAGTTTATACTTTTCAAGCACGGATAAGGCATCTGAGTAGGTGGTTATATCGGGATAAGTCGGTCCACTTGCGATTGAATCTAATCTATCCCCGACTACATCCGAGATGATTAGACTGACGACCCTTGCCGGATAAGCTGCCCTAGCCAATTGTCCTCCCTTTACTGCGGACAGATGTTTTCTGACTACATTGACCTCTTGAATTGTGGCACCGCTTTTTAATAAAAGCAGCGTGACTTCCTGTAACTCGCTAAGCGTTACGCCTTCCGCAGGGAGGGGCATAAGTGCCGATCCGCCACCGCTTATCAAGCATATCACGAGATCCTGTTGACCAAGTCCACTAACAAGGTCCAGCATTCGCCGGCTACCTTCCATACCTAGTTTATCAGGGATGGGGTGACTCGCCTCTACGAATTCGACTTTTCGTGGAGATGTCTTAGGCATCGTGCCTTTGGAAATATTTACTATGCCGGCAGTTAATCTATCCCCTAGGATTTGCTCCAATGCTATTGCCATTGCCGCACAAGCTTTCCCGCCGCCAACCACCACGGCCTTCTCATAATCCTCGATTCCAAGCTTTTCTGCTTCAATTTTTGCCCAATTTCGCATGGCTGAAGAAGGTTCTACAGATTCAATAACACTGTTTATTAACTTAATCAAAAATTCCCTAGTTTTTCTGAGTTCTGGAGTTTGACAATTCTGGATAAAGTCTCCCATCATTGTAAATGGCTCGCTGAGATTGTTAAAATTGGAGTCCATCTATCGACCGCCTCTTAGAAACATTTTGTGTAATGTCTTTTTACTTACCATGCTGTTATCATTTTGCCTGGTAGCCAGGTAATTATCTGCGGAAAGGCAATGAATATGCCCATGCCAACCATTACCAGTAGAATGTAAGGGATTACCCCCTTGATTATATCTGCCATGGTCAGGCCCAATTCCGGTGCTGCGGTACCCTTACAAACGAATATGCCCATAGCCAGGGGAGGGCTCATAAATGCCATTTGCAGGTTAATACATACCATCATGCTAAACCACAGGGGGTTAAACCCCATATGGATAGCAATAGGGGTAAATAGAGGAACTATGATGAAGATAATGCCTATCCATTCAATAAACATCCCTAACAAGAAAACGATGAGCATTATAAGGGCAAAGGCACCCCATTTTCCGCCAGGGGCAGCCATAACGGCACTCTTTACTACTTCCCCACAGCCAGCGCTCATAAATATTCCCACAAAGGCATAACAAAGACAGCCAATGAAGAGCACAAAAGCACTCACCCTCAATGTCACGATCCCAGCATGCTTGAGCATATCCCAGCTAAATTTTCTATAAGCCAGAGTCAAGAGGACGGCAATAACGCTGCCCACAGCTGCTGACTCAGTGGGGGGGCATAAACCCAAAAAGACAGACCCCAGAACACCTACAATAAGCAGCACCGGAGGGACTAGAGAGACAAGGAGTTTCCTCGTTTTCGTAATAAAGGGGACTCCCCTCTCTTCAATGGGAATAGGAGGACCTGCCTCTGGACGGAGAAGACATCGTATTGCAATGTAGACGATATATAGACCAGAAAGGATAAACCCGGGGAAGACAGCGGCGATAAACATCTTCGCCACCGATACCCCAGCCATTGGTCCATAAACAATCAGCATGATACTAGGTGGGATAAGGATACCCAAAGTGCCCCCAGCAACACATGCACCCGAGGCTATAGATTTATCATAGCCCTTCTTAACCATAGGGGCAAGGGCAATAAGGGTTAACATAGTTATCGCAGCAGCAATCACCCCCAAACAGGCAGCAAGGATGGTGCCAAATATCACAGTAGCTATTGCCAGACCACCCCTAAAACCACCAAGCCACAGGTATAATGAGTCATATAGTCCTGCAGCTATCCCCGAACGCTGGAGCACGACTCCCATAAAGGTGAACAGGGGGACAGCCAGAAAGGGGTAGTGCAGCGACAGTGAATAGACGCGAGTGTACATTATTTCAAATGCTGTACCCCCAAATATTAGATAGCCCATTACTATCCCCAAACCACCCACCACCAGGGCTATGGGGAAGCCAGTAATGGCAAGCACCAGAATGCCGCCTAGCATAATTACGGTGATGAGCCCCGGATCTAATTCAATCAAGCGCTTTACTCCTTATAGCGAAATATAAATCACGGCTGAAATGAGCCAGACCCTGAAGGGTAAGAAGAAATATTCCTAGAGTAAATATTGTCCTATATGGGGCGGCTGGCGGATACCAATAAGACTTAGCCATTACCTCCCCTATTGACCAAGCTTCCACCGTCCATGGAATAGAAGTTATCAATAGTAGAACCGCCACTGGAAAAAGAAATACCACAGCACAAACAACATCTATAATCGCCTTCCCTCTTGGTGAGAGGTGGCTATAAACAAGATCTACTCTGATATGTGCGCCATGTAAATAGCAATATGCCCAGCCAATAATATAAATTGTGCCCCCCAGCATACAGGAGGTCTCATACGCCCATTTTGTCGGTGCATTGAAGCCAAACCTCGATACGACCTCAAATGCCTCAACTAAAACCAAGGCTAAACAAAGCCAAGCTACTGATAGCCCTATCCGCTCATTTATGGAATCAATCACTCTGACTATGGTTCTTATAACTCTCATAATCCAAACAACAACTCCCGACTGCCGCGAAGATTCTCGTGGCAGTCGGGCAAACCTTGGGCTACCTACTGGCTAGGCCTTACTTAAGCGGGGTAGTAAGATTAGCCTGGGTAGTATAAGCCTGCTTAAAGGCACGCATGGATTCCAGTATCTCTTTATAGATAGGGGGCTCCGTGGCAGCACGCTCATCATAGAACTTTATCGCTTCTGCTATTAGGGCTTGTTCCACATCCTTGGGGAGATGAGAGACCTCACAACCATAGTCTATAAACTTTTGTGTAGCGTAAATATCGTTATAGACTAGGTATTCCTGCTCTGCCTGTGACCACTTGTCCATCTCGTCCTGCACCAACTGCTTGAGGTCATCGGGAAGCGCATTCCAAGAATCCTTATTTACAAAGAATACCTGAGGGTCACTAGCAGCCCGAGTTTCGGAATAGATTACATACTTAGCTAATTCCTGGAACTTCATATCCCAGTTCAGTGCTGGAGTGGAGTACTCAAAGGCATCAATCACTCCGGTTTCCATAGCTTCGTAGATTTCTCCACCAGTTATGGTGACCACGGCGACACCGATTCTGCCTAGGATAGCAGCGCCATCACCTATAGCTCGCATACTTAACCCCTCTACATCATCCATTGAGTTGATAGGAACCTTAGAGTGAGCCCATACCTCCGGGGGTAGGGGAGCCAATGCACCAGGGAAGGTCATGGCATTGTAATCTTCTCCCATCATTTTATTGAATAGTTCGGCACCACCACCATAGTTGAACCAGACACGCAGACACTCCCCAGGTAGTCCATTCGGTCTGGAACTGAACAGACCAGCAGCTTTCCACTTATCTATGTTATACATCGGGCAGGTAAAACAGGCATCGAGGGTACCCTTGGCCACTGCGTCAAGCTCTTCATGTGCTGGGGCAACAGAACCACCGACAAACTCCTTGAAAACCAATCGTCCGCCGCTCGCCTTAGTAACAGCAGCAGCCAGCTTGTCACAATGGATCTGAGACATATCAGAGGCAGGACCATGTCCGGAAATCTTCCAAGTGATTACCTCTACCTCTGGTGCTGGCGCCGGTGCCGGTGCCTCAGCTGGACAGCCAATAGCCACCAAGCCCAGGGTTAACAATAATACCAGTGGAATCAACCCCATCTTCTTTTTCATCTCAAAACTCCTTTGCTTAGATTTTGTTCCTCCACACCACCCCATTTATCTCCATAGGCATCACCTCCTTTACCTCATTTAGTCTTCCTTTACCTTTGTGTGAGGTAGGCTAGCCATATTAGCAGTCGGGGTGTCATGTAGATACGTCAGCTCCTCCAGGATACCCAGCAGAACGCATTGGCTGCTGCTTTTGATATACCAGGCACACCCCTCTTTTTTACACTCGACCTGGTAATCTTTGATAACATCTGGCCTCCCTATCAAACTGGTCATGAACAGTGGACACTTCATAGTTTAACTTCCTTAATAATTCCTCACTGCAGGGCAGGGCTAACCCCGATTACGGTCAAGGCTCCACACGGGACGGGGAAAGACTTTGGGGAAAAATCAGGGGGAGAAGAAACCCCATAAAACCCCAGCCTTGATTTCCCGAGCCCTGCCGGCCTTTTTGATAAATTGCAAACCTCCCTAGATAATACTATAATTAAAACGATGGTCTAAACCCGCCATCGCCATATTATTCCCTCAGAAGAGACCTGTTCCAGCAGGTCTCTTCTATTTTGTACTTTCATAATCTCCTTGGCCCTGTCTTATCGGGAGCTAGGCACAGGGTCATGGCTCGAGGTTGAAAGCTCCCGACCCAGAGTAGTTGAAACCAAGTGTATAGCTATTGTGCATTAGGGAATACATGACAGAAAATCTCAGCTCGCCTGTGCCCATACTCCTCTCCTCTCTCAAGTTCGATCATCGGACAATAAAGTCTGTCAACCCCCTCGCTACCTTTGTTATTGACCAGGTTAGCAAAAAGGTTAATACAAAAACGTCCACGATCATCATTTCCTCAAGCTCCGCCCCCAAAAAGAACGAAGGCAACCACCATCAGAAGGACAATTACCGATGCCCCAAGTCCTACTGCGAAGCCAAGTGTTACCAAAAATGGCATATTCGGAAAACCTCCCTTTTCATCCATAGTTCCCTCCTACGCAATCATGAGCAAAATAATACACACGAGCAAAGCATAAATCCCGATAGCTTCAGCCATGGCCCCGATGACTATCATAGCCGGCATAACTTGCTTTGCTTCGGGGTTACGAGCCATCCCTGTTAAACCTGCAAATCCAATAACTCCGAGTGCCATTGCCGGCCCGAAAAACCCCAGTGTGCCGATTAAGCCTATAACCAACCATTTTACTACTTCAGGTTCCATTCTTAACTCACCTCCTTGGGTTTGCGCCTATACAGTACAATGGCGCAGGTTCCGACCATCATCAATACTTGGCTGATAACAACCCCAAGCAAGATAAACCCAGGCATACCGAGCCTGAGGGCAATCCATCCACCTAGGGCTACACCAAGAAAAGTAATTGTTAGCACATATAGGTAGACTAGACTTCCCCTGGTGAACCATTCTCGTAGAGTCATTTCTTCAACCTTCTGTTCCAGCCTATGTCTCCCCTCAATTGGTTTGCCGACCATCGCCATATTATTCCCTCAGAAGAGACCTGCAGCAGCAGGTCTCTTCTATTTTGTTAAACTTAGTTCCCTTCCTACAGCTCCTTTTCTCGTCTGGAAAGAAATTCATTGACTGCTTCCCTTATAACCAGAGATATTGCCCTAGGTCTCTCCTTACCGAACCTCTGGGCAATATGACGGTCCAACCTTTGCTTCATCTCATCCGGGATTACAATAGTCAACTTCACCTTTTCACTGCCTATTTCGTATTATACCATACTTGTCAACCCCTTTAGACAAAAATATCTACCACCGTAGACATTTTATTTTTAAAGAGGGGCGAAGCCCCCCTCTAAGCAAAGGTAGATTATCATTAACCACGCCCAAAAACGCCTGAAAACCAATCCTGGTGCGCCTTAGCTTTAAAAAAGAGGCATCTGGCTGGGCAACTAGCTTTGGAATTTCTTTTTGCCCTTTTTCGGCCCTCAAGTCTAGCGGTTAGAAAAGAAGCGATTTTAAGACCTAGTGCGGTCAGGTGCCGTCGAAATCCCTAAATCTGCCCCCAAGGGGGGTATTGACAAATAGTCGCAGAGGTGCTATAGTCTTGACGTATGGTCACTCAATTGAAACCTGGGGAAGTCCTCACTGTAAACGCAGCCAGTGAAGAGATTGGTATCCACCATGCTACCCTCTATCGCTGGGCTGAGGCCGGCAAAGTCGCCTTTGTTCGGTTTGGCGGTATTATGTTCATTCCCGTAACAGAAGTACAAAGGCTAAAGAAGGAGAAAAATGAACAAGCCACCGGAGTTGAGCCGGTGGCTTGAGCAAAGGGGGCTAGAGGCCGGATAAACCTCACCACCTTTATGTCATTCTAGCACAGCCTCACGCCTCTAGTCAATAAATGAATGGGAGAGGTAGCGATGGATGTTAGAGAGATTCTGGGTTATATTTGCCTTGCCGGGGCTGCTGTCTCTTTTGGCACTATGTTTTTAATCCCGAAAATTCGGCGTCTAAGGGAGGCGAGCCAGAATCCCAAAGGTAACAGGCCGGATTAGGCGAGCCAGGGGGCTGCCGGGGCAAGCCAGCAGCCCCCCCAAGGAGAAAACAATGGAAAACCAGGGCAAGTTAGGTCAATGGCTAGAAGAAAGGTGCCACCGGGAGCATCTATCGCTCCGGCAGACGGCGGCTAGGACCGGCCTAAGCCATACTACCATTAGCGATGTCTTTAGAGGTAATCACCCTTCCCCAGAAACGATCAGGAAGCTGGCTAGGGGCTTTGCCGGCGACGGCACCAACGAGATGCTGGCACTCGAGGACCAGCTACTTATCCTGGGTGGCTATAGGACGCCCAGACCAGAAGAGAAAGTCAGTGTAGCCATGGCTACACTGATGGATAGGGTGAGAGGATTGAGCCAGCCGCAGCTAGAGATGATGGTGAGTTTTGCTGGCTTCCTTAGGGAGATAGAGGGAGAGAATTAGATATGCGACACCCTGAGGGGACAAGACTTAAGAAGGAGGGTTGAGATGTCGTTTCCAAATAAGGAAGAGATAGAGCTCCCCATACTCCTGGAGTTGGATGCAATGGGAGGTCAAGCAGCCATCCAAGACATTTACCGGAGAGTGGCTCAGCACTTTCCTGAGATGTCCGCTGAGGAGCTGGGCCAAAAGCTTAAAAGCGGTGATAAGAAATGGCCTAACTTAGTGCGATGGGCTAGATTGCAGTTGCTGATAAATGGGGAGGTGGCTAGTTCAGGCAAAGGAATATGGAGAATTACGGACAAGGGGAGGCAGCGGATTGAAAGGAAATCCTAAGGTTGCAGCGGCGAATCAAGGACTTATACGGTCCACCATAGATGAAAAGTGCAAGCATCAATTTGAGGATTAAATAAGAAGCGACACCCTGAGGGGACAGGGAGACTAATATAATGCAAAAGGGGAAAAAGATCACAATCCTTCTTGCCGACGACCAGCACATAGACCGACAGGCCGTCCGGAGCCTCCTCGAGCGGGAAATGGACTTCGAGGTGGTTGGTGAGGCGGACAATACTCTGGACGCGGTTAAGCTGGCCCACGAGCTCAAGCCAGATGTAATCATTATGCAAGCGCGCCGGCCCACCTTGGGCGGCGTAGAAGCTATCAGGCAGTGCAAAGCGGAGCACCCCCAGGCCGCCATTATCATCCTGACTATGTACCAGGAAGAGGGCTACGTTGCCGAGCTGCGGAGAGCTGGCGCCGCCGGCTACCTGCTGAAAACTGCCCACATCGGGGAGCTGGTAGAGGCCATCCGCTCCGTCCGCGTCGGGGAGTTTTGCTGACTTCCCTATTGAAATAGAGGGGAGAGAATGATGTCAAATGAAGTAATTATTCTTATAGGAATAGCAGCAAGTATTGGTTTTATCCATACTATCTTGGGTCCCGACCATTACTTACCCTTTATCGTGCTGTCTAAAGCACGACAATGGAGTAGAGTAAAGACGGCCGCGATTACTTTTATCTGTGGACTTGGTCACGTATTGAGTTCCATTGTCTTAGGCTTTATAGGTGTCGCCTTGGGAATTGCCCTTTTTAGATTGGAGGCAATAGAATCATTTCGGGGTGATATTGCTGCCTGGCTTCTCCTTGCCTTTGGATTCACATATTTCATCTGGGGAATACATAGAGCCATCCGCATACGGTCTCATGAGCATGCCCACGTTCATGAAAGTGGAGAACCTCATATTCACCCGCATAATCACTTAGGAGACCACTCTCACCCTCACGACTCAAAAGTTGGTAGCTTGACCCCGTGGGTTCTGTTTACCATATTCGTCTTTGGTCCTTGCGAGCCGTTGATTCCTCTAGTAATGTATCCTGCAGCGAAAAACGATATGCTCAGCGTAGCCATAGTAGCTTCTGTCTTCGGATTAACAACTATTGGCACTATGCTATCTATTGTATTGGCATCCTCATATGGTTTGTCTAGATTACCTTTGCGCAGACTGGAAAAGTATTCTCATGCTTTAGCTGGGTTGGTAATTTTTCTTTCTGGAGGAGCCATAAAGTTTCTGGGACTATAGGAGAGAGGTAACTATGAAGCGACACCCTGAGGGCACAAGAGAAAGGAGGTAAAATGAATCAACACAGATACGGAGCGCCGACTCGCTGTGTATGCCCGGAATGCGGATTTGAAAAGGAGAAGGTTTTGGGCCGACCTTGTAGGGAAGAAATATGCCCCAAATGTGGCAACAGAATGATTAGGCTTGGTGGGATGCCAACGCCACCTGTGGAAGAGAGGCACAAGGAATAATATGAAAATAAAGAATGAGACGTGTAAAAAATGCGAGATGGCGGTTGAGGTTCCCGATTATGACGAGACGCGGCCAATTTCCGAATATTTCCCGAAGTGGGAGCGAGCTCTTCTAAAGCATGGTTGGCAACACCACCGCTCGGACTTCCCCCCTGAATTCAAGTCTTTTAGCCAATTCGTTAAGTGGTTCAGCACTCCTGAAGGTAAAGAATGGAACCGGAAACAGGGTAAGTGGAGAATGAGGCTCCTCAACGGTTTTGTCGCCCTATATTGTAGGAGGGAAAATGAATATTTTTAATCGGAGCCAGGGGGGAATGCAA
>JAUVZA010000045.1 GCA_030602805.1 Dehalococcoidia bacterium | reverse complement strand
TTCATTTTGAAAGGAGGCAGAGATTTGATGAAGAGCCAGTAGCTATATGCCCCAAGTGTCAGGGGAAAGCTCGCCGTGTCCTTCACTCCATTCCTGTTATTTTTAAGGGGAGCGGCTTCTATATTACGGATAATCGCAAAGGTGGAGCTGTTGAAAAAGCCAAGGAGAGGATGCCTGATAAGGGTAAACGGAAGGAGAAGTAGGGGTGAAGGCGCTGCTACAGCGAGTCACCAGAGCCTCGGTTAGCGTTGCCGGTGAGGTGGTGGGTAGGATAGGTCGGGGGCTGGTGGTTTTTGTAGGAGTAGCCAGTGGGGATACAGAAAAGGATGCGCAATATTTGGCACAAAAAACTGTCAGCTTGCGTATTTTTTCTGATGAAGAGGGTAGGTTTAACCTTTCAGCTCTGGATATCAAAGGTGAGCTATTAGTGGTGAGCCAATTTACTCTCTTGGCTGATACTAGAAAGGGTCGTCGTCCTAGTTTTATTGAGGCGGCACCGCCGGTTCAAGCTGAGGAGATATTTGAGCGATTTGTGGAGCAGGCTCGTGCCACCGGATTAAGGGTGGAAACCGGGCGTTTTCAGCAATATATGCAGGTAGAAATCTATAATGATGGTCCAGTAACGATACTATTAGATAGTCGAGAGAAATTCTAGAAAGAGCTTTTTCGAATGTAGTTGCAAATACAAAAGCTATGCCTTACTCTCTAGCCGCTCTTACTATATCCCATTATTTCTCCTGTATTCTTATCGATCTCAACTCTGTACGATACTGGCGGAGGTAAAAAGAGGACACATTTAAAGATAACAATCCACTTTTCTCCTTCCTCCGATACACTATCCAAAGTACTGAATAGTGTTGGCATTCCAGCACTACTTGACAGGAAGTTTTTACCTAGGTCTACTGCTCGCTTCAAAGTAATCAAGGTTCACTCCTCTGACCGAGAAAGGTTTGTATCGGCTCGCTAACTTCGGGGTCAATACTTTCATCTATGCTTATCTTGTAAAGAAGTTCATGAATCTGACTACCTATTTCCCTCAAGTACGCCCTGTATTCTTGCCACACTTCACCTACTTCTTCATTAGGGGCACTTTCAAGCTCCTCGGTTATTCTCCGTATTAACTCTCTAATAACAGCGTCTGAGGTATAGCCCAAGTTAATCGCCAATTCTTCTGCTAGTTTTTTGTTAAAACCTATCATGTCTCCTCCCTCACTTGTTTTTATGATAGCATGGGATAACCCTACTTGCAAGCAGCACGGATATTCCTTGAAGTTTTTATTGAAACTAGTTGCAAATACAAATGGTTGCAGAAACTATTTTATTTTAGTATAATTGAATCAGGTGAATGTTAAGTGAAACAGCCCGGAGGTATAGCTAATAAGTTAAGCGAGCTAGGGTATCGGCTGACGCCTCAGCGGATAATGGTTTTGTCGGCTATTGAAGATAGCGACAACCATATTAGTGTTGAGGAAATCTATGCCCAGATTGTGGCTAAATACCCCCAGGTTAACATCTCGACCGTCTATCGCACCCTGGAATTGTTAAAACGACTTGGTCTGGTAACTGAAACCGACCTTGGGGGAGGTCGGGTTAGGTATCATTCGGCGGAGAAGGGGCACCACCATCACCTGGTTTGCCAGGAATGCGGAGCTATAATTGACCTTGATGAATCGGTGCTGTCTTCTCTCAAGGATACTTTGCTTCGAGAATATAAGTTTATTGCCGGCCTGAGGCATCTGGCTATTTTCGGTCGCTGTGTAAATTGCAGTAGATAAATTTTTTAATCCGTTATTGCGTTTAGTTGCAGGTGTATCAAATTGCTTATAAACAATCAGAAACATTATAGAAAGGAGAATCATACTTTATGAAAAATTCCAGAGTTCTCATTATTGCTATTCTAGTCCTGAGTCTTGTTATCGCCTTAATTCTGGGCGGTTGCTCACCTGCAGAAACTAACCAACTCAAGGTTGTTACCAGCACCTCCCTGATAGTTCAAATAGTGGAACGAGTGGGGGGCGACATAGTTGATGTGGTCAATATTATTCCACCAGCCCAATGCCCGGGGCACTTTGATGTCAAGCCCGGCGATATTCAGAAGCTGGCTGATGCCGACCTTTTTCTCCTGCATGGCTGGCAAGGGGAGATGTTTTCTCAGGACTTAATCGCCACCGCCAATAATCCTGACCTCGCCGTGGTCAATATCAATGTTAGGGTTGGTGAAAACACCAACTGGATGACGCCACCAGTCCAACAAGCAGCAGTAGATAGGATTGTTGCTGCCCTGGCTGAGGTAGATGCCGAAAATAGTGCTGCTTATCAGCAGTCAGCAGCGGAACTCAAGGCTCAGATTGAGGCTAAAGAGGCTGAAATAAGAGCTAAGCTGGCTAAAGAAGACCTTGCCAGTATCAATGTAATGTGCTCTGACCAGTTGCCCGGGTTTATCCAGTGGGTTGGGCTCAATATCATTGCTACTTATGGCGACCCCGAATCGCTTACCCCCAAAGTGGTAAGAGAGCTGGTGGACAAGGGAAGGGAGGAAAATGTAACCTTGATTATCGATAACCTGCAGAGCGGGCAGGATGCCGGGGTGCCAATAGCTATGGACATCGGCTGCCAAAGAATAATACTTTCCAATTTTCCCGGCGGCTTTGATAACACCGAGACCTGGGAGAAAGCCATCGACCTAAATGTTGAGTTGATACTGGAGGCAATAGCTCAGTAGCTGGATATCAATTAAGAGAGGGAGGACAAGGAGATGAGAGCTACCGTTTTAAATATTGAGGATGCAGTGGTTTCCTATAGGGAAGATATCGCCCTTCGGGGCGTATCGCTTAAGGTAAAGTCTGAAGAGTTCGTTGGTATTATTGGTCCTAACGGTGCTGGAAAGACTACACTTCTTACCATAGTTAATGGGCTAGGCAAACTACTCAGTGGGCGGGTTTGGGTTTTGGGGGACTACCTCACCCTGAGTAACAGCCACTCCCTGAGAAAGAAGGTTGGCTATGTGCCTCAAGTTGAGAACATAGACCCACGAATGCCAATGAATGTCCGTGAGGTGGTGATGATAGGTCGCTATGGGCTTTTGGGCTTACTTAGAAAGCCAGGCAAGCACGACTGGGAAATCGTGGACGAGATGCTAGAGCTGGTGGGTATGACTCACCTTGCCCAGCGACCTATTGGTCACCTCTCCGGAGGCGAGCAACAACGGGTAGCCATAGCCCGGTGTCTGGCGCAGGAGCCGGAATTATTTCTACTTGATGAGCCAACCGCTTCACTGGACTGGAAGGCACAAACGGAGATACTGGAACTGGTGAAACGAATTCATGATTCACGGCGCCTTACTACTCTATTTGTGACCCACGACCTAAGCTGTCTACCTGTCGCCTGTGACCGAGTGGTGCTAATGAAAGAGGGTCTCATCTGGAGTGAGGGTTCTCCTAATGAACTGCTCACTGATGGTAACCTCAGTCGGCTATATGATATGCCCATCTCAGTAGTGGAGAAGAGACGCAGAGAGACCATTTTGGTCTAACACTGAGGAGTCTTAGGCTTGGATTTATCCATTTTTGGCTACCAATTCATGCAGAATGCCATCCTTTCTGCCTTTCTGGGTGGTATTGCCTGCGCTACTGTAGGTGTTTTCGTGGTGCTAATGCACATGCCCTTTATCGGCGTGTGTATGGCACACGCTGCCTTTGCTGGAGCGCTGCTTGGACTGTGGCTGGGCTTTAATCCCTTGGTCGGCGCCTTTACCTTTAGCCTGCTATCGGCAGCTATTATTGGTCCTCTTGCCGACCGTGGGGAGCTTAGTCCCGAAACTTCATTGGGGGTTATCTTTTCTCTTATGCTGGGGCTTGCCTTTCTCTTTATGGGGCTGATGCCCGGCACGAAATCAGGAGCCCTCGAGTTATTATGGGGTAGTATTCTCACCAATACCAGAAGTGATATCATATTTCTAGGAATAGTGACCATTGTTGTGGTGGGGTTGGTTTTTGTCTTCTATAAGGAAATCCAAGCCACCATTTTTCACCGTGACATGGCCCTCTCGGTGGGTTTACCAGCCACGCTGATTTTATATGGAGTCCTGTTCTTGACTGGGGCTACTATTACTGCATCCCTGCGTTCTATAGGTGGACTACTTATCTTCAGCCTGATTCTGAATCCAGCCGCCGCTGCCTACCAGCTTACCTACAGTATGAAACGAATGTTTCTGCTCTCGGCGGGTTTTGGTGTTCTCTCTGGCTGGACAGGTCTGTTGATATCCTATCTTTTCAACATTCCCAGTGGCGCCACAATAGTAGTTACCTCATCGGTAATCTTTATGATAGCGGCTATTTTCTCCCCCAAGAGGAAGGTGAAGGGCTGGCAAGAAAAACAAGTCTCAGAGGAATAGTAATGATTAGGGCACATTTTAATCAGAAGGCGGCTAGATGGGATGAAACCAGCTCGGAAAGGGATGTGACCAGGCTTGAGCGAATGGCTAAGCGCCTGGATATCAAGCCTGGTTCTATTGTACTTGATGTGGGGACAGGGACTGGAGTATTCAGTCCCTTTCTCCTGCGTGAGATTGGAGAGGGTGGGCGAATAATTGCCTTGGATTTTGCCGAGAAAATGCTGGGGAGAGCCCGAGCTAAAGGCTTTAACGGGAATATTGATTACCTTTGTGCTGATGTAATTAATATCCCTCTAGGCAATGAAATCTTTGATATTATAGTCTGCTATTCCAGCTTTCCCCACTTCCAGGATAAGTCAAGAGCCCTCGCTGAAATGAAGCGAGTAATTAAAAGTGGCGGTAGGCTGTTAATTTGCCATACCTCAACCCGAGCTAGCATAAATGAGATTCACCGCCAAATCCCTGCCGTGGAAAATGACATCATTCCCGACGAGGTCGAGATGCAAGAAATGCTCTCAATGGCCGGATTTATCGAGATAAAGATAGACGATAGCGAAAGTTATCTGGCTAGCGCCAGGAAGCCCAAGTAGAGGTAGCTTAAAAAATTTTGAGGGTCTGTGGCTCAAGCTCAAGGCTCATATCCAGTGCTTTTGAGGAGTGAGTGAGAGCACCTATTGAGATGAGGTTAACGCCAGTTTCGGCAGCAGTTTGAACATTGGCTAGAGTGATACCTCCTGAGGCTTCAATCTTGACTTGACTTGGGATTAAGCTCGTTACATGGCGCATTTCATCAAGGCTCATATTATCCAGCATAATTATGTCAGCCCCAGCCTCAACCGCATCCAGGGCTTCCTGGGTGGTGTTGACCTCCACCTCGACCTTCAAGCCCTGAGGGGCATTCTGTTTAGCCTTAGCTACAATGTCCTTTAGGCTCATGCCCAGGGCGTGCAGCACCACTAGGTGATTATCCTTAATCAGGATGCCATCACCCAGGTGAAATCGGTGATTCTGTCCGCCACCTATACGCACCGCATACTTTTCCAATAGCCTGAGACCGGGGGTAGTCTTGCGGGTATCAGTAATCTTGACACCGACCCCATGCGTTTTGGCTATATATTGGGCTGTCTGTGAAGCAATGCCACTAAGCCTGTTTAGGAAATTAAGGGCTACCCGCTCAGCTTTGAGGATGCTGACTACCGTCCCAACGATGGTAGCCGCTATATCCCCAGATTTTATCTTTGTCCCGTCTTTAATGAGCACCTCAACCTTGAGTGACGGGTCAACCTTGAGAAATACCTTCTTAGCTACCTCACCGCCAGCCAGTATCCCCTCTGCCTTAACCAGTATGGATGCCTTCCCCTGGAGTTCGGGTGGTATTAGTGCCTCACTGGTTACATCACCATGGCTAATATCCTCAACCAGGGCAAGGTCTATAATGTGGTCAACTTGTTCTTCAAATGGTTGGAGTTTATTCACTCAACTCACCCCTTTGTGGTTTTTGAAGGGGCGAAGCCCCTTCAAAAGAAAACCCCCTTCTCATTTAAAACATAAATTCATAAGTGAAGAATCTACGAGGGGTGTCAGCCTCTCTTTTATAATCTTTCCCCTCTCTCCTTTTAAGAGGAGGAACAAGGGGGTGAGGTCTATAATAAACAACCTCTATCTCTCTCGTTTGAGGGTGACACTACCCTTAGCTACCCTCATTGTTGCCCCTGACTCTACTTTTATGACTACACTGTCATCGCTGATGCTTTCAATCGCTCCGTAGATGCCGCCGGCAATAACTACCCTATCTCCCCTTTTTAGTTCTTCAATCAGTTGCTGGTGTTCCTTCTGTCTCTTGCGCTGTGGTCTAATCATGACGAAATACATTAGCCCAAAAATCAATACCAGGAAGATAATAATTGTAGGGTCAAATCCTCCTCCTTCCTCTCCTGCCGGGATACAGCCACCTATAAATACTATACTGGTAAGCAATCCCCCTATTAATCCCAACTTTAAAATTTTAGTCTTTTCCACCTTTCCTCCTTAATTTAGTTGGCGCTACTTGATTCAACCTTACCCTGGAGTGACCAGGGACTTGTCTTCTTAATCCTGATTTTCGCCAGTTGCCCCAGGCAAGCCTTGTTGTTATTGAAGAATACCAGTTTACCACTTCGGGTGCGACTTTGCCACTTACCCTCTTTCTTTCCTTCCACTAGAACTTCAACCGTCTTGTCTAATAAGTGGACATTAATTTCAGTAGCGATGCTCTCCTGGAGTTGCTCAATTATATGTAGGCGCTTCCTTTTCTCAGCGACCGGAATATTATCCTCAAATTTTCTGGAGGCGATAGTTCCAGGTCTTGTTGAATAGGCAGCCACATGGACGGTATCAAACCTTAGCTCGGAGAGCAGGTTGACAGTTTGCTGGAATTGCTTTTCTGTTTCTGATGGAAAGCCAACAATGACATCGGTGCTTAGGGCTACCCCTGGTATCTTATTGCGTATTTGTGTGATAAGCTGGCGGTATTGCTCTACGGTATATCCCCGTCTCATTGCCTTTAGAATATCATTATCGCCTGACTGAACGGGGAGACAAATTAGTTCACAGACCTTATCCAGATAGGCTATCGCCTCAATGAGCTTGGTGCTCATGTCCTTAGGGTGGTTAGTCAGGAAGCGTATGCGAGCTAGTCCATCTATGGTATTTAACTCAGTGAGCAAGTCAGCCAGGTCTGGTTGGTTAGGCAGGTCATGCCCGTATGAGTCCACATTTTGTCCCAATAGGGTAACCTCTTTTACCCCACGATGCCCTAACTCCTTAACCTCGTCGGTTATTTCTTCAATGGGGCGGCTTCTTTCCTGGCCACGGCGGTAGGGGACAACGCAGTAGGAGCAGAAGTTATTACAGCCCTGAATAATAGGGACGAAGGTGCTGGGTGCAGGGTGCTGGGGTAATACCTGAGCCAATTCGGCTTTTCCTAGCCACTGCGGGTAGTCCCCAGGCTTAAAAAAGTAGTCAACTTGGGGGAAGTTCTTTTTAAGTTGGTCAACCTCAGAGTTTACCAAACAACCAGTAACAGCTAGGGTTACACCCGGGTGTAACCTCTTTAGTGATTTAAGGGAATTGAGCTTATTAATGACTCGGTTCTCGGCACTCTGGCGCACCACGCAACTATTAAGCACAACTAAATCAGCCTCCTCGGCGGCAGGTGTAGGCTGGTAGCCCAGTTGCTCCAGGCAACTACCGAGTCGCTCCGCTTCAGCCTTATTCATCTGGCAACCTATAGTCCAGATATAATACTGGGGCATACCATCTCTCTTGGAAGTATTGAAAATATAATCCCTTTTGGAAGGGGTATATTGCTTCATATGGCGGAGGGAGTGGGATTTGAACCCACGACCCCGATTTCTCAGGGTAAGCGCTTAGCAGGCGCCCGCACTAGACCACTATGCGATCCCTCCCTGGTCTTAATAGAACTAGTAATTTTACTATATTACAACCATTTATTTTGCTCAAACCTAATCCTTTTCACAGGGAAGAGGCGGATAAAAGCGAGGGGCTAGTGCCCCTCTTAAACTCCCATGGTCTTTCCTCTTTGGTAAGGAGAGTCAAAGAGAGGCGGAGCCTCTCTTACATAACCAAGTCCCCCTCTCCTTGGCAAGGAGAGGGGGATATAGGGGGTGAGGTTAGTAGATAGCTCACTTGGGGGCTTTACCCAGGCTATGTTATGATGATTGGCACAGATGGAGATTAATGTTTTAATTGAGGAAGGCTATGAGGGATACCTTGAAGTGAGCTGGCTACAGTATGTAGCTGAGCAAGTCCTCGTTGCTCAGGATGCCGGCTCTAGGCTGGAGCTTGGTCTGGTTATTACCGACCAGGAAAGGGTGCAGCAACTAAACCGAAGCTACTTGGAAAAGGATGAGCCCACTGATGTGCTAGCTTTTTCTATGCTTCCTGAGCCATTGGCCACCGGGGAACCTGAGGCCTCTTCTCCTTTTGTTCAACCCCCTGACGGGGTGTTACACCTTGGTGAGGTGATTATCTCCTACCCTCAAGCGGTTATACAAGCCGAGGAGCATCGGTATTCTATAAAAAGGGAAATAGCCATTCTCATTATTCATGGTGTGCTTCACCTTCTGGGGTATGAGCATGATAAGCCTGAACTGGAGCGGGAGATGAGAGCCAGAGAGGCGGAAATCCTAAGCCATATTGAAGGGGGACCGGGTTGAAGGTGCTGGGTATTGCTAGTAGCCCGCGGCGGGGTGGTAACACTGACCTGCTGCTGGGTGAGGTTATGAAGGGCGCTGCCAGCCGAGGGGCTGAGGTTAAAACTATTATCCTTAACGACCTTAAGATTGCTCCGTGCCAGCACTGCGATGGCTGTCTAGAGACGGGTAGGTGTAAGGTAGAAGATGAAATGCAGATGGTTTATCGGGAACTAGAGGATGCTGACCGAATAGTTTTAGCCTCTCCTGTCCACTTTATGGGGGTAACGGCTCAGACCAAGGCGATGATTGACCGCTGCCAGGCACTATGGGTAAGGAAATATGTGCTTAAATTACCACCATTGGGCAATAGGCGAGAGAGGAAGGGGTTATTCATTTCCGTTGGTGGCAGAAAGATAGCCAATCTGTTTGAGTCGGCACTGGCTACAGTAAAGACCCTCTTTAGAATTCTAGATATTACCTATGCTGGAGAGCTACTCTTTCCCGGGATTGATGAGAAGGGGGCTATAGCTAAACACCCTGATGCTTTACGTCAGGCTTTCCTTGCTGGGCAAAAGCTGGTGGAAGATTAAGCAGCTGAATAATCAGGGCAGATTACGTACCGTCAAATTGTGTAATGAGGTAACAAAGCAAGCAAGAGGAGGGAGACCTATGAAGATTATTGATATGCGTAGCGATACAATAACCCTGCCGACAGAGAAGATGCGCCGAGCCATGTATGAAGCCGAACTGGGGGACGATGTCTATGGGGAGGACCCTACCGTCAATGAATTGGAACAACTAGCCGCAAGTATGTTGAAGAAGGAGGCTGCCCTCTTTACATCGAGCGGAACTATGAGCAACCTTCTTGTTGTGCTGACCCATACCCACCCGGGCGATGAAGTTATCTTGGGCAGCGAAGCCCATATTTTCTGGTATGAGGTGGGAGGTGCCGCCACCTTAGGAGGAGTCGTTATGCGCACCGTTGCCAACGATGAGTACGGCCAGATGGACTTAGATGCGGTTGAGGGAGCCATCCGACCAAAGAATATCCACTATCCCCAGACTAGCCTCCTCTGTTTGGAGAACACTCATAACCGCTGTGGTGGTGCTGTCTTAACTCCAGATTACACGTCTACTATTTCGGATCTGGCTCACGCCCACGATCTTCGGGTTCATCTGGACGGAGCACGTATATTCAATGCTGCCGTTGCCTTGGATATTCTTGCCAGTGAGCTAGCCAAACCTGTGGACTCTGTCTGCTTATGTCTGTCTAAAGGACTCAGTGCTCCTGTGGGCTCTCTCCTCTGCGGGACGGGTGAGTTTGTGGAGAGGGCTCGCAAGTGGCGCAAGATGGTAGGAGGTGGTATGCGCCAAGCGGGGGTTATTGCTGCTGCTGGCATCGTTGCTCTTCGAGATATGGTCAGTCGTCTGGCGGAGGACCACGCTAACGCGAAGCGACTAGCATACGGTCTATCTCATATTCCCGGCATTACTGTGTGGCCAGAGAGAACTCAGACCAACATTGTAATGTTTGAATCCCCAACTGATGTCCTCGTTAGTGAGTTCATACGACAACTAGATATGCGGGGCATTAAGGTTGGCTATCGTGGAGGGCTAAGATTCAGAGCTGTCACTCACCGGATGGTCACTGAGGCTGACATAGACGAGGTCCTGGAGCGCATTAGCCAGCTTGTAAGAGAGCTAAGCTAGGCAGGTTTATTGTCTGCCCCTAATTTCTTCAACAAATCCCTTGCAAAATTTCTTGCTTTCTCTAAATCTTCTTTATTAGGTCTGCCTCTCCTTATTCCGCCAATAAGTTTAAGCAGCCCATTCGTATCAAATCCTGGGTAGGAAAATTCTTCGATAATATCAAAACCCTTCTCTGATAATTTCCTTCTTAATGCTTTATCGAACGCATGGAAAAATCGAAGGTTATTCTAATTACAGGATCATCACGGGGGATAGGTGCCGGTTTAGTGACAAGCTTTGCCCGGAAAGGTTATAAGGTTGTCATTAACTATTCAAAGTCCGACGTTAAAGCTAACGAGGTTTATCAGGAGATTTCTAAATTTGCCGATTCGGGTAGGACCATGCTAATAAAGACGGATGTTTCTAAGAGAACAGAAGTCAAAGATATGTTTGATAGAATTGTAGCTAACTTTGGTAGGATAGATGCACTAATCAATAATGCAGGCATTAATCTGGACGGGCCATTTTTAAAAATGTCTGACGAGCAGTGGCAAAAACCCATTGACACAAATCTAACTGGCACCGAGAATAAGAGTTAACTGCATCATACCTGGATCTATTGAAACTGAAGAATTATAATGCTGCAATAAGTAGGATACCTCCAGGCAGATTGGGGACACCTGAGGATATTTATAGAATGGCATATTTTATTATCGAGAATTCTGATTACATTACAGGGCAAAAGTTCTTTGTAAATGGGGGGAATTTTATGTATTAGCGCGACATCTATTAACGTTAAAGAATAGACTTCAGCGCTTCCCCTAATCCATAACCAAACCACCATCAACGTTTAATCACTGAGCGAGGTTCACACTTCGTCAATTAGTGTGAACCGAAAATGGTTCCTTTCTACGATAATCGATAATAAATAATAAAAGAGCTGGATACCCATTTACAGATACCCAGCCCCTATTCAATCTGGAATCCCAGAATATAATACCTAACTCTTACCGATTCTGAACATTTTGGTGCCACATGTGGGGCATACACCTTGAGTAGCTGGCTTACCGTTCTTCATGGTTATAGCTTTAGTATCTTTCATTTCCCTTTTGGCACGACACTTCATGCAGTATGCTTGCATTGAAACTACCTCCTTTTTTATATGGAGGATAGACCACTCCGTAGTGGAATGTCAACAATCTTCTTCGATTGCACATTCTGGCTTTCTGTGCAATCAGCGATAAGTAATAACGGAAATACGTCTGGCCTTGTTAGAACCTTCGAGCTATCCTCAAATCTCACTGACTTAGTATACCGCTCTACCATCTGAATAGACTCCCACCTACCCCTTTTGGGATATTATGTAGTATAATAATCTTTAAGACTAGCCAGTGGGCTTTTTTAAGGAGGTGTCCTATGTCAAAAGGCACAATCAGACGGCTTATGGACCGTGGTTTTGGGTTTATCAAGACAGAGGATGAAACAGACCTCTTCTTCCATCGCAACGAACTTGAAGGAGTGGAATTTAATAGCCTTAGCGAAGGACAGGAAGTTGAATTTGAGAAGGGTCAGGGACGTGATGGTCGCCCCGCAGCAGTTAAGGTGCGGCTTACCGAAACTCAAGCATCCGATGATGGCGGAGATGATCAAGGCGAAGATGATCAAGGCGGAGATAAGGACGAGGCCTAGGCCTAGGCATAGAACCACTCACGTCCAAAGGTTTATTACTCGTCTATTGGTAGGCAAGCCCCGTTTCGCGGCGTGGGGCTTGTTGGGTAAGCCTGTACTGATATGATTGAAATCCCAATTACACAGCCTGCTATTCTAACTTTGGCTTAGATAGCGATTCAATGCTTTGAATCCCTCTTGCACGACTTCAGAGTGTTGCTTACCTATATTAATGAATAGGGCGGCAAGGGTTAATGCTAGTCCATTGGTCTTTACTTTCCACTGAAATCTTACCTTCGTTTTCCGGTCTAAGGGCTCAAATGTCCATTCACCAGTACCGATAAAGTCTCCTTCAAAAAACTCGACGTTTACCAATCTGTCCTTAACGAACTCAGTTACCCTGGCAGCAAACTTAGCCGTTCCCTTGTGGTTAACCTTGATATCGCCAACCGCTCCCTTTTGAACAATAGTATCATCACCTCTTGGCTTTGACTCCCAGTAGGGCATCCACCAATGGGTGAGCCCTATAAACTCATCCATATAGGCCTTGAAGACCGTGGAGCAGTCAGCATCAATTAGCCCTTCATCCACAACATCATATCTTGCCATCTTATTAAAACACCAATAGTAATTTGCTTTAATTGCGCTGGTTAAGGATAGAATGCTTAAGGGTAAAAGTCAAATAAAAAAGGGGCTGGGGCGAGGCATTTACTGCTCACTGGGAGTTCGGCAAGTCCCGTTTCGCGGCGTGGGGCTCGTGGGGCAGGCCCGGGATTAGGGCGCTTCTGCTTGTTTAAAATGGTTCCTTTATTGAACAACATACTATTGATATTTTGATATTTGTCAAGTGGCTAAATCAATTTAAATTTTCTAGGCTCCGCTTCCCCTAGCCCCTCGTGGTGAGTATTGCCTGGCGGCTTCAACCAGCAGGGCTAGACTCATCAGGAAATCGTCATGTCCCTGTGCTGGGTCAACATAAAAATTCATCGTCTGGCTGGGACGATACTGGCTCTTAGCCTTCTCCATCTCAAACCAGAACTCTTGATACTCGGATGAGCCATCCCCGGCATACATTTTCAGCCTGCCTGAGTTAATGGCGGCTAACAGGGTAAAGCCTAACTCTGACTTTGACCGCTGAGTGAAGGTGAGTGGAGAAATTCTTGAGCCAAGTGATTGCCTGAGGAATGAGCTTACCGGCTGGCCAACCCCGGTAGCATCAACCACTACCTTACGGCAGTGCCATACATTTTTGAGGACATCAATTAACTGGGGATAGAGTTCAGTGTGTTTCCTCCCTGTCCACCAGTAGTGCTCAACAACCTTAACCTTGGATTGCTTCTGAGCATCGTCACCAATAGAAAAATCCAGCTCGCCAATAGTAACTACGGTAGAATCCTGGCGTGGCTTCAGGGCTCTCAGGATGGCTCCTTCCTCTGTCTCAGCCTCTCCAGCTAGGTCAATGCCAGCCAC
>JAUVZA010000090.1 GCA_030602805.1 Dehalococcoidia bacterium | reverse complement strand
TGCTGGAGGGGACTTTCCATATCTCTGTAGGTAGTCTTGTCTAATCTCATTGATGCGTTTACCTTCTTCCAGCTTTTTGGCTAAGACCTTTTCATCCTCAGCGGTTAGGAGGTGCACTCTACCAATTTCATGAAGGTACATACGAACTGGGTCATCTACTATCGCCTGTTCCTCCAGTTGTTCTACCGGTATTTCTAACTCGGAAGCTGTGGGGGGTTTGAGCTTAACATCTAGCCCTTCATTTGGAAGCAGCTCCCCATCGCCCTTATCTTGAGGCGCGAACTGTGTAGACTCCTCACTGTTTCCTAAGACCATTTATCACCTCCTTTGCTCCTGACTTCCTCGGCTTTTTTGAGTAAAAACTTCCCCCAGTTGAACACTGACTTCTATCCCTTGCTCCTCAAGCTTAGCCAGTTCAGCAGCAGTACCTCCCGACTCGGCTTCCAAGGCTAATACCCCGGCTCTTTTCACCTCCAAGCTTCGGAGGAATTTTTCCCGCAGACGAAGGACACAATTAGTATATTTCTGCTCTATTTGATTGGCAGGTAAACTCCTGGTTTTCAGGGAATCAAGATGCTCCCAAATAGCAGAGTCAAGCCCATCCTTAAGTGATGATAGGTCGTTAGCTTGCTGCCAGGCAGTAAAGATTTCACGGTTTTCGCTATTCTCAAAATATTCAGGTGAAAGCCCCTCATTTCTACCTTTAAGCTCAGGGTGCTGGAGTAGGAGGGCAAGGCAATATTCCTCAACAGGGCTGGACAAAAGCGGATGCACGGCATGAGTAACACGTTCTTGGCTTGGCTCTTTAGCCTGACGTTTACCTTGGCTGGGTTTAATTTTTCCCAGAGCAGCTTCTAGGCTATGTTGACTAACCTTGACTAGGCGAGCCAGTTTCTGTAGGTAGTGGGCTTGGCGCACCGTGTCCTTCATCTCAGCAACGATGGGCAGAAGCTTATCTACGGCTAGAGACTTACCCTTGGCTATATTAAGGTCAAGCTCAGAGGTAACCATATTGAAGGTGTAATCGACTATAGGTAAAGCCTCTTCCAGCAAGTTTTGCCAAATTTTTGCATCTTCTTTAATAACATCATCAGGGTCTTTACCTCTAGGTAGAATGATAACCTTCACCTCAGCCTCAAGGGTATTTTCATAACCTACCCCTCGTAGAGTAGCTTCCTCTCCGGCAGCATCAGCATCAAGGGCTAAAGCCATATTCTTGGTTAGCCTCTTTAGCCTGCCCACCTGCTTCTCGGTAACTGAGGTTCCCATAGAGGCAACTACATTGTTGAAACCGTTTTGGTGAGCGGTGATAACATCAATATAGCCCTCAACAATCACCACCAGGTTTTGCTGCCTGATAGCGGCCGTGGCTAGATTTATGCCATATAGGCAGTTACTCTTGTCAAAGATTAGCGTCTGTGGTGAGTTGAGGTATTTAGGTAGCGAATCATCAAGCACCCTTGCCCCAAAGCCAACAATGCGTCCCCTGATGTCATGTATGGGGAACATCAACCGATTGCGAAATCGGTCATGAGTTTTTCCACCTTCTGCCTCTGCTTCTATTACTAGACCGGCGGTCAGCAGTTCACTCTCGGTATAGCCTCTCTCCACTAGATATTGTTTTAGAGCCTCCCAGCTATTCAGGCTAAAGCCCAGTTGAAAATCGGTAATGGTTTTTAGTGAGAAGCCTCGGCTGGTAAAATACTCTCTTGCCCTTTCTCCAGCCGCAGAGTTGAGGAGTAAATTATGAAAATATTGGGCCGCCGCCTGGTTAACTTGATATAACCTCTCCCTCTCCTCTTTCCCGGCTTCTGGTTCAAACCTTGAACTGATGGTAACCCCTGCCTTTTGGGCGAGAAGACGCAGGGCATCGCCGAAGTCAATACCCTCTTTTTTCATAATGAATGAAAAGACATCACCACCGGTATTGCAGGCACCAAAGCAGTGCCAGCTCTGCTGCTCAGGATAGACGAAGAAGGAGGGGTGCTTTTCACTATGGAATGGGCATAGCGCTCTGAAGGTTCGTCCAGCTTTCTTTAAAGCAGCATACTGGCTAACAACCTCAATAATATCTACCCTTTGCTTTACCTCGTCTATTACGCTCATCTGGTTAATGACAGCTCCGCAGCCATCCTCAAGGCATACTGGTCAGTCATACCGGCGATATAGTCAACTACCCTTTGTTCTATCTCATCACTGTAAAAACGATACTCTGGTGGCATCTGGTCTTCATGCTCAGTGAAGTATTTATATAATAGGCGAATCACCCCTCTTGCCTTTTCTACTTCCTCCTGGGCTGAGCGCAGGTTGTAAACCCGCTCAAAAAGAAATTCACGCAAGGTATTTGTTGCCTCTAGAACTTGAGGGCTCATACATATAGTAGGCTTGTCTATAGTATTATAGCCACTTGCTGCCCAGGAGTAATCAATAATATCACAGACCATAGTATTGATGCGTTGTGAGTGGGAACCACCTAATACAGTAATGGATGAGAGCGGTAAATCGTTTTCGGTAATAATGCCAGCTCTTATGGCGTCACCAATATCATGGTTGATGTAGGCAACAGTATCAGCGAGCTTACACACCTCACCCTCTAAGGTGTTTACTTTTCCCCAGCCCTGTCCCAAGATGTCTACCCTTGTCTTAGAGTGATTCAGGATACCGTCTCTCACCTCCCAGGTGAGATTGAGCCCCTGACCATTATTTTCTAAGCTGTCAACGACTCTGAGGCTCTGTTCATTATGCCTGAACCCCCCGTGATAGAGTTCATTTAAGACCTCCTCACCCACATGCCCGAAAGGGGTATGACCTAAGTCATGACCTAAGCTAATCGCCTCAGCCAAATCCTCATTAAGGTTAAGGGCCCGAGCTATAGTGCGGGCTATTTGAGACACCTCCAGGGTGTGGGTAAGCCGGGTTACATAGTGGTCACCCAGGGGAGCAATGAAAACTTGTGTCTTATGCTTAAGACGGCGGAAGGCCTTACAGTGGATAATACGGTCTCGGTCGCGCTGGAAGGCGGTGCGTATCGGGCAGGGCTCCCCCGGCCTGAGCCTACCTCGCGACGACCTACTCTTTACCGCGTAAGAGGAAAGGCTTTCCTCTTTCTCTTCAGCTATCTGGCGAATGTTAAGCCGACTAATCATTAAGTTTCAATCTCTCTTCGGCTTTAGCAATTATCTCTCTGGTGGTGCCAATCATATCCGGGCTTACTGAGACTGAGGTTATACCCCACTCTACTAATTTTTCGGTGAGTTCGGGATATACTGAGGGCGCCTGTCCGCAGATGGAGGAGGTAACTCCCATACTCTTTGATACTTTAATTGCCCGCTCCAAGGCTATAAGCACTGCCTCGTTTCGTTCGTCGAATGTCTCAGCCAACTTCTCGCTATCCCTGTCAATGCCCAGGATAAGCTGGGTCAGGTCATTTGAGCCAATGGATATACCATCAATGCCAACCCCAAGGAATTTCTCCATAAGAAAGATGTTAGACGGCACCTCAACCATCATCCACAGCTTGAAGTCATCGGAACGCCTCAGTCCCTCAGATTCCATAATTTCTTTAGTTCTAGCTAGTTCACTGACAGTTCTGACGAAGGGAATCATCACCCATAGATTTTTGTAGTTTTGCCTCACCCTCTTTATGGCTTCTATTTCCAGCTTAAACACGTCAATGTCAGCAATATATCGTGAGGCTCCTCTGTAACCAAGCATAGGGTTCTCTTCCATATCCTCATATTCTTGTCCGCCGGTGAGCTCCCTATATTCATTGGTCTTAAAATCATTAGTCCTATAGACTACCGGGCGTGGGTTAAAGGCTTTAGCAAAGGCAGTGATACCCTCAGCCAGCTTGTCTACGAACTCATCGCCTCGGTTCTGGCTAATCATATAGCTGGGGTGCTCCCCAATCTGGGCAACCATAAATTCGGCTCGGAGTAAACCAACGCCATCCACATTACGAGCTGCCACTCTTTCGACTAGCTCAGGTTGAGCCAGATTCACATAAACTCTAGTCTTGGTCTTAATTTCCTCTCTGAAAGTAGCCACCGCCTCTTCTTTAACCGCTACCTTGCCTTCGTAAACCTTACCCCGTGAGCCGTCTACGCTTATAATTTGTCCATCAGTCAGGGTAGTGGTGGCTCGTCCAGTGCCAACGATACAGGGAATACCCAGCTCTCTACTGACAATGGCGGCGTGCGCTGTCCGGCCACCGCGGTCAGTGACGATAGCCACGGCTCGCTTCATGGCTGGCACAAAGTCAGGGGTGGTCATTTCAGCAACCAAAACATTGCCGTCCCTCACCTTATCTATTTGAGAGGCATCAGATACTATTTTGACTGATCCTGAGGCTATACCCGGACTGGCCGGTGCCCCAGAGAGAAGCACCGGGGCTTCTATTTCAGGTTTAACTTCAGCCTCAACCCCCATCTCTTTAATGGTAGTTACCGGGCGGGTTTGAACGATAAAGATTTGCTTATCCTCTTTTGCCCACTCAACATCCTGGGGGAATTGATAGTGGTCATCTAAATGCATCCCTATTTTAGCCAGAGTAATTATGTCATCATCACTTATCTTTTGCTGGGTTTGCTCCTCAGGAGTAAGAACCACCCTAACATTAGCTTCCTTGCCCTCACCTCCCTCGTTTCTTATCAGTTTCCACTCTTGACGCTTGATTTCCTTTTTGCTAATTTTTAGCCCATCTTTATCAATAATATAATGGTCGGGGGTTACATCTCCTGAAACAATCGTTTCACCAAGCCCCAGGACAGCTTCAATAGTGATTTTGCTGGTATCGCTAGTTACCGGCTCTAAAGTAAACATAACACCGGAAGCCTCAGATTGCACCATTCTTTGGACAGGGACAGCGATGCCAAC
>JAUVZA010000064.1 GCA_030602805.1 Dehalococcoidia bacterium | reverse complement strand
ATCAATTTCGTTTCTTGGTAGATAGTATGCTCCGGCCCCGATTATCTCGTCCTCACAGGTCCAGTAGGGTCGCTCTACTAGCTGGTAGAGGGAAGCACGGAGTTCGCTTCTCCCCACCATCTCAGGGAAAAGAACCTTAGCTCCCCTCTCTTGTAACCGAGGCACCATCCTGAGATTGACATACTTATCGTGGAGGAGATAGGGATGCCCAATTAAGGCGATGGTGATAGTAGAAGCGAAACCATTATCTTTGGGCTCTTCTCCAAATTGGGGAAACATCTGTCCTATCGCCTCGGGTGAAGTCAGCACCTGGCTTGGTATCTGTGTTTGAAACGCCTGATGAACTTCCCAGGCGGCTTCGGCTGCCTCTTTGACCTTGAGAGGATTCCAGGTAAAGAGGCGCCCTAGGCTATAAATGGCTTGATAAAAGTCGCGCTTCCCCTTGTCAACATCGATATCCGGCTCAAGGATAGGAGAGCATTCCGAGACAGCTACCCTGATCATATCAGGTAAACCAATGGACTTGGGACAGTTGTAAACCTTTGGCTCCACGCTACGAATAGAAGGTATAAAGACATAGTCACACCGGCTTATCAGAGAAATCACATGTCCGCAGAAAACCTTCACCGGGAGGCAGGTGTCAGCGGTGAGCCGGGAGCAGCCTGATACGAGCATGTCTCTGGTGGTGGGGGGCGAAACAATCACTCCCGCTCCCAGCCGCTCGAAGAAGGTCTTCAACATCGGATAGTATTGATAATAGAACAGGGCTCTAGGAATGCCTATTTGCACCAATTTTCTCCCTGACCGATTAGAGATATAGAGTCAACCCGTCGGCTATCAGCAAAGCTATCACACAATTGCGACTGCCGTCAAGTCGAGCCGCCGTGATGATGAAATAATGCCGTTTAGCCACGGGCGTCAACTATTTGAGACGGCGAGGGAGCCGAAGAGATTTCTCGAAATTTCGGGCACTCATAACGAGGGATTTATCACGTCAGGCAAACATTATGAAGAAGGTCTGAATGCGTTCATCTTGGAACACGTCACGCCCAGGAACTGAGGAGCACCTCAGCTCTCTGGTGTCACACGTTTTGGCTGTTTGTGTAGTTCTAGCAACCTTGCCATCGTCTAGATAGAATGCTATGATGTGCAATGGCGGATGAAAGTCGGAGAGACCCTGCGTCGCTGTGTAGGGTAGCGAAAGGCTCAAACGTTAAACAAGGAGGCATGTAATGCCTGTAGTAACGATTCGGGGCCGATTGGGAAGCGGAGCTCCGGAAATAGGTAGACAAGTCGCCGATAGACTTCGTGTTGATTATGTTGACCGAGAAATTAATCGCCGAAGTGGCTGCACGAATTGTTTAGCCGAAGCAAGACATAGCAGCGAAAGAGATGCCGCCTAGTACTCTGCTGGGGCGCATCGCAGAGACCCTAGGCCGCACCTCTTCGTACGAAGGTGAGTATCTACCCACCTGGTTGGGCAAGATACTACTAGAATTCATGTGGGGGCCGCCTTAGGCCTTTCTGAATATGGCAGTTTTCAAGCATAAAGCCAGATTTGAATCTGCCCCTCGTAGAACAATTCAAGCAACTGTGACCATTATGCCTATTTAGCTATTGACATTACGATAAAGAATGGTTTATGGCGCATATCATAGATAACACAAAGGAGATAGACCAATGCAAGCATATTGTATGAAATGTCGTACCAAGAGGGAGATAAAGGATGCCAAAGCCATAACTATGAAGAATGGGAAACCGGCGACTCAGGGCGTGTGTCCGGCATGTGGAATTAAGATGTTCGGAATAGGAAAGAGTTAAGACGGAAATTAAAGTATAGCGCTTATTACCGATTGAACAAAATGGGCAAATGTCGCTTCTGACTGACGCTAGTCTTAGGATGGACTTCATTTTTCAGCTAGCCAATAGCTAACTAATCGTGACGTGATTGGCTATACTAGGGAGATAGCGATGATTTTTGATGGCAGGCCGATCAACGAAACATCAGACAATGAAATCGACCAGCTTTTTAGTGGACATTGCCCGCAGTGTCACCTCCTCGAGTTCAAAGTCATTATCAATTGCCTTTACGCCAATAGCAACATGTATAACCCCTAGTTTGCGGGCAATCAGGCTTGGTCCGAGTACAAAAAGGGGGGAATAACTATACCTACCTTTCCAAGATGGCTGCCATGCCTTGACCACCACCGATACACATAGTTATCAAGCCAATATGTAAATCCCTCCTCTTCATATCATACATGGTAGTGACCACCATTCGAGCCCCGGTGCAGCCAATAGGGTGCCCCAGAGATATACTGCTACCGTGGGGATTAATCTGATCAAAGCTCCAGCCAAGCTCTTTCATGCAACCTAATGTCTGAGCAGCAAAAGCCTCATTAAGCTCGATAACATCAATATCTTTGCTGGCGAGCCCGGTCTTCTTGAGCACCTTCCTTACCGCAGGAATAGGGCCTAATCCCATATAATTGGGATCTGTTGCACTTGTAGCCCACGCTCTAAGGACTGCCATGGGCTCAAGCCCCAATTCATTAGCTTTCTCCTTTGACATAAGCACCACAGCGGCTCCGGCATCACTGATCCCTGAAGAATTGCCCGCAGTAACCGTACCACCCTGCCGGAATGCAGGGGGAAGTTTAGCCATCTCCTCCCGCGTGGTATCCCTGGGGCGCTCGTCGGTATCAAATACAATAGGCGACCCTTTTCTCTGTGGAACGGATACAGGGACTATCTCATCTTTAAATAAGCCATCTGCTATAGCTTTTCTTGCTCGGTAATGACTAAGGTATCCAATCTCATCTTGCTCTTCTCGGGTAAAGCCATATTTATTAGCAATTTCTTCCGCGGTGTTTCCCATGTGATAGCCATAGAATATATCCCACAATCCGTCGAATACCATAAGGTCTATCAAGTCTCCTTTGGCATCAATGTCCATCCGATAGCCCCAGCGAGCTTTAGGAAGGACATAAGGACTGTGGCTCATACATTCCATTCCCCCAGCAACCACAATATCTGCTTCACTTAGCATAATGGCCTCAGCCCCTAAGGTGATAGCTTTTAGTCCTGAGGCACAGACTTTATTCACTGTGAAGGCAGACGTTTCTTTAGGAATCCCAGCATAAATAGCCGCCTGGCGAGCCGTGTTCTGCCCCTGCCCTCCTTGGAGAACATTTCCCATGATCACCTCATCAACTTGAATTTCACGTAGAGCGGGATCCCAATCATAGTATTTCTTCTCCAGCTCTATCATCCCATCGTCCTTAAGAGCATCAGGACCGCAGGCTAGAAGCTCTTTGCTAGACTTCGGCCTCAAACCTGCTCGCCTGAGTGCCTCTTTAATTACCCAGCTACCCAAGTTGACCACAGGTATATCCTTTAAAGAACCGCCAAAGGCTCCTATCGCTGTCCTGGCACCACTAACAATAACTACCTCTTTCATTCTCTTTAGTACGAGAGCACAGTACAAATTATTATCAGTCTTTTCTCCGTCTTTCTATAATTCCAACCTTCTAGACTATCTTTTTACTAGCAACGGTATCTCCCAAAAGGTTTTAGCGACCGGCACACCCGCCGATTTAAAAGCGTTTATTTTACTCTCAGCCATGCCTCGTTCACCCATGATTATGGCTCCAGCGTGGCCCATAACCTTTCCCCGAGGTGCTGTTCTACCCGCGACAAAAGCTACTACCGGCTTATCGAACTGAGCATCGAGGTATCTTGCTACTTCCTCCTCCATCGTGCCCCCTATCTCACCGACTATGACCACACCTTTAGTTTGTACATCCTCTTTTAAGAGCTTCAAGACATCGATCATTCTTGAGCCAACGATAGGGTCACCACCTAACCCAACAACCACACTTTGGCCGATGCCCTGTTCGGAGAGGTGCGAAGCTACTTCATCAGTCAATGTTCCACTTCTTGAAACAACCGCAACTCCTCCCGGCATAACAGCTGAAGGTGATATCATTCCCAAGCTTGTTTGACCAGGAATCATTATGCCCGGCGTATTTGGACCTATATAACGAGTGCCTTTACTCTTAGCATAGGCCTTGATCTTCATTTCGCTGTGGAGAGGAACCCAGTCGGTTATAATAACCATGAACTTGATTCCCGCATCTATGGCCTCAAACGCTGCATCCCGCACAAAGGGGGCCGGCACGTATATCACAGAAGCATCTATTCTATGCTTACTCATAGCCTCTTGGATAGAATCATAGACGGGGATATCGAACTGTGTCTCCCCCCCCTTCCCAGGAGTAACTCCTGCAACTATCCTAGTGCCGTAATCTAGCATCAGCTCTGTTTGTAATGCTCCAAGCCTTCCAGTGATTCCTTGAACTAAAACATTTGTATCCTTGTCAACAAATATAGCCATTTCTATCCCTTGCTATTTCTATAGCTTCCCTTATCCCTTCTTCAACGCTGGAAAATAGGGTGATTTTTTCTACATTCTTAAGCAACTCCCGTACTCGTTTTTCGTAAGGTTCCCTTCCCCGTATCACAGCGATTATGGGGGTTTCAACTTTAACTTCCTTAATAGCTTCCATTATCCCTTCTGCCACAGCATCTGGTGGGCTTATCATCATCCTCACCATCAGTATAATTACTTTTATGCGTTGGTCTGCTCCTGCCCTTTTTAGGAGAAGACCAACACCGTTCTTCATTCGCTCCCTTGATAGACCTCCGCCAACATCTAAAAAGCAGGCAGGATCTCCACCACCAGCCTTTACTATATCCAGCACGGACATGGTGAGACCCGCACCATTTGCCATAACCGCGATATTACCTTCTAAATCTACATAGTTTACTCCTCCTTTAACTCCCTCCCTTTCCCACGGATTCTCAATGCGCTGGATGCGTAAATCTTTGAATTCCGGGTGTTTTAAAAGTGAATTGTCATCTATTTCGCATCTGGAATCAGCTGCAATCATTTTCCCTTCATTGGTTATGACTAACGGATTGATCTCGACTATACCGGCATCGTAGGATGCAAATAAGTTGTAAAGTTGAGAAAGTATTTTGCCAGCTGAGATTAGAGCTTCCCTCGTCAACCCAATCTGGCGTACCAAGTTTATTGCTCCATAGCTTCTTATTCCATAAAGAGGATCGATTAGCGCAGAAGCTATTTTTTCAGGATTTTTTCGGGCAACTTCTTCTATTTCCACTCCGCCCTCGGCGCTTACTATGGCTATTGGTACACCATTCTCATCATCAACCGTTATGCCCATATATATCTCGTTCGTAATGTCAAGCTTTTCCTCGACTAGTAGGCTACTGACCTTGTATCCTTGCAATTCCGTACCAAGAATATCGTGAGCTACCTTCTCAGCATCTTCAGGTGTTTTAGCAACCCTTATTCCGCCTGCTTTCCCGCGTCCACCAGCTAAGATCTGAGATTTAACTATGACTTCTTTGCCGATCCTAATAGCTGCTCGCTGTGCCTCCTCTCCTGTCCTGACTAAAGTCCCTTCTGGAACAGGAATGCCAAATCTACGGAATAATTCTTTTCCTTCATATTCATACAGTTTCATGTCGCCTATACCTACTCAAATTTACTACATTTCTATAATTTCCTGGTGAACGCTGGAATGCCCGTAATATCATTGCCCAAAATTAATGTATGGATGTCATCTGTCCCCTGATATGTATATACAGACTCAATGTTGGCCATATGTCTTATCGGGGAATAATCCAATGAGACACCATTTGCCCCAAGAATCTCACGGGCTGTCCTGGCGCACATACGTGCAACAGATACATTGTTCTTCTTAGCCATAGAAATCTGTTGATATGTAGCTTTCCCCTCATCCATGAGCCTTCCAAGCCTATAAGACAATAGCTGCCCTTTAGTAATCTCTATCAACATTGTTACAAGTTTCTCCTGTACTAACTGATATGATGCAATCGGTGCTCCAAACTGTTCTCTCTCCTTCGCATAATTTAAAGCCGTCTCATAACAATCCATAGCAGCTCCAATTGTTCCCCATGATATTCCATATCGGGCTTGATTGAGACACATAAACACAGGTTTCAATCCCACTGATTTTGGTAGCAGGTTCTCAGATGGTATTTTGCAATCTGAAAAAGCCAGTTCACCAACATCACCAACCCTCATCGAACCCTTACGGTTTTGAAAAGCTTGAGTAAATCCCTCCGTACCCCGTTCCACTAAAAATCCTCTTATTCCGTCGTCTGTCTGTGCCCAAACAACTGAGATATCAGCAGTCGCCGCTTCGCTTATCCACTGTTTTGTTCCGTTAATAATCCATCCACTGCCATCTCTTTTTGCCACTGTTTCCATTGAGGCTACATCTGAACCATGATTTGGCTCTGTTAAGCCAAAACAGCCTATTTTCTCCCCTCTGGCAAGCAACGGTAACCACTTATCCTTCTGCTCCTCAGAGCCGAATTGCCATATAGGATACATTACCAGTCCTGATATAACCTCTTTAAAGCTTCTAAGAGCACTGTCAACCCTCTCAATCTCCTGGGAAATAAGCCCAGAGGCGACATAACTTATCTCTGGGCATCCATACTTTTCAGGAAGGGTAGCTCCAAGCAAGCCAAGCTTCCCCATCTTGAGAGCCAGTTCCCGTATATTTAATGGCTCCTCTCGGTCCCAGGCCTTAGCAATAAACGGCTCGACCTCTTTTTCTAAGAATTCCCTTGTTAAATTTCGGACCATCTTCTCATCGTCAGAAAGTAACTCGTCTATTTTATAATAATCTACGCCCTTAAAAGCCATACCACTATCCTCCTTCTTTCTACTTTTCTATACCATGTTTCATTACTTACCTGTAAAATTGGGTTTTCTTTTCTCTAAAAAGGCTGCTAACCCCTCCCTGAGATCCTGAGTGCTAAAGCATTGTGCATTGCACTGAATTTCTAGATTTACGGCATTATCCAAGGGTAAATCATAACCATAGTTAATGGCATACTTAATCATCTTGATGGCAAAAGACGGCATTCCTGCCAATTTTTGGGCAAACTTCCTCGTCTCCTCCATAAGTTGCTCAGCAGGGAATACCTTGTTAACTAATCCTATCTCATAAGCGCGTTGAGCTGTAATCTGCTCCCCGCTCATGATCAATTCCTTTGCCCGGCCTATTCCAATCAGGCGTGCCAACCTCTGTGTGCCTCCCCACCCAGGAATGAATCCCAGAAGAATCTCCGGCTGACCAAAACGCGCTTTATCAGAGGCAAACCTAATGTCACAAGCCATGGATATTTCCGCTCCCCCACCTAGAGCAAGGCCGTTCACAGCAGCAATCACAGGTTTGCCACTAGTCTCCATGAGTCTGAGTGTGTCCTGACCCAATTCCAAAAATTGCATAGCCTCTTGAGGACTTTTATCTTTGAACTCAGTAACATCAGCTCCAACAACAAACGCCTTGTCACCCGCCCCTGTAAGAATAACAGCCTTGATGTTTTCGTCCTCTTTACATTTATGGATAGTGCCATTGAATTCCAACATTGTCTCAAAATTTATAGCATTTAAGACCTTGGAACGATTGAAGGTAATCACAGCGACATTGTCTTCTACTTCAAATAAAATATTTTTGTATTTCATAGCTGATTTCTTCCCTCATAATAAATTACTTTTCAGACCATTTTACATGTTGGAACTAAAGTATAGTTCGCCTGATAATACATCAGGGCTCTAGGAATGCCTATTTGCGCCAATTTTCTCCCTGACCGATTAGAGATATAGAGTCAACCCGCCGACTATCAGCAAAGCTATCACACAATTGTGACTGCCGTCAAGCCGAGCCGCCATGATTAGTTCTTCCAGTTCCAGGGATAATTTCTACATCTTTGCGTCTTACAAGTAGCTTGAGCCCTTCTAGCTCCACAACTATTACCTCCTCGTCGGCGCTTATGCTGGCACCGGTTGAATATGCCTTCCAGAGCTCCCCACGGACTTTGATGACTCCCTTCGGGGTTAGCAGTGTTACCACTTCCCCTTCAAGACCAAGCATGCCTTCGCCGCCGGTTACTTGCTCCCTTTTCAACACCGGAGCTATAAGTTTACACAATATCAAAAAAAATTATTCCCAACGTAACTACCAGGGCAATGACAACCCACAGAGGCAGATGTACCCCCAGCTTCCATAGCATGAAAAGGATAATGGCAGCCAGAATTATTTCGTCCAGGAGGACAATAAGTATGGTAAGTGAAGTCCTTGCCGACCTTTTCATGGTTTAATTTACCCCTGCAATGTCCTCAGGCGCTTAACCATATTGGGGTGCGTCGACATAAGCTCTATCAAACTATCGCCAAAGGTAACCTTTCTGGCCAAGATTTGCCTAGCCAACTGCTGGTCTGTGTGGCGAAACCGGGCTCTGGCTATCGCTACTTCGTCTCGAGCCGCCCTATCCACATCCTCAATAAATAGGGTCTTAAAACAGTCAAGCCTCTGTGTTCGCCCCTCACGACGGGCAAGTCTCATCCTTGAGCTATCCGCAAATGAAATAATGGGAACAGACTAGGGCTCACGGCAGGCAACATTTGAGCCGCACAGGACTCGAACCTGTAACCGGCTGATTAAGAGTCAGCTGCTCTTCCAATTGAGCTAGCGGCCCACGGTGCCCAGGTCAATTTCATTTGCTAACATTTTGCTAACATCCTCGGCAATTACTCTCGGTTCCAGTATCTCGTCGAAGCGCTCGGCGGCTCTCTCCTGTAATCCAGGCAACACATGGCTATAAGTGTCAAGGGTGATACCAATGTTAGCGTGCCCCAGCCTTTCACTCACTATTTTAGGGTGTATGCCGGCTTTTAGCAAGAGGGTGGCATGAGTATGTCTAAGGTCGTGGAAGCGGATATGAGGCAGCCCTGCTTTCTTAAGGACTCTAGCAAAGGTATGACTGACTACGCCTGGGTCAAGTGGTCGACCATCAGGATGGGCGAACACGAGGTCGCTATCAGATAAAGGTGTACCTAGTAAGATTCTTTGTGCCTGTTTCTTGGCTTTATGGTCACGCAGTAATAGTGCTAGAGAAGGTGACAACGCTATCTGGCGCCGGCTGTG
>JAUVZA010000032.1 GCA_030602805.1 Dehalococcoidia bacterium | reverse complement strand
TTTAGTAGTGACATTATTATAGTTACTGCTGCAAAGCAATTTTCTACCCAGTTTATTGGCTACCCAAAGTTGAGGATAGTAACTGATGCTTACCCCGGTAAAGGCCCCTTGGGCGGTATCTATACCGGTTTAGCCGCCTCGGATTCATTCCATAACCTTGTCGTTGCTTGTAATATGCCCTTTTTGAACCGAGCCTTGCTGGACTATATGATACAAATTTCGGCTAGCTTTGACCTAGTAGTTCCCCGATTGGGGAATATGCTTGAACCACTTCACGCTGTTTATTCAAAGGGCTGCTTAGCTCCTATTGAATGTCTGCTTAAGCAAGGTAATCTGAGCATTAGAGAACTTTTTACTTTGGTTAAGGTAAGGTATGTAGAAGCTACGGAGATTAATAGGTTTGACCCTAAGCATTTGAGCTTTTTTAATGTTAATACTGAAGCTGATTTGGAGACGGCAAGGGAAATAGCCAGAGGAGATATGAGCGATGATAAGTGTTGAACAGGCCTTGGAGAAAATTCTGACTTATGTAGATATTCTGGAAGAGGAAGAGAAACCCATTCTAGATTGTCTGGGGCAGGTTCTGGCTGAGGATATATATTCTAGCATTGATGTTCCCCCACTAGATAATGCGGCTATGGATGGCTATGCGGTTAGGTCCAGGGATACTCGTGGTGCTAGTAGAGAATCCCCTCGATTTCTGCCTGTTATCGGTATGGTGGCTGCTGGCTCCATTTCTGAACGTGAATTAGAGCTAGGCACAGCTATTCGCATTATGACCGGGGCACCGATACCCAAGGGCACCGATAGTGTAGTGAGGTTCGAAGATACAGACGAGCTTTTGCGAAGAGGGTCTTCTATTAGCCAGCAGCTCCCCACTGAAATAGGTATTTTATGTGAAGCCGAGGCTGGTTTGAATATTCGGCGGGCAGGTGAAGATATTACGAAAGGGTCAATAGTATTAAGCAAAGGGGTAGTAATCAGACCCTCAGAAGTTGGTGTTTTGGCTTCGTTAGGACATAGTAAGGTGATGGTTATCCGCCGCCCGGTGATGGCTATTCTAGCCACCGGGGATGAGCTGGTAGATATTAATCAACCTCTACCTCTAGGCAAGATATATAATAGTAATACTTATAGCGTGGCTGCCCTGGTTCTGCGCTATGGTGGCATACCTAGAATACTGGGGATAGCCTTAGATAGTGAAGATTCACTGGTGGCTAAACTTCGCCAGGGGTTGGATGCTGATATGCTGATAACTACTGGCGGCGTCTCGGCTGGGGACTACGATGTAGTAAAGGATATTTTGGCTAAAGAGGGGGAGATTGCTTTTTGGACAGTCCGCATGAAGCCGGAGAAACCTCTAGCCTTTGGCACGATTAGGGGGAGCAGTAAGGCGGGTATAGTCAGAAACATACCCCATCTTGGTTTACCAGGCAATCCAGTTAGCTCTATGGTTACCTTTGAGCTATTTGTTCGCCCGGCTATCCTTAAAATGATGGGTAAGAAAAATTTAGCTAAGCCTACTATAGACGCGGTGCTCGAGGACTCTGTTGTAAATAGTGATGGGCGCCGCATCTTGGCTCGGGCTGTGGTTAAAGAGCACGATGGGAAATATTTTGCTCGACTAACTGGTCCTCAGGGTTCGGGGATTTTAACCTCTATGAGCTTAGCCAACGGGCTGGTGATTATTCCTGAGGATAAGGAAGAGGTGGCGGCAGGGGATGTGGTCCAGGTAATGATGCTAGATTGGAGTGAGGAGTAGCTTTGATATTTGAGGCTTCAGAGTTTGTTTTTAAAGCACCACCGGTGTTATCCAGGGTGCGGCGCGTTTTAATTAAACCCAGCGCATGTTATCCGGTATCATATCCAGTAACTACCAGCCGGGATATACTGTCGGTGATAATAGAAGGTATCAGGCAGGTCACTGATGCCGATATTCTTCTACTTGAAGGCACCCCAGGCGGGAGTCCAATCTATCCAATATATCAAGCCTTGGGTTACAGTTTTCCACGGGTATTAACGCTGGATGTAAAGGACTGTATCTGGGTAGAGGTAGATAATCCTTTACCTAAAGCACTGGTTATGCCCACCTTCTGGGTGCCTAATGTTATCTTGTCTAGCGACTACTTGATAACTGTGGCTCCGTTGAAGGTTTTTAATGGGATTGGCAGCCTTAGCCTAATGAATCTGCTCACTGTGCTGCCGAGCAGCAAGTATGGCGGTGAGGCACCAGGAGGCTGGGGAGCTTTATACAGCTTGGGGATAGATAAGGTGATAGCTGACCTCTATTTTACCCTATCCTTCGACCTGGGGATTATAGAAGCTCGCCAGAAGTTCATTAGCTGGGGTGACCCCATTCAGGGTGAGATTGAGGAGTATGGCAAAGTGTTTATTGGGGAGCCTTATCAGGTAGATTGCGAAGCCTCAGAGGCGCTCGGGCTTAAAACAGGGTATCTTGACTTGATTAAGGCAGCCAAGGTGGTATTTGAGACTTAGAATTTTCAATGATAAGCAATTTTGTGGATAAAGAAAATACGAACACTAACCAAGTTAGTCCGCATTGGTTTATTGATTTAGATTGGCATCAGCAGAGTAATCGCTCATTCTTTGCCATGGCTCAAGGTTGCTTATGCCCCAAGTGCCAGGAGCGGCTGAAGGGGGAGACTTCAGCGGCTGATCTTTTGATGACTATTAAAGATTGCTGCTCCAAGACCCCTAATTTTATTACCGGTAAACTACCTATTTTAGAGAGCATATTTCGCCTTTTCCTGGCTAATGGTAACCAACCTCTTGATTTAGAGGAACTGGGAAAGCAGTTGGGCGAATGGCGTGGTGGAGATACATACCGCACTTCGGCAGAGATTTTACCTCGCCTCCTCAGCAGTGACCAATACTATGGTTTACGCCAGAGTAATAAATAGAGCGCTGGATGCGCTGGACAACAAGTGGGAGCGGGCATATAAGGCCAGACTTTGGAGAAAATATTCTAACATTAATCTATGAGGTAAGCTACAATAGAAGTCATTCCGGCTATAGACCTTAGAGGTGGTAAATGCGTTCGCCTGTATCAGGGTGACTATGAGCAGGAAACGATATTCTCCGATGACCCAGTAGAAGTAGCTCTAGAGTGGCAATCGCTGGGAGCCCCTAGGCTGCATATTGTTGACCTCGATGGTGCTGCTATAGGTGAGCTCTATAATCTGGATATTATTAAAGAGATAGCCAGTGCGGTATTAATTCCTATCCAAGTGGGTGGTGGCATCCGCCAACTGGAAACAGTAGAGCAACTGCTTAAAGCTGGCATAGAACGTGTCATCCTGGGCACAGCCGCCGTGGAAGCCCCACAGCTGATTGAAGAAGCATGCCGTAAGTTCAGCGAATCTATTATTGTTGGCGTTGATGCTAGGGAGGGACATATTGCTATACATGGCTGGCGTCAAGAAACGGGGCTAAAGACTATAGAATTTACCAAATCTATGGTGCAACTGGGAGTAAGGCGTTTTATCTACACTGATATTAGTCGTGATGGTACCCTCACCGAGCCAAATTTCGCCACTATTTTCGAGCTGGTGACTGCAATCAAACTACCTATTGTTGCTGCCGGCGGCGTTTCCTCGCTAAGTCACCTTAAAGTACTGAAGGAGCTTAGTGTAGAGGGTGCTATAGTAGGTAAGGCACTTTCTACCGGGGACATTAACCTAAAACAAGCGTTAGCCGCTGTTAGCTAAATGTAGGAAACAGGCCGTTACCTTCAACCTCTGAGCTAGTTCAAATAGATGGGTGACACTATCCGCCTAAGGCGGACAATGCTCGCCTTACCTGCCGCTACTTTGGCATCTCTCCACAGACTTTTTACCGTTGGAAGAGGCGCTATAACCCCAGGCATATAGCAAGTCTGAAGGAGCGTTCCCATCGGCCCAGGCATCTAATGCAACTTACTTACTCAGCGGAGTTAGTGGGAGCTGTGCTTAAATTAAGAGAGACGTATCCCAGATGGGGTAAGGATAAACTGACGGTGCTGCTGCATGGTGAGGGATTTGTGGCAGAAAAAATGGAGGCGGTAGCCAACCGACTGCGTTCAAAAGGATATAAACCATTTATTTATCCCGAAATTACCACTATTATTGGCCCCGTGGGGTGGGTAAATGCTGCCGATGAATTAATTCAACAGCTAAAAGATAATAATATAAAAGCTAACTATGTTATCCTGGCAAATGGTGGTGGGGGGACCCAAGGGCATTAACCTTAGGGATAAAATATCTGAAAGCAGATTACAAAGTACTCGGTGTTTCGGTGGCACACAATGCCAAAGATGCCGTAGCCACTACAATTGAACGGGCAAATGCCACCTCCGAATATCTCGGCCTTAATACCTTGCTGGAGGAGGATAATGTAGAGGTAAATGATGAGTATATTGGAGAAGGATACGGGATACCGACCAAAGAAGACATAGATGCCATTAGGTTGGTAGCCCAGACCGAGGGCATATTCCTTGACCCGGTATATAGCGGCAAGGCCATGGCCGGGCTCATTGATTTAATAAAGAAGGAGCGGTTCAAGTCAATAGACACGATTGTCTTTATTCATACCGGCGGCATTCCGGCGCTGTTCGCATGCGACAAGGAAATTGCCAAATAGAATAAGGGTTATACACGCCACCTAATTCTAACCTAGAGAGGGGGTGTCAGTAGAGGTTTGTTATGGTCTCAACCCACTTTAGACTGGAATTGCAATTTTGGCTCAAAATTTTAGACAAAGGGGTTGAAAAATGAAGGAGGTAATTAAAACTGATAAAGCACCTGCCGCTATCGGACCATACTCGCAAGGATACAAAGCTGGTGATTATATATTTGTTTCTGGGCAGGGACCCCTCGACCCTCAGACGGGAAAGGTAAAAGGCGATACCATTGAGGAGCAAACCAGGCAAACGCTGGAGAACATAAAGGCTATCCTACAGGCGAATGGCGCCAGCATGAAAGACGTGGTTAAGGTTACAGTTGTTTTAACTGACCTCTCCAATTTTAAATCAATGAACGAGGTATATAAGACCTTTTTTTCCCGAGCCATTTCCAGCAAGGATAACCTACGGCGCATCGCTTGCCCTGACTGGGATGCTGGTAGAGATTGATGCTATCGCCTACGTGGGAAAGTAGGAACTGACCCGCGCCTAAACTATGAACCTTGACACCTATATTGCTAACAGCTACAATATTTTTGGTGCCGAGGTAGCTCAGTCGGTAGAGCAGCGGACTGAAAATCCGCGTGTCCCCAGTTCGATTCTGGGCCTCGGCACCAAGTTAAGAAAGCTGAAGTGGCTCAGCGGTAGAGCAGTCGCCTGAGGCGACGGGTGGCGAGTCCGAATCTCGCCTTGCGCTCTATTTGAAGGATAAGCCGAAGTGGCGGAATAGGTAGACGCGGCAGTCTCAAAAACTGTTGAAGGGTAACCTTCATGTCGGTTCGAGCCCGACCTTCGGCACCACGAGAAATATTATCGCAAAAAGACTTATAATTTATGAGATAGGATGCCGAGTTGTGTAGTGGTAGCACGGGGGACTTTGGATCCTCTAGCCCTGGTTCGAATCCAGGCTCGGCAGCCACAGTGTTCCTCGGTAGCTCAATGGTAGAGCGGGCGGCTGTTAACCGCTAGGTTGTAGGTTCGAGTCCTACCCGGGGAGCCATTTTATTTCCAAACGCCCCGTGTGATATCTGTTATTGAATTTTCAGTGATGTGATATAATAGATATATATTAGAAGTAATTATTTTCTTCATATTGAGCAAGAAACAAAATATGGCTTTATGAGAAGGTGGTTATATGACATACATTAAGAGTTTAGGTGAATTGAATCCAAGGTTCAGGGATGAACCACCGCCACCACCGCCACCACCAACACCACCTAGGACACCGCCGAAGCCACCACATGGTCCACCAGATTGGATTGAGAAAGGGTATCCACCTAAGCCTAAGCCTAGGCCAACACCACCACCACGGGAGTAGGCTTAGCCAAGCGCCACCATTGTAGCAATTACAATCAGCAGAATTGTCTGTACTAGAACAAAGGCAAGTGCCCGAAAGGTTAGTCTTCTTTTCTGCACTATTCCGATGCTATTGTAATCGTAGGCATCCATACATTCTTCTGCTACCCACCCCCTGATTATTTCAGGAAATCCATCGTATTGCTCATCAGTACATATTTCTTTAAGTGCAGAGAGATTTGGACGAAAATCCCAACGGCGAATAAGATAGGAACATACTAGCAACATCATGGATAAGAGATAAGTGGCGAAGGAGGTATAAATAAGATATATAATTGTGCATTGAATTGGTTTTTCAATGAATCCGACAAAACCTAGAAGCCCAATAAGAAGACCGTTAGTTAGTCCAAACATAACTCCAATTTTATTATCAAGTCCATCAATACTACTAATTTGTGTTTTTAATTTGTCAAAGGCAATAGTAGACAGGATTTCCATGTTAGCTTCTTGAGCACTCATGATTATCCTTCCATCTCCTCCTCATGTTAAGATTTCAATCGCAGGCTAAGGTTAGCACTGCACTTTATTACTGTCAATATTAGAGGAAATCACCCAAGTGGCTAAATACTGGGTAAGTTGAACCATGTCTTAAGTGATCCCCGCAAGCCCCAGGCCACGAAACGGGGCTTGCCTTAACATTAAATACTTGTTCGGGGTTCCTGGTTATAGGACTATTGACATAAGCTGGTTTATGTTGTACCCTTCCTTTTAAGAAATAAGCCGTAAGGGAGGTATAGTCGCATGGTAAAGTCCTCTACCGGACTAGATGAGAATATCGCGGGCTTACTGTGCTACGTGTTAGGCTGGGTAAGTGGCATAGTGTTCCTGATACTTGAGCGAGAAAGCAAATTTGTTAAATTTCATGCTGTTCAGTCCATAATCATATTCGGAGTATTGTCGGTATTAAATAGTTTGCTCGGCTGGATACCTGTTCTGGGATTGATAGTCGGAATAATTAGCGGCATTCTGGCATTTGTGTTATGGATATTGCTTATGGTCAAAGCCAGCCAGGGAGAGCGTTACAAGATAAAATGGGCTGGTGATTATGCCGAAAGATGGGCTGGATAAAGATTTAGTTTTTGGTATACCCTAGGAGCCCCACGCCGCGAAACGGGGCTTGCTGGGGCTCAGAAGAGTGCCATACGCTTCACAAGTACACCTTTGCGCACTTCCCTATTCAGCGAGGCGACACCTTGAGGATCTGGTGACTCTATGAGGCTTACTCCCTGTCCCCCGTCCCACTAGGTAAATACTGCTGGGTCTGAGATTTGATAGAACATGTCTCGCTAAATTTATGGTAACATTGCGTTAAAAACAGTTAGGATAGTCTATTGAGCTTCGAGTAGGTGATGGGCTATTCTATAACAGCTAGAGTAAGGGAAAGTGAATTAAAATGAGCATGGGCAATCTCTACAAGCTCAGTGATAGCGAATTTATAGGGAGTGTTAACTACCAATTATTACATGAAGAAGAAACAAACTGGTGGGGAGAACTCACTCTAGAGGACTATGTTCGCTTAGATGATGGTGATGGGTACATAATTGAATTAGCGGATAAGCGCATGAGCCAATGTCGCTTAAAAAGGATAGTCAACCGAGTAGTGAGTGGAATTCCACCCCGCTGGGTATATCATATTACTGGCACTAGCCCACTTGAGTAGAGTGAGCTAACCTATCCCCCAAATAACTGTCAATGCTAAAAAGGAACGATTCTGAATAGGCATAAGCACCTGAATCCTGGGCCTGCCCCACAAGCCCCACGTCGCGAAACGGGGCTTGCTCTAATAGAAAGCTCTTAATCTCTTCACCCCTGAGCCACCAGACCAAAAAGATAAAACACTACAACTACAATTAAAGCGGCTAGAAGAGCACCAGCAGCCACCTGAGCTAGTGAGTGATGCTTCAACTCTATCCTTGACCAGGCTATTAGAGGAACTAGCACTACAGTTACCGCAGCTATGGAGCCATACAAAATAATCAATGCGGTTACTGAAGCAGTTACAAAAGCGGTATGAAGGCTTATCTTCCACAAGAGATTTACACACATAAATACGACTACCCCTGAAAGCCCAGCTACAGATGTAGCCACCAGTGTTGGCGGTGCCCCGAGGTAATGAAAAACGATGCAGCCGACGCTAGCGCAAACACCTGCCAACAAGTAAATCTTAGTCCGTTGCTTACGAATATTGATGAAGGGACCCTCAAGCTTCTGGCTGCGAACAAGATAAATAATAACCAAAAAAACCGGTAAGATACTAACAGCGATTAAAATCAGTGACCATTTAACGGCATCAAGTGTACTGGATATCGACTTAAATGAAAGCAATAGGATTAATACAGGACTAACCAAGAAGGGATTCAGGATATTAGAAGTCAGGCTAGCTATTCGTTCTCTCAAAAGCTACCCCCCGAGTCAGTAGTAATCAAATACTATACCATACTAACCTAATGATGTGCCTTTTGCCAAGAGGCGATATAAGGGTTGCTTATCAATCTCCGTCTCCAATAGTTGGCAGCAAGATTGACAGCTTTAAGCTATAATGCTAAAATTCGTTAAGATTAACGAATTTTACAGGTCAGACTTTATTTTGGAGACTTTTGCTAAGAGTGCTGATGGGAGATTTATTGCTGCTTGCCCTTGTTACTCCAAAGCTCGCTCTCGTCACACTAGAAATTTAAGCGCTTCATACAATGTAGCTCGTCGCAAAATAATGTTCTCCTGCCTTGGCGGTCCAAGCGCCAAGGTTTGTTCAGGCAATTGCTGATTTCGCCGAGGAGATGAGAAGGCTAGGTTCCAGCCAGCTAAGAAAGAAAGGGGGTAAAGATGGCTAAACCAAAGGTCGCTTTTTATTGGTGCGCTTCATGTGGTGGGTGTGAGGAGACAGTCGTTGACCTCAATGAAGATTTACTGAAAGTGGCGGAGGCTGTGGATATTGTCCTGTGGCCCGTGGCACTGGATTTTAAGAGGAAGGATGTCGAAGCTCTAAGCGATGGTGAGATAGCGGTGAGCTTTATTAATGGGGCAGTAAGGCTGGAAGAACAAGAGGAGATGGTAAAGCTCTTGAGGCGAAAATCTGGTCTTGTAGTTGCCTTTGGCGCTTGCGCTCATTTAGGAGGGATACCAGGGCTGGGGAACTTCTGGACAAGGGATACCATTTTCCAAAGGGTTTATAAAGAAGTCCCGACTGTAGAAAATCCAGAGGGAATTATCCCTCAAGAGAAGACAACCATTAACGTCGGTGAACTCACTCTACCTGAATTCTATGATACAGTGAAGACTTTAAACCAAACCATTCCTGTAGATTATTACCTCCCCGGATGTCCCCCACCGCCTGATTTAGTAATGAATGCAGTAAATGCCATTCTCACCGGCAAACTGCCAGGGAAAGGAGCGGTGCTTGCTCCCGATAAAGCTTTGTGCGATACGTGCCCACTAAATGAGACAAAACCGGAAAAATTATCAATAAATGAAATAAAAAGACCGTGGGAAATCAAAATCGACCCTGAGAAATGCTTCCTTGAACAGGGAATAATTTGCCTCGGCCCTGTAACTCGCTCGGGATGCGGGGAAACATGCATTAAAGCTAATCAGGCGTGCCGAGGTTGCTTTGGTCCTACAAAGGGGGTTGTAGACCAGGGAGCAAAAGGCTTGTCGATGATTGCCTCTATATTGGGGCTTGAAGGTGAGGAGAAAATGTCGGAGGAAGATGCTCAAAAATTGATCAATCAGATTGCAGACCCGGCAGGAACATTCTACAGATTTAGCCTGCCAGCTTCTCTGCTTAAAAGAAAGAGAATGGAAGTGAAATAGGAGGATTGTAATGAAAAAGATAACGATAGACCCCATAACTAGGCTTGAGGGACATGGAAAGATAGAGATATTTCTCAACGATGAAGGAAATTGTGAGAGGGCTTACCTTCAGATTCCCGAGCTCCGAGGGTTTGAGAAGTTCAGCGAGGGAAGACCAGCGGAGGAGATGCCCAGAATAACTACAATGATATGCGGGGTATGCCCTACTGCTCACCACATGGCATCGACTAAAGCCCTTGATGACCTTTGGAAGGTTGAGCCAACCTCAGCGGCGAAAAAGATAAGAGAGCTTATGTACAATGCTTTCTACGCAGAAGACCATATATTGCATTTCGTCTTCCTTGGTGGTCCCGACTTTGTTGTTGGCCCAACGGCACCTGCCGCAGAAAGGAATGTCTTGGGGGTTATTGCCAAGGTGGGATTAGAAGTTGGGGGGAAAGTAATAGAGATGCGGAAAAGAATGCGGAATATTCTGAGAATAATCGCTGGAAAGCCGGTCATGCCTACCTGTGGGTTGCCCGGGGGCGTATCAAAAGCGATTAACGAGGACGAGAGGAAGACTATTATAGAGGCAGGGGAATATGGGTTGGAGTTCTGCAAAGTTGCCCTCGGGCTTTTTGACGATGTAGTGCTTAAAAATAAGGAATATGTTGACCTCATTGTTGGGGATATCTATAAGCACCGGACTTATTATATGGGACAAGTGGACGAGAATAATAAGGTAAACTTCTACGATGGCAAGATAAGAGTGGTCGACCCGAATGGTAAGGAGTTTGCCAAGTTTAAGGCTCAGGAATACCTTGACCACATCAGAGAGCATGTTGAGCCCTGGACTTATGTGAGATTTTCATACCTCAAGAATATAGGCTGGAAGGGATTCGTTGATGGGGAGGAGAGCGGTGTTTTCAGGGTTGCACCGCTGGCTCGACTGAATGTGTCCGATGGGATGGCAACACCATTAGCTCAGGAAGCCTATGAAAAAATGTACGAAGTATTGGGTGGGAAACCGGTTCATAGTACTTTAGCTTTCCACTGGGCTCGGCTTGTTGAGGCGCTCTACGCAGCTGAACGGGTGCTGGAGCTTGCCCATGACCCTGAACTTACTTCCCCCGACATAGTAAATTTACCTACTGAAACTCCGAAAGAGGGGATAGGTATAGTAGAAGCACCAAGAGGAACCCTTATTCATCACTACCAAACTGATGACAGGGGAATTCTCACCAAAGTTAATTTGATTGTAGCCACACAGAATAACTCGGCTGCCATTAACATGTCGGTTGAGAAAGCAGCCAAATCACTCATAAAGGACGGAGAGGTTCCCGATGGGATTCTCAATATGATAGAGATGGCATTTAGAGCCTATGACCCCTGTCATGCCTGTGCCACCCATTCACTCCCGGGAAGAATGCCGCTTGAGGTTAATGTATATGACTCCAAAGGAGATTTGGTAAGAAAACTGAAAAGCGGTGAATAAAGGGGGTCAGAGAATAGCAATATCTTGAGGGGAATCCCAAGGAGCTCGATTAAGGAAGTGATTGCTGAAGGCAACGAGAAGGTAAATATACTTTCCTGTCAGATAGCTTGCCCTTCCCTTAGGCACATCTTAGATCAATACCCCCTCGATTTCAGCCATAATCTGCTCGGTGGTAAAGTGCTTACCAGCAATAGCACTGCTGGGGCAAGCCGCTACACACACACCACAGCCTTTACACTGAGCTTCATTAATCTGGCTTACCTCCTTTTCCTCATCAAAGGAGATAGCATTATAGGGGCAAAGAAGATTACAAATCCGGCAGCCAGAGCAAAGCTCCTCATCAATAGCAGCGATGGCAGCCTCAATCTCTACCTTTCCCCAGCTAATCATGGCCAGAACCCGAGCCGCAGCTGCTGAAGCTTGAGCTATAGTATCAGGTATATCCTTAGGAGCCTGAGCACAACCGACAACAAATACCCCTTCAGTCGTAGTAGCTACTGGGTCCAGCTTGACGTGCCTCTCTCGGAAGAAACCGTCGGCTCTGCGGCTAATATTAAATAACCGGGCAACATCCTCAGCATCTGAGCGAGGCGCTAAAGCTGTAGACAGGATAACCATATCAACTGGCACCCTTATTATGGCGTCCAGCAAGGTGTCCTCACACGAGACAATAAGTTTTCCTTTCTCCTCATTGCTTATAGCCTGGTCGGTAACTTCGCTTACCTTCCCCCGTATAAAATTAACTCCTTCTCCTGAGAGACGGTCATAAAATTCCTCATAGCCTTCGCCAAAGCAGCGCATATCCAGATACATTTGGTATACTTCGGCATTGGTTTTTTCCTTTATCAGGTGAGAATACTTGAGGGAATACATACAACACACCCGAGAGCAATATTCGAAATAGTTTTTATCGCGGCTACCCACACAGTGAATAATGGCTACGCTCTTGGGTTCTGAGCCATCCTTGAGCACGATTTCGCCCTCTGTAGGGCCAGAGGCATTACACATCCTCTCAAACTGGAGGGCAGTAACAACATTATCATAACGCCCATAACCATACTGAGTGATAACCGAAGGGTCAAAGGTATCATAGCCCGTCGCCATGATAATCGAGCCAACTTCCACCTCTATAATCTCATCTTCCATCTCATGATTGATTGCCTGAGGCTCACAAGCCTTAATGCACTCCAGGCATTCCGAGCATACCCCACAGTTCAAGCAACGCTTGGCTTCCTCGATAGCCATTTTTTCATCAAAGCCAAGCTCAACCTCGGCAAAGCCCTTTCGTTTCTCTAGTTCAAGAACTGGCATAGTGCTCCTTGCCTTTATTTCCACACCCTCCTTAGGTACTTCTTTTACTTGTTTAACCGGGGTCGGTCTCCCCTCCTTTAGGTCCACCCCCTCAAGGTAGCGCTCAATAGAGATGGCGGCTTCCTTTCCGGCAGCAATAGCGCCAATGATATCCGCCGGACCAGCCACCACATCACCACCAGCAAAAACGCCTTCAATATTTGTTTTCAAGGTGACAGGGTCAACGGAGAGGGTTCCCCAACTGGTGTATTCAAGCTCCTTGGGTAGCATTGCCCTGTCTACTGTCTGCCCAATGGCAATGATTACATTATCAATATCCATATTGAACTCGGAGCCTTTAACCGGTATCGGGCGTCGACGACCGCTGGCATCAGGTTCCCCTAACTCCATCCGAATGCATTGAATACCAGTTAGCTTATCATCTTTAGATAGGACACTAACTGGCACTGCCAGGAAATGAATTCCTACCCCTTCTTGCTCTGCTTCGTCGACCTCAGTGGCAACAGCCGGCATCTCAGCTCGGGAGCGACGATAGACAATCGATACCTCTTTTGCCCCTAGGCGTTTGGCCACTCTAGCCGCATCTACAGCAGCATTGCCACCACCAATAACCGCCACCCGCTCACCAAGCTCAACCTTCACCCTCAAGTTCACTTGCCTCAGGAAGTCAAGAGCATGGATTACCCCACTGGCATTTTCACCGGGAATACCCATTTTCTGGCTTATCCCAGCACCAGTGCCTAGGAAGATGGCTTCATATCCCTGATTGAATACATCCTCTAGGTTTTTCACCGGGGTATTTGTCTTTATTTCCACCCCCAGTTCTTCGATGTAGCTTATCTCGTTATCTACTACCTCCTTAGGCATCCTGTATTCAGGGATACCATAACGCAGCAGGCCACCGGCTTGTGGAGCAGCCCCAAAGACGGTAACGGGATATCCTTCTCTAATTAGGTCATAGGCACAGGCCAAGCCTGCCGGCCCAGCACCGATAATAGCTACCCTGTCTTCCTTTGTCTTTTCAACAGGAGTTGTCTTTTCTCTTCCCACCCTAAGCTCATAGTCAGCCATGAAGCGTTTCAGAGAGCGGATGGCCACAGGCTCATCAACCTTTCCTCTTTCGCAATCTACTTCACAGGGATGAGTGCAGACTCGCCCACAGACCCCGGGAAAGGGCATAGTTTCCCTCAATATCTCAATAGCTTCCTTGAACTTGCCCTGTGAAATAAGGGAGATATAGCCCTGAGCATTGACCCCGGCGGGGCAGGCAACCCGGCACGGTGGATAGCCTCGCTTATCGATAGAAAAGACACTAGGGACAGCCTGGGGGAAAAGTCGATATATCGCCTTTCTCTGGGCCATTCCTAGCTCGAACTCGGCAGGTAATTCAACAGGACACACATTGGCACAATCGGTACAACCAGTACATTTGCTAATGTCAACATACCTTGCTTTCTTCCTGATTTTAGCCTTGAAATTGCCCACATAGCCTGAAACCTCCTCTACCTCACTATAGGTCAGTAGCTCAATGTAGGGGTGCTGCCCTACTGCGCTCAGGAGGGGAGTGAAAATACAGCTAGCGCAGTCCAGTGTGGGGAATGTTTTGTCAAACTGAGCCATGTGCCCGCCAATGCTGGGCTCTCTCTCCACCAGATAAACCTTGTGTCCGGAATTGGCAATCTCCAGAGCAGCTTGAATACCAGCAATGCCTCCACCCACAACCATGACACTAGGGGTAACCGGAACCTCCCTAATCTCTAGTGGCTCGTGGTAGTAAACTCGCCTTACCGCGGCGTTTACCAGCGCCTTGGCCTTCTCAGTAGCTGCATCGTGGTCTTCAGTCACCCAAGAGCAATGCTCTCTAATATTTACCATCTCAAAGAGATAGGGGTTTAATCCTGCATCCTGGCAAGCTCGCCGAAAGGTATGCTCGTGCAGCGTAGGTGAGCAGGAAGCAACAACTATACGATTAAGCCCTAACTCCTTAATATCTTCTTTAATCATACTTTGCCCCGGGTCTGAGCACATATATATGTAGTCCTTGGCTACTACCACAGAAGGCAATCCTTGGGCAAACTCGGCTACCTCCTTCACATCCACAGTCCCAGCGATATTGCTTCCACAGTGACAGATATATACACCAATCCTAGTGTTGTCCTCCATATTAAAACCCCCTAACTTTGTTAAATAACCTCTTGAATCAGTTCGGCAATGTCCTTAATCTCAATAATATCACCCTTATCCAGGGACAATACGCTATCCTCAAACATGGACATACAAAAAGGGCAGGCAACTGCTAGCGTGCCGGCACCTGTTTCTATAGCTTCCTCCAGTCTTATGTCAGCGAACCTCTCACCTTTCTTGGTCTCCATCCAGATTCCGCCACCACCACCACCGCAGCATAAGCTGTTTTCCTGAGAACGCGGCATCTCAATCAGCTCTATGCCAGGTAGGCTATGTAGAATCTCACGAGGCTCATCATAAATACCGTTATGCCGCCCTAGATAACAAGGGTCGTGATAAGTAACCTTCTTATTCAACTCTTTGGTTGGTTTTAGCCTACCCTCTTTAATAAGCTCAGCCAAAAGTCGGGAATAGTGAATTACTTCAAAATTACCGTCCAGCTCAGGATATTCATTCTTGAAGGTGTGATAGCTATGAGGAGACGTGGTTACTATCTTCTTAACACCAAGCTCTGTAAAAGTATCAATATTGGTCTGGGCCAGAGTTTGGAAAAGTTGCTCGTCTCCCGCCTTGCGAACGCTCTCACCGGAGCAAGTTTCCCGGTTACCCAGGATACCGAAATCTACCTGAGCTTTTTTGAGTAAATTTACTATGGCTCGGGGAATCCGCTGAAGTTTGGGGTCATATGAGGCCATACATCCCGTAAAATAGAGCCACTCTGTTCCCTCAGTATATTCTTTTATGTCCAGGTCTTTTGCCCAGTTGGCTCGGTTTTCTGGTGGTTCTCCTAATGGATTACCTGTGCCCGAAATGTTCTTAATTGTAATCCGGAGCGAGTCAGGAACCTTGGCTATGCCTAACTCGGTGATGCCTCTACGCATAGCTTTCATAACATCTAGTATGCCCACACTGCGAGGACAGCGCTCAACACAAGCCCGGCAGGTAACACAAAGCCACATATCTTCATCCTCAAAATCAACTAAGCCTAATTGTGCCTGATGCATTATTCGACGAACTAGAAAGCTCCTCACTGTATTCCAAGGACAAACACCAGTACAAAGACCACATTGATAACATAATTTAAGTTCTTCACCACCAGCCTCTTTTATAATATCTGCTACTTCTTTAAGTGGTGCTAACACTGGCATGATAAACCCTCCTCCTCCTCCTTTATTTTTTAGTTGCTTGACTAAACTTGGTCAGCCTACGATATCGACTGAACCCACCTAATATCGAATTACATATGGACAAACGGCAATTCAAACTTCCTTACCTCTTCTGAAGGCTGTGAACCTGCCTCTCAATTCTCTTCAGCTGCTTCAACGTAGGCTAGTGCACTATCGCTTCTCGAGCCATTGTGGGCTCTAAAAAACTGTCCATTAAGGCTTGATTATAAGCAATCCCTCCAGTAAGAATAATTTGATCAACTTGTCCTGATAGTACGCTCGCCATGGCCCCAATATCCTTGGCCACTTGATACATCATCGCTTCCATCACTTCTAAGTGTTTTGATGACGTTTGCGCTTCTTTCATCACTTCTTTTAAATCACTAGTATGTAGATAAGACATAACCCCACCTAATCCAATAAGTTGTTTCTTTACAGTTGGAATATCATAGTTGAATTTCTCCAGAAGAGTCATCACGCAAATGGAATTTAGTCCTCCAGCACGCTCAGGTGACATGGCCCCTTCACCATCTAATGCATTCGTCACATCAATGACTCTTCCTTGA
>JAUVZA010000030.1 GCA_030602805.1 Dehalococcoidia bacterium | reverse complement strand
CCTAATTGGCTTATAGTATAATTCTGGCAGAAGACGCAGCGTAGATTACAATAGGTGAAAAAGATAGTTCCCGAGCCACGCCTACCTACTAGAGGCGCCTCTTCCCCAAAGTGAGGACCATAGCTGGAGATTACCACCTGGCTGGTAATGTGGCACTTCCCGCTTTCACCAGCTAGGCGGTTAACACCGCAGTGGCGAGGGCATAGGCAGCACTCTTCCAGTGTTGATTTGGCTTTCTCAGCCCGAGCCCTTAGCTCTCCAGTGCTATAAAGCTGTTGGTAAGCTGCTATTGTCTTACTCCTCTACTTTTCGCTTCTTCTCTTTCTTAACTATTTCTACAGTCATTGGAGGTGGTAAGATAGTAGTAGCCGATACCTTCTTGGCATCCTTTTTGGGTTTCTTTGGTTCTCTATGTCTAAAATCTCGCCTGCCCATAATAACATCTCAATCTGAATATTGGACTACAGGTATTGTTAATTGAAGTTTAGCAAAGGGGGGCTATTGTGTAAAGTTGGTTGAAAGCTGTTCTAGCGCGGCCCGGGCAGCTTCAGTCTCAGCTACTTTCTTACTTTTGCCTGAACCCCTCCCCAGCACGGTATCGCCAGCTCTTACCTCAACAGTAAACCTCTTGTCGTGGTCTGGTCCCATTGCCTCTACCAATTGGTAGGCAGGTGGCTGCTGCTCCCTGGCCTGGATAAGTTCCTGAAGTTGTGATTTATAATCAACTCCTGCCCCCTGGCTAGCTACTTTCTGTAGCTCTTCATCGAATAACCTCAGGATGAATTCCCTGGCGGTAGTTGAGCCCTGGTCAAGGAAAATAGCGGCTATCACTGCTTCTAAGGCTCCGGCCAGGTTAGCTGGCTTACGCCGGCCACCACTTGCCTCCTCGCCTTTTCCCAGATAGAGATAGTCGCCAAGCTTAATGGTTCTTGCCATACGGACTAGGGTATCTCGGCGAACCAGGGCAGCACGGAGTCTGGTCATTTCTCCTTCAGTGGAATGAGGGAAGTCTTGATATAGCTTTTCAGCAACGGCAAGACCTAAAACGGCGTCACCCAGAAATTCGAGCCTTTCATTGGAGGTTAAGGCAAAGCCAGGGTTCTCGTTAATATAAGAACTGTGAACCAGAGCTTGCTCCAGCAGGGACGGGTCGTTAAAGGAAATACCCAGGGTTTGCTGTAAAGCAGCTAAATCAGCCAAAGCTATAGCTTCCTTTCTTAAATAATCTGGCAGTTCAGCATAAACGGTTAAGCTAGCTGTGTCAAATAATCCTGCTTAAGATTTTTTATTAACCTCACCCCCTTAGACATTCGTTTTGAACCCTATCCCCTTTATCCCCTTCCCCTTATCAAGGGGAAGGGGAAGACGATTTCTTTAGAGGGGCGTTAGCCCCTCTAAAACTCCCCTGATTACAACTTCAGAGCAGGGGAGTTTATTAAGGGTAGATTGAAGGGGCTTCGCCCCTTCAATAATAATCTTTCCCCCCCTCCTTAGCAAGGAGAGGGGGATTAAGAGGGTGAGGTTGGTAAACATTCTCAAATTGACTTATTATTGCTATAGAGATAGCTGTGTGCTATAATTTTGCTGTTCTGGGGAATAGTCTAGCGGTAGGACAGCGGACTCTGGATCCGCCAGGGAAGGTTCGAATCCTTCTTCCCCAGCCAGATTTTTGATAATCGTTTTTATGTGGCGCATTCGTCTAGGGGTTTAGGACACCTCCCTCTCAAGGAGGAGATCACCGGTTCGAATCCGGTATGCGCTACCAAGCTTGACTTTTTATATCATTAATTTTTATAATATTCTACCTAGCTAATATTTATTGCTAAAGTTGGTAAAGGTAGTGCCCGAGTAGCGCAATGGTAGCGCAACCGACTTGTAATCGGTAGGTTAGTGGGTTCGAGTCCCCTCTCGGGCTTGTTTGGATGCCTACCGATCTTGTAAATAAAATTAAAGGAGGGCATCAATAATGCCAGTGGTAGCGAGTGTGGTAAAGTACAAAAAGTGTAATTTTGAGATTAGGTCAGATTGGAAGTGCTGCCCTAACTGTGGTGATAAGATAGTTTGTGTTGGCAAGTATCAGGTGTGCAAAAAGGCAGAGAGTTAGAGCCTGAAGAAGGCGCAAGCGGCATAGGGGAGGGGTGCCGGAGTGGTTAATCGGAGCAGACTGTAAATCTGCCGCCCTGACGGGCTACGCAGGTTCGAATCCTGCCTCCTCCACCATAGTTTAAATACAATAGAGTTCGGACTAGACACTGGGCTATAAAAATCTATATAATGGAACCAGTGCCCACATAGCTCAGCCGGAAGAGCACGTTCTTGGTAAGAACGGGGTCACCAGTTCGAATCTGGTTGTGGGCTCAGAATAAAGGGGGTTTAAAAATGGCTAAAAAGAAATTTGAGCGGACTAAACCACATGTAAATGTGGGCACTATCGGTCATGTTGACCATGGGAAAACTACTTTAACTTCGGCGATGACTAAGGTGCTAGCCACGGTCAGTCCTACGCAATATCGCTCGTTTGATAGCATTGATAATGCCCCTGAGGAGAAGGCACGGGGATTAACCATCGCTATCGCTCATATTGAGTATGAGACCGATAAGCACCACTATGCTCATGTTGATTGTCCGGGACACGCTGACTTTATTAAGAATATGATAACCGGGGCTGCCCAGATGGATGGGACTATACTAGTGGTGAGTGCCCCTGATGGACCTATGCCCCAGACTAGAGAGCATGTCTTATTAGCTCGCCAGGTGGAGGTTCCTTATATTGTAGTTGCCCTCAATAAGGTAGATTTGATGGAGGATGAAGAGCTTCTGGAGCTGGTAGAGATAGAGGTGAGGGAACTGCTTAGTAAATATGAGTTCCCTGGGGATAAGGTACCAGTGGTGAGAGTGAGTGGGCTTAAGGCTGGCGAGTGTGGTTGCGGCAGGAGGGAATGTCAGTGGTGTGGTGGCATCTGGAAGCTGCTGGATGCGGTAGATAGCTATATTCCTATCCCGGCGCGGGCTAAAGACCAGCCCTTTTTGATGCCAGTGGAGGATGTCTTTAGCATCAAAGGACGAGGTACTGTGCCTACCGGAAGGGTTGAGAGAGGTGTGATTAAGCCTGGAGACGAGGTTGAGATTGTTGGCTTACATCATGAGCCCCACAAAACAGTGGCTACTAGTTTAGAAATGTTTCATAAAACCTTAGATGAAGCCGAGGCGGGAGATGCGGTGGGCATTTTGCTTAGGGGGGTAGACCGCGATGACATAGAACGTGGTCAGGTAATAGCTGCTCCTGACTCTATTAAACCACATACCTATGCCGAGACGGAAGTGTATGTTTTGAGTAAGGAGGAGGGAGGCAGGCATACTCCCTTCTTTAACGGATACAAGCCCCAATTTTATATCAGGACTACAGATGTCACCGGAAGTATTGAGCTACCCGAAGGGGTGGAGATGGTTATGCCTGGCGATAATATAAAGATGAAGATAAAACTTATTTATCCTGTAGCCCTGGAAAGGGGTTTGCGTTTCGCTATTCGGGAGGGAGGTAAGACGGTAGGTGCTGGAACCTTTACCCGCATCATTGAGTAGATATGGCTAGAAAAACTGAAGCCAGGGTTATCATTCATCTTGCTTGCACCGAGTGTAAGCAGAGAACATATACTACTACGAAGAACAGAAGGAATGACCCCCAACGATTAGAGCTTAGAAAATATTGCCCCCGTTGTCGCGCTTATAGGCTCCATAGGGAGATAAAGTAGTGCTACACAGCTGAAAGGTATGTGAGATTCCTTCTATGACACATCCTACTGCCAAGCGAAGCGGTTCAAGATTTAGATTCATCAGTGAGACTATAGCCGAGTTAAAGAAGGTGGTCTGGCTTACTAGACGAGAGGCTGCTTATTTGACAGCTCTAGTGTTGATTGTTGCCATTGCTGTAGGTCTAGTTCTGGGAGCTATTGATTATGGTTTTACCAACCTCGTCGATAAACTTTTTATAGGTAGATAGAAGCTTGTTGGTTTCCAGATTGAACTGAAGCATTACAATTCAAGGAGGTTTTACCTTTTCCAAAATCTTTCTCCGAGTGAGGTCATTTGTGGAGGAGAACCAAAAACAGTGGTTTGTAATTCATACCTACTCAGGGTATGAAGAGCGAGTCAAGAAGAACCTAGAGCAACGCATCAAGTCCATGGATTCTGGAGATGTCTTTCAAGTAGTTATACCTACCGCGGAGGAGACTGAAGTTAAAAATGGACAGAGGCGGGAGGTAACCAAGAAGATATTACCCGGTTATGTCCTTATTCAGATGAGGCTGAGTGACCAGAGCTGGAATATAGTGCGTAATACCCCCGGCGTTACTGGTTTTGTTGGTAGTGGCAACAAGCCTGCTCCGTTGCCAGAGGAGGAAGTCAACCGAATTTTGAAACAGATGACGGCTGAAGCACCAAGGGTTAAGGTTGGCTTTCGGCAGGGACAGAGCATAAAAGTGGTTGATGGGCCTTTTATTGATTTTATGGGGGTGGTGGATGATATAAATGAGAAAAGGGGTAAAGTGAAGGTACTCCTGTCTCTTTTTGGGCGTGAAACACCTGTGGAACTTGACTTCTTACAGGTAGAGAAGCTTTGAACCCTTTTAGATTTTATGGTTAGGGGAACGAATGGCGAAAAGGATTAGAGTGGTGATTAAACTCCAGATTCCAGCCGGACAGGCAAATCCAGCGCCTCCGGTAGGTCCGGCTTTAGGTCAGCATGGGATTAATATTATGGCCTTTTGTAAAGAGTATAACGAGCGTACTTCTGCCCAGACTGGGTCTATTATTCCCGCTGAAATAACTGTCTTTGATGATAGGTCATTTACTTTTATCACCAAAACACCACCAACCACTGATTTGCTGAAAAAGGCGTTAGGTATGGAAAAGGGAGCTAATGCTTCTGGTCATGAAAAAATAGGCAAGTTATCCCGAGATAAACTTCGTGAAATAGCTCAGCTTAAGGCTAAGGACCTAAATGCTACTGATATTGATGGCGCAGAGCGAATTATTGAAGGCACAGCCCGAAGTATGGGAATTGAGATAGAGTAGGAAAATGGCAAGACACGGTAAAAACTATCAGCAAGCAATTAGCCTGTTGGACAAAGCAAAGGTTTATCATCCTCGGGAAGCTATTGAGCTAGCTAAGAAGATGGCTCATGCCCAATTTGATGAGACTGTTGAACTTCACCTTCGGATGGGTGTTGACCCTCGAAATGCCAATCAACAGGTACGTGGCGTCGCCCTTCTGCCGTATGGTCTGGGGAAAAAGGTGCGTGTTTTAGTTTTTGCCCAGGGTGAATCAGAGAAAATTGCTGAAACGGCGGGGGCAGATTTTGCTGGTGGTGATGAATTGGTCAAGAAGATTGAGGATGGCTGGTTAGAATTTGATACAGCTATGGCTACCCCTGATATGATGGGCAAGGTGGGTAAGTTAGGAAAAATGCTGGGGAGGAGGGGATTGATGCCTAACCCTAAATCAGGAACCGTTGTCGCCGAAACTGACCTGCCTAGAGCAATAAGTGATGCCCGTAAAGGTCGAGTGGAATTTAAGCTGGATAGGACGGCTATCATTCATGTACCTTTGGGTAAGGTTAGTTTTGAAGATGATAAGCTGATGGGTAACCTGACGGCGGTGATTGAGGCGGTGATGAAAGCTAAACCTAGTGGTGCTAAGGGTCAGTATGTTAGGTCTGCCTCTTTAACTACTACTATAGGGCCTGGCATAAGGCTTGACCTCAAACCAACCCTCTCTTTAACCTCCGCCTGATACTAGGCGATATTAGTTTTGTTGACTTAAGGGGTGACAATGGCTTTAAAAACGGAGGATAGGTGTGCCTTATTATTTAATGATTTTCTAATAAGTACTGATACACTTCGGGTATATGATGGCGATAGACTATTATTTACATCCAATAAGGATGGTTTACAGCCTCTACTTGAATATGTTGATAGGATTGTTCCTCATCGGGATGAGATAAAAATATTTGATAAAATAATGGGTAACGCTGTCGCTTTGCTATCAGTCAAGGCTGGTGGCAAGAAGGTTTACAGTCCTTTAGGTAGTGAACTTGCCATCAAGACCTTGAGCGACTATAGTGTTAAATACCACTTCACTGAAATCTACCCTATATTCAAAATCGTGAGAGGCAAGGTATGTGCCCATTAGAGAAATTATCTATAAATAAGAGTGCTGAGGAATTTTATGAAGTAGTAAGGCGGTTATATCACTAAATCACTAGGGGGCTGAAATAGGTTGGTTCATAATGTAGGTGTTGGCGGCTGCTTTAATTGTGGCATGGTTATATTCGGGAGGGCTGATTAGACGTTTACCAAGCTATCTTTTGGGTCGGTATTATCCTGAGACAGTAGGTGCCGATTTAGGCTTAAACTAAGTGCCTGCCGAGGAAAAAGATTCTAAGCTGATGAGTCTTTGGAGTTCCTTGTGTAGTAGGCACAAGGACTTATTTTTTAAATAGATGCTCAAATGAATATTATTAAAGTGCCCCAGCTGGCCTGGTATGAGACTAAGGAATTGGAACTGCCTCTACCTGATAGCTGGCAAGTGGAGGTATACAATATGGCTGGTTACAACCGTCCAGCTATGAAGCCTGATGAAATTAAAGCCTCCATAAGTAATCCAATCGGCATACCACCTATCAGGGAGCTTGCCAGAGGCAAGAAAGAGGTTGTTATCATATTTGATGATATGACCCGTGTTACCAGAGCAGCTAAGATAGTGCCATTTGTTCTTGAGGAACTGGCAGCAGCCGGTATTCCCGATAACAGAATACGTTTCATAGTTGCGCTGGGTTTGCATTCAACGATGTGGAGGCACCATTTTGTCAAGAAGCTAGGTGAAGAAATAGTAGCCAGGTTCCCTGTTTATAACCACAACCCCTTCGGCAATTGCACCTATGTGGGTACTACTTCTACTTACAAAACTAAGGTTTATGCCAACGAGGAGGTAATGAAGTGCGACCTCAAGATTGCTATCGGCTCGGTAGTCCCCCACCCCATGAGCGGGTTTGGTGGTGGCGGGAAAATTATCCTGCCCGGGGTAGTCTCTTTTGAAACTATCAACTGGAATCATCAGATGCAAGCTAAAAGCAGTCCAGAGCACCGAGACATCCTGAATGTCGGGATGGGAATCTTCGATAATAACCCTATGCATTATGATATTGACGAGGCAGCTAAACTAGTCGGTCTGGATGTGATAATAAACTGTCTGGTTAATATGTGGGGGGAGACAGTGGCTATGTATACCGGGGCAATGGAACCAGCTTATGCCGCCGCTGTTCAAGAAGCCAAGACTCACTACCTAACACCTAATGTAGAAGATAAAGATATCGTCATTGCTAATACCTTCGCTAAAGTCAACGAAACAAGAATCGGACTAGGCATCACTTACCCGGCAGTAAATACTGGAGGTGGGGATGTTGTCCTTATCGGTAACGCTCCCGAGGGTCAAGTTACTCACTATCTAATAGGTCCTTTTGGCAAGACAACCTGGGCTAAACAACATCGGCGGTCAGAAGTACCTCAGCATATTAATCATTTGATTGTCTATAATGAATATCCCCATCGGGGAAGCAGTTGGCTTGACGAAGACAACAAGATTCTATATTTAGATAGATGGGATGATGTTCTAAAGCTCCTTCAAAAATCCCATGGAACAGATGCCAAAGTTGCTCTATATCCCAATGCTGAGATTCAATACTGTATCTGACGATTGCCAATAAATATGGAGGCGTGATATAATTACTAGTTTCCAGAGTTCGCATTCTATCTCTTATGACTTTCGTAGACAAAGTTGATAGAATCTAGGAAGCGTCAGATAGATACTTAGCCGGATACTGAAGAAAATTTAAAATATCCTGAGACAGCGGGTGCCAATTAAGGCTTAAGTTAATGTGCCTGCCGAGGAGAAGATTCCAAGCTAATGATGCTTGGTGAAGTCCTTGTGTAATGAGTACAAGGACTTATTTTTTAAAAAGACGCTCGGCGGCAGTTAGGGGGGTGATAAAAGATGTCTAGAGAAAAGAAGGCGCAAATTATTGATAGGCTACAAGATGCCTTTTCTAAATGCAGTATTGGTATTTTAACTGACTATCGGGGACTGTCAACCCCTGAGATAACTGTTTTGCGCCGTAAACTGAGGGAGTCAAGTGTTGAGTATAAGGTGGTGAAGAATACTCTGGCGCGGTTTGCCGGGGAAAGGGCAGGCAAGGGTGATTTGGTCAGCTTCTTTGAGGGTCCGATAGCTATCGCTTTTGGCTATGGCGATATAACTGAGCCAGCTAAAGCTTTGGCTGACTACATTCGCACCTCAAAAGCGAGTCTAAGTATCAAAGGGGGCTTTTTGGGCGGTAGGCTGCTTACTTCAGAGGATGTGGCAACCCTTTCCACATTACCATCGAGGGAGATATTACTAGCTAAGGTTCTAGGTGGGATGCAAGGTCCCATCGTTACTTTGGTTGGTTGCCTTACCACCCCGATGAAGGGGATTATAAGAGTGCTACAAGCTAGAATTAAACAATTGGAGGGAGAATAAAATGGCGGAAAAAGAAGCCGAAATTGAGCAAAGTACAACGGGGGAAGCTGTCGAGGTCAAGAAGAAGTCACCAGCAAAACGAGCTGTAAAAAAACCTAAGGCAGTTAAAGCAGCTACTAATAACGAGAAGCCTCGTGCCAAAGTAGCCCAGAAAGCAACCACGATTGACGGGATAATGGCTACTGTAAAAAACATGACAGTGCTTGAACTGTCAGAGTTAATAAAAGCTTTAGAGGCCGAGTTTGGAGTCAGTGCCGCTGCCCCGGTGGTAGCCACTGCTGCAGCACCGACCGAAGCTGCGGCTCCAGCTGCTGAAGAAAAGACGGAGTTTACTGTGATTCTCAAGGATATGGGAGCTAATAAGATTAGTGTGATTAAAGCAGTGCGGGAATTGACTAGTTTAGGGCTGAAGGAGTCTAAGGACCTGGTAGAGAGTGCCCCCAAGGCGGTGAGGGAAGGGGTCAACAAGGACGAGGCAGCTACTATAAAGCAGAAACTGGAAGCCGCTGGGGCTACTGTGGAGATTAAATAATTTTCTCCAACCTAGTTGAAAATAATGCTCAGAACGCGTATAGTTATGACTAGGTAGTCTCCTGTATGCGGGTTGAACATGCCTCATGGGGATTGGTCTATATTAATTGGCATGGGTGTGCTGTTTATCTTCCTCGGTCTAGCCGCATTTATCTGGGGCAAGAGGGAGGAGAAAAGCTACTATAATTCCATTTCTACTCGCCACGATGTAAGGGAGTTCTTAGAACATGAGCCAGAACGTCCCGAGCCCGGGGCGTTAAAGATAGGCGGCTGGATAGCCATGGCTATTGGCTTACTTATGGTAGTGATGGGTGGTGCCTTTTTACTCTGGGGTTAAGATTTTTACTAACCTCACCCTCGTTAAGTATTTATTTAGCAGCCTATGAGCATACCACCTATTCTAGCTAAGAACTTGGACTTCTCGGAGACGATGGCGAGTATAACTGGAGCCCTATAGAGGAGACCCAGTTTCCTGCAGTTTGACCTTTATACACTCTACCAGTTGGGGGAGCACTTCCCCAGCCTTACCACGGAGGCTAATATTACAGAAAGGAGTAATCTCCGTTTCATAAAGGTCGACTTCTATTAGCACCCCTCCTTTTCCCTTCACCTCCCGAGGAAAGCCAGCCGCGGGGTAAACAAAAGCAGAAGTCCCTACTAATAGCATGCAATCACACTTGCCTGTCTCCTCCTGGCATATCTTAAGAACATCCGTAGGGATGGGTTCACCAAACATTACTGTGTCACCTTTTATTATCCCACCGCATCGGGAACAATGGGGCGGGAGGGTCTCTAGTGATATTTCTTCCGTTTCATATCGTGTGTTGCACTGGACACATCTTAGTTTTGAGAAATTTCCGTGAATTTCAGCCACTTTTTCGCTTCCAGCCGCCCGATGAAGGTTGTCAACATTCTGGGTTATTAGATACCTTAAAATCCCCAGTTCCTCAAGCTCAGCCAGGGCACAGTGAGCTGGATTTGGTTTTGCCTTGCTAAGGGTCTTGTAAAGCTCCCTGGCATAACCTTCTTTCTTAATTCGACGCTCCCAGTCTGCCTTTGGGTCAGCGAGGAAACGCTGGTAACCATCCATTGGCGGCTCGCCATATTCCGTCCATAAGCCACCTGGACCACGGAAAGGTCTGATACCACTTTCCACCGAAACGCCTGCCCCGGTCAGACTAACAACGTACTTACTGGCTAGTATTAATCTTCCGGCACGCTCTATATCGTCGTTCTCCATTGTCTACTATACCATCCGTCTTGGTCTATATTGGATGGCTTCAGCTATATGGTGGGCTCTAATTATGTCGGTATTCTCTAGGTCGGCGATAGTGCGAGCCAGTTTGAGTATGCGGTGGAAGGCACGGGCAGAAAGGTAAAGTTGCTTCATAGCCGCCTTCAAGAGGCTCTGGGCTGATTCTTCCGTCTGGCAAAACTCCCTTACCTCGGTTGGTGTCATCTCAGCATTGCAGGTTAGTTTAGTTCCGTCAAAGCGTTCACGCTGAAGGCAACGGGCAGCTTTAACCCTGGCTTGAACTTTATCCGATTTTTCCCCTAACCTGTCGTCAGCCAGCTTTTCATAGTCAATATGAGGCACCTCAACAAATATATCAACCCGGTCAATGAACGGTCCACTGATACGCCTCTGATACCGGGAAACCAGACTGAGAGGACAGGTGCATTGTCTAAAAGGGTCGCCATAGTAGCCACAGGGACATGGGTTCATAGCCCCGACCAGCATAAAGTTGGCTGGGAAGGTGGCGCTGCCCTGAGCCCGGCTGATAGTAATTACCTTATCCTCCAGGGGTTGGCGCAATACCTCAAGCAGTGAGCGTCCAAACTCAGGTAGCTCATCAAGGAATAAAACCCCGCGGTGACTAAGACTTATTTCACCAGGTTTTGGCCAGTGTCCGCCACCTACCAAGCCGGCATTTGATATGGTGTAGTGAGGGGAACGGAATGGTCGCAGTCTAATTAGAGGGGTATCTGAGGGAAGAAGACCGCTTACACTGTAAATCTTGGTAACCTCCAGGGCTTCCTCATTAGTCATTGGTGGCAGCAGGGAAGGAAGCGAACGCGCCAGTAGTGTTTTACCACTCCCAGGGGGTCCCATCATTATTATATTATGCCCGCCAGTGGCAGCTACCTCCAGGGCTCGCTTGACATGCTCTTGCCCTTTAATGTAAGCCAGGTCAGTAGTTGATGAGGGAGGTGGGGTGTATTCCCGCACCTCGTCGGACTTATACTCAGGGGGTGGTATTTCTTCCCGGAAATAGCTAACTAACTGAGATAATGAGGTGATGGGGATAATTTTAGTGCCCTCTATTAAGGACGCCTCTTTGGCATCGGTATCAGGCACAATAATGTTAGACAGCCCCTCTTGATGAGCAAGAGCAACCATAGGTAAGATACCACTGGTATGGCGTAAGCTGCCATCTAGCGACAGCTCACCGAGGATTATGGTTTGAGAAACATCAGCATATACCTGCTCTGAACTGAGAAGGATACCAATGGCAATGGGCAAATCATAAGCCGGGCCGGCTTTTTTAAGGTCGGCCGGGGCAAGATTAACTACAACACGTTTCATAGGGAAAGTGCAGCCAGAGTTTCGAATAGCGGCACGCACCCGCTCCCTGGCTTCCTGGACGGCGGTGTCAGGCAAGCCAACAATAGTAAATGAGGGTAAACCGGGGGAAATGTCTACCTCGACCTCGACAATAGCCCCTTCCAGTCCGACTACAGCACAGCTTAATACCTTGGCTAGCATAATTCATCTTATACTATATCATAAACCTGTGTCCGTGCGGAATGTAGTTGCAAAAACCATTGCTATGTGCCTGTGCTACTAAAAATTAACCAACAACAAATGTGGTTGAGAGTTTGTTGGCAGGAACTACCAACTTTAGAAGCAACCAGTTGCTAAGTTCTCTATTGTAATAAAGGTTGATCCGCTATATAATGCCATATGCTACCTCGAGACGAGGCGTCCTCATGAAACTAGAACTAATTGCCCCAGCTACACAAGAGAATCTCCGAAACCGGAAGAAGCCCGCCTGCCCACCTCTGGGTCTAGCGATGGTCGCCGCGCTAACCCCGCCAGAGGTCAAAGTCTCCTTGACTGATGAGAATGTCACAGCTATTGATTTCCAGAAGGAAACCGACCTAGTTGGAATCACAATACAGACTATCACGGCGCAACGTGCCTACGAGATTGCCGATACCTTCAGAGCGAGAGGAGTGAAGGTCATCTTAGGAGGTAGCCATCCTAGCGCCCTGCCCGAAGAGGCAAGTCAGCACGCCGATGCCGTGGTAATCGGGGAAGCCGAGGGAATTTGGCCAAAAGTGATCGAGGATTTCAAGGCAAACAAACTACAAAGGGTTTACAGGCAACGTGAGCGACCCAGCTTGCTCAACTTGCCTATCCCCAGGCGAGACTTATTCACCAAGGGAGCTTATTATGTCCCGAACACGCTCTCAGCTACTAGAGGCTGTCCCTATGCCTGCTCCTTTTGCTCAGTTACTTCATTCTTCGGCTATACTTACCGTTGCCGCCCGATAGAAGAAATCGTCAAGGAGATCAAAACATTGAACCATAGGAAACTCATTGGCTTCGTTGATGATAATATCGTCGGCAACCCCAGGTTCGCTAAAGAGCTCTTTCGCGCACTTGTTCCCTATAAAATCAGGTGGGCTGCCCAAGCCTCAGTTACAGTAGCGAGAGATGACGAATTACTCAAACTGGCAGCCGCGAGCGGCTGCATGCTCCTACTCATCGGGTTTGAGACACTGTCCACAGCCAATCTGGCGGCGGTAGGCAAAAGGGTCAATGTGGTGGACGAATACGAAACGGTCATCAGAAAGATCCATTCCCATGGCATCGCCATTCACGGCTTCTTTATCCTTGGCCTAGACGAAGACGATGAAGATGTTTTCGAACGCACCGTCCGCTTTGCCCAAAAAATGCGGCTAGAGACCGCTCAATTTGTTTGGCCTGTGCCGTATCCGGGCACTGCTCTCTTCGAATCATTAGATAAGGCTGGTCGAGTAGTTACCAAAGACTGGTCACAGTATGAGTCTAAGCCCGTATTTGAGCCAAAGCTAATGTCACGAGAGATGCTGCAAAAGGGGTATGACTGGACTTGGCGCGAGTTCTATAGCTTGCCTTCGATTTGGAGGAGAATCGGAGTGGCCCACCGTAATTTAGTGCCATTTTGGGCGACGAATCTCTCTTTTCGAGCTGCCTGGCGGAGAAAATCCCGCTCTGGCAGATTTGTGTCACCGCGACTTTCGGGCTATTAATCTGCTCCCCTTTGTTACCTTTCACGGTGTTCAATCTCCCCAAACAGGTTGCGGGTTATCAATGGATAATCTTTATTCTAATCTTCTCCACTTATAGCTCCACCAAGAGCTATCATTGCAATACCAAAGAATGAAGCGATATACGGAGCAAGCAAGAATAAAGGGAAGATTCCTGTAGAAAACCATATGATGAGGATAGAAGCTACATAGGTAACTGGTGCTAATAATAACCCAACAAAGATAGTCCAAATGCCAAAGATAGGAAATAGAACATACAGAGTCCAGATAAACATTAAAAGTCCGCAACCGGCCCAAAGAAGCACCCCAATTACCTGTATAAAACGACCAGTACCTGTCCTTGCCTTCGAAATGAGTTCCATCATCCTATGTCCACTTTATTATTTTCTGTTAGCTTGTGGTTACTTCACATGTTGCGACTTGAGTTTAGTTCTCTGCTGAGACTTTGCCAATGCACCAAAATAGAGTTGAACCTGTGTCTGTGCGGAATGTAGTTAGACTTTGGACTTTCAACAGGGTGTGCTCTTGAGTGCGCTTTGGTCTAGTGCTACAATAGAATTCGACAGAGGGAAGGGGTGAGCATGCCATTAGATGCTATAGTTGTCAAAGGGGCTCGTGAGCATAACCTAAAAAATATAGATGTAGTTATCCCTCGTGATAAGCTGGTAGTTATTACCGGCGTCTCCGGCTCGGGTAAGAGTTCGTTGGCATTTGATACCATTTATGCCGAAGGGCAACGCCGCTATGTGGAATCCCTATCTGCCTATGCTCGCCAGTTTCTGGGCAGGATGGAAAAACCCGAGGTTGATTACATTGAGGGCTTAAGCCCAGCCATTTCCATTGACCAGAAGGGTCCGAGTCGGAATCCAAGGTCTACAGTGGGCACTGTAACCGAGACCTATGATTACCTGCGTCTGCTTTTTGCCCGAGTTGGTCATCCCCATTGCCCTAAGTGTGGACGAGAGATTGCTATGCAGACAGTGCAGCAGATTGTGGATGCCATCCAAAATATCCCTGAAGGTAATCGTATTATGATTCTGGCACCACTGATTAGAGACCGTAAGGGTGAGTATCAGGTGGTGTTTGATGATTTGCGCAAGGCAGGCTATATCAGGGTTCGAGTTGATAGGCATATTTATGACCTGTCTGAGGAGTTCCAACTTGATAAGAACAAGAAGCACTCCATTGAAGTGGTGGTGGATAGATTGGTAGTTGACCAAAGCGGCAGCCAAAGCCGCATCGCTGATTCAGTAGAAACTGCCCTCAAGCTTGGGGCAGGGGTGGTGCTGGTTTCTATTATTGATGGTGAGGAATTGTTGTTCTCAGAGCACTTTGCCTGCGTCCACTGCGGGATTAGTCTGGGTGAGATTGCTCCCAGAACATTTAGCTTTAATAGTCCTCATGGCGCCTGTTCTGCCTGCACTGGCTTAGGGGTTAAGCTGGAGATAGACCCCGAGTTTGTTATCCCCAATAAAGAGCTCTCCATAGCTCAAGGGGCAATTCACCCCGGGTGGTGGCTCTCCTGGCATACCAATGAGCTAGAAATAGCAGCTAGACGCTATGGCTTTTCTCTTCATACCCCGGTTAAGGAGCTAAGTGAGCGTCACCTTAAACTTATATTCTATGGGGAAGAGGGAGAACTAGTAAAGCACCGGAATCGCTATGGTCGGGTCAGAGAATATTTTACTGGCTATGAGGGGGTGATTCCCTACCTGGAGCGTCTAAGTCAGGATACTCAGTCAGAGCGTACTCGGGTTGAGATTGAACGCTATATGGTGTCCACGCCGTGTCCTGTTTGTCACGGTAAGAGGCTTAAACCAGAGTCATTAGCTATAACCATTGGGGGGGAAAATATTGTTGACATCAGCTCAATGTCAGTTACTCAAGCACTGGAGTGGGCAGCTACTATTAGCGATGGTAGGAAGACTATACTTACTGAGCGCGAGCAGATGATAGCTCGCCAAATTCTCAAGGAGATTCGAGGTCGTCTTGGCTTCCTCAAGGATGTAGGCCTGGACTATCTCACCCTTGACCGCCCCTCAGCTACCCTGAGTGGGGGTGAGGCACAGCGAATTCGCCTAGCGACCCAGATTGGCAGCGGGCTCATGGGGGTGCTTTATATTTGTGATGAGCCGACAGTGGGTTTGCACCTAGCTGATAACTTTCGTTTGATTGAAACTCTGAAGAGGCTGAGGGACTTGGGTAATACTATATTGGTTGTGGAGCATGATGAAGCCATGATGCGAGCTGCCGACTATATTATTGATATGGGACCTGGGGCTGGGGAGCATGGTGGCTGGATTGTAACCACAGGGACTCTGCCCGATATTATGAATTGCAAGGAGTCAATAACCGGTCAGTATCTTAGTGGTGCCAAGCAGATTCCTTTACCACCAAAGCGTCGTCCTGGCTCAGCCCAGGAAATAGTAATAAAGGGGGCTAAGCAAAACAACCTGAAAAACATAGATGTTCATATTCCCTTGGGCAAGTTTGTTTGTATCACTGGGGTTTCAGGTAGTGGTAAGAGCACCCTTATCGATGAAATTATGTATAAGAAGCTGGCGCAGCTCTTTTATAGGTCGAGGGAGAGGGCAGGCAATTGTGATGCTATCATCGGTGTGGAGCATATTGATAAGGTAGTCAATATTGACCAGTCGCCTATTGGGCGTACCCCTCGCAGTAATCCAGCTACCTATACCGGCACCTTTACCCCCATTCGTGAGCTTTTTGCCACTATCCCTGAGGCTCGGATGAGAGGTTATACTCCAGGTCGGTTCTCGTTTAATGTTAAGGGTGGACGCTGTGAAGCCTGCCGTGGTGCCGGGTTTATCCAGATTGAGATGCAGTTCTTGCCTGATGTGACTGTTCCCTGTGAAGTATGCAAAGGGAAGCGTTACAACCGCGAGGCTCTGGAGATTAGATTTAAGGGCAAGAACATAGCTGAGGTATTAGATATGACCGTGGAGCAAGCCTTGGCTTTCTTTGAGCATTTCCCCAGGGTAAGGGCTAAACTAGAGACCTTGCGTGATGTGGGGCTGGGCTATATTCGTCTTGGCCAGCCAGCACCTACCCTTTCTGGCGGTGAGGCGCAGAGGGTGAAGCTGGCTACTGAGCTATCGCGGCGGTCCACTGGCACGACACTATACATCCTTGATGAGCCGACTACCGGTCTCTCCTTTGAGGATGTGGCCGCTTTATTGAGGGTTTTACAGCGTCTGGTTGACGCCGGTAATACGGTGATTGTCATTGAGCATCACCT
>JAUVZA010000042.1 GCA_030602805.1 Dehalococcoidia bacterium | reverse complement strand
GGCCCTGCCGCTAAGCCCGATTACAGCTGAGGCACCACACGGGAGGGGGAGAGAAAATCTTTAAGCCGGAGAGAAAAGGAAAGCCCCGGCACCTCAGTTTCCCCCGACAGGACCAGCTCTTTAGTAACTTGCTACCGGCTTACCCAGCACCTCCCAATCAATCTCAATACCCAGCCCAGGCTTTTGTGGAACGTGAAGATAACCTTCGTTGTCGAGGACGGGATATTCTTTAAGACCATAATCCCACGGTTCGGGCCACATCACTTCATGAAACATGCAGTTCTTAATGGCACACTCAACATGGAGATTAGCTGTGTCAGCAGCTGACCACCTTGAGTGGTGGATTTCACACCGCATACCAAAGGCATTACACATATCGGCAATCTTTTTAAGAGGAGTAATGCCACCACCAATCACGGAATCACAGCGTATCATATCAACTGCCCCACGAAGCAGGTATTCAGGGACACTGAACATACTGTTGGGGAGACTCTCAGTGGCACAGATAGGGACATTGAGCTTTTCCCTAAGCATAACTAAACCCTCGATATCAGAGTCTCGAATCGGCTCCTCAAACCAATGAAAATTGAGCTTTTCCAGTTCTTTACCTACCCCCAACGCCTCTTCACGGCTGTAAGCACCTGCAGGGTCAAGCATCAGGTCCATGTCATCGCCAACCGCTTCCCTGACTGCCCGACAAGCTTTGACGTCCTCTTTGCCAATCCTCCAATAGGGATGTATCTTGTAAGCGGTGATTCCCTGCTGCTTACAGGAGAGGGCTTCATCCACATATGCCTGTATGGTGGGCAAGTGGTAGGAGCTGGCATATATTTTTATTTTGTCGCGGTATGCCCCCATAAGCTTATAGATTGATAGTCCTGTTACCTTACCAGCAAGATCCCATAGTGCAATGTCTACTGCTGACAGGGCTCCTAATGTAATCCGCCCGTACGACCCTGTGAACCGGCCTAAGGGATGCACATTCCAGAATGTTTGCCAAATCCACTCCCTATCAAGGGGGTCTCTATCAATTATCACACTTCTGATTGCGTCAAGGACTGGCTCAGCAATTTCTCTGTTACCGAGATTAACACCTTCTACTCCATCGTCGGTAACAATTCTCAACACAGTGACAGGCATTTTCTCAGGAGCACGCGGATATCCAATTGTTCCTTTCCCCCAAGCGAATTCCTGAGGCTCCTCCCGGAGGTATACTTCACATCTGACATCTTCAATCTTCATGTTATTCTCCCATAACAATTCTCTTAGAGAGGCTCCTAGCTAAGAGCAGAACTAGGAGCCTCTCTCTGCTCTAGGTTCCAGCAGGTATCCAAACCTACCTTCCTACCATCTCTTTCCTTTGGGCCAAGTCGAGCCAGATGTAGGTCGCCACTCCGCCAAACCCAGTGTAGCTAATGCTGCTCTCGCCCTGGTAGCCTTTTATATATGGGTACCAAGCGAAAGTCTCCTCTAGTGGCGGGAAGGTTACGGTATAGCACTGCTCGAGAATTTGCAGATTTGCCTTCCTGAATAGCTCGTTCCGTGCATCGAGGTCAAGCTCGACGGCTGCCTTTTTGATTATGTCCTCGATGACTGGGTCGCAGACTTTAGACCTATTCCAGGGAGCATCACAGCGGTATCTGTAATCCAAGATACTAAACATCATGTTCTGGGCTGTGCCGCTCAGCAGCATCTGCTCGTATGGGTGAGGAGGGTATCTTAAGGAACCCATAGTGCCAGCGTCAACCGGCCTGAGTTCTAGGTCAACCCCGATATCGGCCCAGTAGGCTTTAAATAGCTCGCATGCTTCAGCATAGGGTACATACGATCCCGATGCAACGTATTGTACTACGGTCTTAAAGCCATCGGGGTACCCAGCGTCGGCCAGAAGTTGTTTCGCCTTGGCTGGGTTATCTGGAGTCCAAGTATAGATTTCCCTGATAGCCTCAGGGCATTTCTCAAGCGGAGTGTAGAATGGCCAAGCTGGAGCAGCTGGCCACGAAAATGGTCTAGCGTGGCCACCAAAAGTAGTGTCGGCCATTTCCTGGAAGTTTATGCCCATGACTAGCGCCTGCCGAACCTTTAAGTTATTCAAAGGCTCAACAATAGTCTTGAAATGAAGCTGCCAAGGTCCTGATCCTCCAACGTCAGTCCACAGTAGCTCAGGGTTTGTGTTCTCTAAACTCGGTCTGTCCTCCCAGGGAACTCCCGTATCCTTACCAACCATTAGGTCAATCTTGCCCGTCCGCAGTGCCGCTATCCGAGCGGGTACATCAGCTATGTACAGAATTTCGACACCGTCTAGATAGGGTATAGTTTTTCCCTCACTGTCCTTGAGGAAGTAGTCAGGGTTCCGCTTGTAGGTTATAGAAGTATCAAGCTGATAGTCTTCCAGAGTAAACGGTCCCGTTCCGATTGCATGTTCCCAATCCTTCATGTCTCCGTATGTTTCTACTATCTCGCGCGGTGGTATAACTTGTTGAACAGCGAGGGGAAACATGATTGGAACATATGGTTCCTTCAGCTTAAAGACAACCGTGTATTTGTCAGTGGCGGTTACCGATTCTATGATCTGCAACGTATGGGTCTCAAACCTAGGAAGCGACAGAAACCGCTCGTAGAACCACACCACGTCATCGGCGACAAACTCCCGGCCGTTTACCGGCGGCTTATCATGGAAATGAACCCCCTTGCGTAGCTTGAAGATAATGGTTTGGAGGTCAGGCCGCTCCCAGCTTTCAGCCAGCGCACCCATCCAAGATTCCTCCACAGCCTGATACGTGTAAGCAAGCCTATAGTCGGCAATGTCTCGGTCGGCATACCAGTCACCCATTATTAGTCCGTGATAAACGTAGCTGTAGATCGCATGCGTTGTCCAATGTGACTCAAATACGTCAAAAGTAGTCGGCGGGCTTGGACTCGCATAAATCAATACTCCGCCCGTTTCCTTTTTCTCTACCTCTGGTCCGCAGGATGCCAACACCAAGATGGCCACCATTAAACAACTCAAAATCAACCAGATGAATTTTTTATTCACTTTCGATTCCTCCTTAAGATTTCTATTCAGTTGTGCTGCTTCGATTGGCATCACCTCCTTTTACTTTTTCTTCGTCTTTACTCTCCCATAACGTCCCAGCCCACCCCTCAGCCTTGGGTCCAGCAGGTCTCTTAGACCATCCCCCAGCATGTTTATGCCAAAGACAGCAATACTCAGGGCCAGACCGGGCCAAACAGCCAGCCAAGGGGCATGGAGCATGTGCCGACGTGCTTGTCCACTAAGCATACGTCCCCAGCTAGGAATCGGGGGAGGAATGCCAAAGCCAAGGAAGCTTAGGGTAGCTTCGTTTAGGATCATTCGACCCATACCTATGGTGAAAAGGATAATTACAGGTGCCATAATATTGGGCAGGATATGCTTGACAAGTATTCTCCACGGAGGACAGCCAATAGCATGCGCTGCTTCAACGTATATATTTTCCTTAATTCCGATAACGGCGCTCCTTGTTACTCTTGAATCACGGATGCCACCAGTTACTCCTAGAACAAGTATGACCTGCATCATGCCCTGCCCCAAGATAACCATCACGGTTAGAATAAGGAATAGCCACGGAAAGCACATCCAGGCATCAACAAATCTCTGAATTGTGATGTCAATTTTACCGCCAAAAAACCCTGAAACAAGGCCTATAATGGTAGCTATAAGTACTCTAAGAGAAGCACCAGCTATACCTACAATCATAGAGATGCGAGCCCCGTAGATAATACGGCTAAGCATATCTCGTCCTAGGTTGTCTGTACCTAGGATGTATTCCGCTGACGGCGGAGTCAGGTAATCTTGTGGGTGAACCTCATTCATTCCATCGGGAGCCAAGAAGTCAGCAAAAATGCCAACGACGAACAGAACCAGAACTATAACCCCACCGACAACAGCCAGCGGCTTCTCCTTGACCAGCCTTATAACCAAATCAACGAGAAACGAGTGTCTTCTCGGCTCCTCACCTGAGATTATTTCTATTGTGTCACCCATTTTTCCTCTTTATTTATAATGAACCCTGGGGTCCAAATAGGCATAAGTTACGTCTACAGCTAGATTGATTAACAGTACAATGGAAGCCATAATCAGGTTTATTCCGGAAAGCACGGTATAGTCCCGGTTATTGATGACCGCAATGGTAAGGCGGCCTATGCCAGGCAAGTTGAATATAGTCTCTATGACAACTGACCCCCCAATCATGATAGGCAACTGAAGCCCTACTATGGTGACCACGGGGATTAATGCATTCTTCAAGGCATGCCTAAAGACGACTACCTTCTCCTTGAGTCCCTTTGCCCAGGCAGTCCTGATGTAATCCTGCCGTAGCACCTCCAGCATCATGGTGCGTGTCATCCTCATCGTTATCCCTGACATAACCATACCCAGAACAGTGGCTGGAACTATGAACATCTTCACATTTTCTAGTGGGTTATCAAAAAAAGGAACATACCGTATAGGTGGTGACCAACCCCACCAGATGGCAGGGAAGACCAGCACCAAGGTCCCTACCCAGAAACTGGGGAGGGCGATCATGGCTATAGCCATGCTACGCCCCACATAATCACCCCCGCTATCCTGCCGTATTGCTGAATATATGCCTACAGGGAGAGCTATTAGCTGGGCTATAATCAACGCTAGAAAGCCAAGTTCAAAAGATACCGGGATTTTTGCGATTATCTGCTCGACCATGGGACGGCCAGTCCATAAGGAATTCCCAAGGTCGCCATGCATGACAATACGCTCCATCCAGCGCCCGTATTGGACATGGATGGGCACATCCAGCCCCAGTTCATGCCTAATTGCCTCAGCACCCTTCCCAGCTATCCACTCCTGTTCAGCTGCCATTAGCTGTATCACATCACCTGGAATGAGGCGAATAGAGAAGAAGACTATCACCGTCACCAACAGCAGCGTGGGTATAACCAGCAGTAACCTTCTGATTATGTAAGCTCGCATTCAAACTCCTCTAAAAGCCTTCCTTACTTCTTACAATCTCCCTGGCCTTCCTGAGCCATCCTCCCTTTTTGTAGCCGGCCCTGCCGCTAAGCCCGATTACAGCTGAGGCACCACACGGGAGGGGAAGGAGCCATATTAAGCCGGAGAGAAAAGATAAGCCCCGGCACCTCAGTTTCCCCCGACAGGACCAGCTCTTTAGCGTTAAGCTGCTATCCATTACCTCCTCGATGAATTCTATTGCCTTTTTCTAAATCACGGGACCGATGGTGAAAATGTTAGGGAAGTTACCGTAGCCTATCGTCTCAGCCTTGGTTTGTTTCCCTGAAGCCACGGCTAGGATTTCCTTATATACAACCTGTCCTGCCCTGCTTTTTTCATTTCTTTTCAATTTTGTAGCCGGCCCTGCCGCTAAGCCCGATTACAGCTGAGGCACCACACGGGAGGGGAGAAGAAGGTTTTAAGCCGGGGGAGAAGTAAACCCCGGCACCTCAGTTTCCCCCGGCAGGACCAGCTTACTCTTTACTTGGACGCATATCTGCAAAACCTGAGTAATTATTTGTTCTTTGCGATATCCTTCTTGTCATCCTTGCCCTTCTGCAGCATTTGAATCCATCTACGTCCATTTTCATCATAGGTAGTAGCTTCCCCACCACCAGTTTCTGGATTGAAGTTTGGGCCATCGCCGGTCTTAAATGGTACGCCTTTACCTTTCATCTCATCACAAGTTTTCTGCAGGTCGTCCACCTCAAAGGCGATATGAGCAAGATATGGTCTTATAAGTTCATCTTTGCTCTTAATACGTCCTAGGTCACTTGGTGAGGCGTTACTAAAGTCGTCGTCTAATTGGCGAAATTCAAATAGTTCTTCGCCATTGGGTGTGACCAGTCGTTTCATACCCTCCCTACCCCACACAACTCTAAACCCCAGTTTCTCAGTAAAGTACTTAACTGTCTTTTCTAAGTCGTCAACAAAGAAGTCTAAGTGATGAATCTTTCCTAAAGCCATTATTACACCTCCAATTATTTTTCTGATTCGACTCTTGAATGAGAGCCTTGATGTAGTAGCAAAAAGCACGTGAGCGATGACCCCAGGGTGCGTCCATGTCTGATTTCGGTACATGGTCGCCGGAGAAAAAGAAGAATCCCGGCACCTCAGTTTCCCCGGCAGGACCAGCTTTTAATGAACCGCATCAGAGCTATGAACTCAGATAACTTGCTTATCCTTTCCACTTTCTACAGCCTGGGATATTATGCCTAGGTAGCTCCCAATGTTTAACCTCCCTTCCTTTTAATCATAGAAGAGAACCGCCACTAACACTTAATATCTCACCGGTAATATTTTTGGCATCCTCTGATACTAAGAACACTACCGCACGACCCATATCCTCTGCTGTCTGCGCCCTCTTTAAGAGCCTTCCTGCCGCTCGTTTTTCGAAATATTCCCTATATTCACTTGGCTTCAGCCCCATAACCGAAGGATCTTTGTATTTGATCCGTTCAATTATCATATTTTCGTGGAATGCAGTATAGACCCCCCCCGGACAGACGCAGTTAACGTTGATATTGTGCTCGGCTAGTTCCTTAGCCAGAGCCTTAGTTAAGGCTATATCGCCAGCTTTACAAACAGAGTAAGGTGTCGCCGCTGGCTTTTGGCCTGCTATTGATGATATATTTACTATCTTGCCGCTTTTCTGCTCTATGAAATAGGGTATCACTGCCTGGCTCATAAAAACGTGTGATTTCATATTGAGCTGAAAAGTTTCGTCCCACTCCGCTTCTTCTTGGGCAGTGAACTCAGGACTAGTTCTATCTGCACGAGCTTTAACCCAGTTACCCCCAACGTTGTTCACCACTATATCTATCTTACCAAAGGTGTCTATTGTCTGCTGAACTACTTGCGCAACCTTCTTTTTATCGGTGAGATCTGTCTCAATAGCTAGTGCTTTACGGCCCAACTTCTCAACATCACTAGCAGCCTTCCTGGCAGCGTCTCCATTGATATCACCAATTACCACATCTGCTCCTTCTTCAGCCAGACAGAGAACAATACCTAGACCAATTCCTGCTGCTCCCCCAGTGACAATAGCTACTTTACCCTCTAATTTCATTTGACACTCTCCTTTAATTTTAGTGTTCTTTATAAACAGCCTTCCTTCTTTGAACTTATGTTATTCTTTACCTCCTTCATTTGAATAGAGCTTTATTTATCGATACTCAGCGCTTCCAATGTTTCTGGAGTAGGTATGCCGGTCTGTGCATCCCAGCCCATTAGAGTATAGTAGTAGCTTTTAGCCTTCTCCAGTTGTTCTCGGTCATAGAACTTGGTGGATAGGACTCCATTCCTTTTCGGCTGGAAGAAACGGTCAGGCAGCTTATCGTCAGCAGCACTGAGTCCCTCTTGGATATTAAATGCCCTAGCCATAGTTAAAGTTCTCTCAGCTACCCTCAGCACTTCAGTTATACTGGTGTCCCATCCGGTAACCGCTGTTAATATGTCAACAATTTGTTGCACGCCATACGGCACGAACTGGCAGAGCACAAGGGAGTCTTCAGCAATGCAACACAGATGTATATTTCGGAACGCTGCCACCTTACGCGGCCCAAGTTCATCAGCAGGAAGAGGCTCCAACATCCCCAAAAGTCTGGCATTATCAAAGGCTGGCCCCGGTTTGCTGTAGCCAGTGTCCTGCATATTGGCTTGGTGATCAGCCCCATGCGGGTTAACCGCATAGCCTAAGCCCAAAGCGGCTTTTAGTCGTGGTTCATGCATTGGTATCTCCACTCCCTTAACGTGCATGGCGAGTTTCTCGGCTCCCTTGCCGATTTTCTGAGCAGCCCGAGCTGTTCCCTCAGCCAGCAGGTCACCAATACCTTCACGCCTAGCAATCAATTCAATGATTTTAAGCATAGCTTCAGCATTACCAAACCTCAGTTCAATACCATCGGTGTCCTTGGTGGTCAGTAACCCGTTCTCAAAGCACTCCATAGCAAAAGCAATAGTAACCCCAGTTGAAATACAGTCTATTGTGTAAGCATTGCAAAGCTCACTCCCCTTAGCGATTGCCTTGAGGTTACTCACACCGCAGGTAGAACCCATAGCGGCTAATGCCTCATACCCCGGACTGCCGTAGGCAGGGTCTACAGAATAAGGTGTATCGATCTTGACCACCTTTCTACAGCGCCGTGGACAGGCATAGCAACCTTCCATCTTAAGCTTAGCCTCGCCTCCTGTTAATATCTCAGGGAATTCACCATCCAGGAAATTACGAACTGGTAGATTGCCACTAGCTGCACCGGGACCCACTCTGTCTCTTGCCCAGGCGTCCATGTCATCATATAACATCGGTCGTTCCAGAACAGACTCCCACTGCCTGATTTCTTTCAAACGTTCAGGGTCAGCTACTTCGAATTTCTTGTGACCTCTAACAGCTATAGCCTTGAGAGCCTTGGATCCCATTACTGCCCCCATGCCTCCTCTACCAGCAGCAGCCTTAAGGTCGTTCATAACGCAGGCAAAGCGCACTAAGTTTTCTCCCCCTGGGCCTATGGATGTTACTCGAATCAGGCTATCTCCCAGCTCATCTCTAATAGTCTCTTGCGTCTCTTTGGTATTCTTTCCCCAGAGATGGCTGGCATCTTTTAAGCTGGCTTCCCCATCTTGAATCCAGAGGTAGAGTGGTTTTTCAGTCTTACCCTCAATAATAATAGCATCAAAGCCAGCGTGCTTGAGTTCAGCACCCCAAAAGCCACCAGCCTCTGATTTGGCATAACCACCAGTCAGAGGCGACTTGGCACCAACACAGTGGCGACCGCTTCCCGGTAGTGGGGCCCCTGTCACCGGTCCAGCAGCAAAGATTAGCTTGTTATCTGGGCCTAGGGGGTCGGTTCCCGGCTTTAGTTCTTTCCACAGAAAATATGAAATGAAGCCAGCGCCGCCTAAATATTTCCGGCAGAAAAGTTCATCAATTGCCTCTTCAGATATACTATTATCAGACAGGTTCACTCTCAAGACTTTACCGTTGTAACCACTAGACATTTGGTTAGCCATCACCTTTTATCTCCTTTCTAAGGTTTTCTTATTCAGTTGGGCTTTAACAGTACGCTTATACTACCAATTTGCCTTCACCTGTAGTAAGCAAGGCTCTCAGAGAAATGTGAGAGCCTTGCTTTAAGTCGCTCATTCTCGCAGCAGACTCAAGTCTATTTCCCCGTCATCTCTTTCTTTAAGTCTTGGTCAAGCCAAACGCGGGCAGATATTGCACCGTAATCCCGGTAAAACAGACCAATTTCACCTTTGTATCCCTTTATCCACGGCTGCCAAGCATTGTATAGGAACGTCTGCGGCATGGCTACCGAATAGCACTGCTCGGTAATGAGTCGATACAGCTTTTTGGTTATTTCTGTTCGCTTAGCGTAGTCAAACTCCAAACTTGCTTCGTCAATCAGCTTATCAATGTCCGGGTTGGAGTCACACTGTATGTTATCGTGGGCACCACTATAGAAGTGAGTCTTGGCAATTGCCACAAGATCACCTCGCCCAGTGCCACGCCCCAGTATGTTATCGTATGATAAGCTTGCCTGAAGGGCAGACCGGGCGGCAGTGTCAATTGGAATAAGCTCAAGGTTAACACCAATTTCAGCCCACTGGGCTTTAACTAGCTGCACAGCGTCATTCATGATTTCCCACTTTCCCGTCGCTTGATATTGCGCTGAGACCGTAAAGCCACTGGGCAAACCAGCTTCGACCAGAAGCTCCTTTGCTCTTTCTACACCCTCTGGACTCCATTCTATGCACATCCTAGTATCCCCTGTAAGTTCCTCAAGAGGGGTAAAAGTGGCCGCCTGTGCAGGATCACTTGGGTGAGCGTACCAAATACCGATACCGCCAAAGAGAGCATCGTTTATTTCCTTCCGGTTTGTGGCCATGAACACCGCCTTGCGAACCTTTAGGTCGCTGAAAGGCGGTACATCACATTTCAGAGTAAGGTGCCAATTATTTCCTCCAACGGGCAAGAAGTTTACAGGTGACGTTGCCTCTAAACTTGGCTTCTGCTCAAAAGGAACCATGGAGCTATAGCTTGTCAAATCAATTTTGCCCGTCCGCAGTGCTGCCACCCGGGTAGTCCCATCCGGTATGTACATAATCTTGACACCGTCCACATAGGGCAACTGATTTCCATCAGGGTCCTTCTGGAAGTAGTCAGGGTTGCGTTTAAAGGTGACACAACTGTCGGGAATATTGTCTTCGATAATGAATGGCCCTGTCCCCACCATATACTCCCAGTCCTTAAAGTCTCCGCGTTCCTCCCATACTTCACGTGGCAGTGATGTCGCCCTTGGCCTAAAGCCGATAGCGCGCATTAAAGTAATATCCGGTTCCTTAAAATGAAAGACAACCGTATATTTATCGGGACACTCTATCGATTCAAGCTTCTGTACGCAAGCCAAGGTAGACCACTGAGGAAATGTTGCCATGTGCTCAAAGCTCCATTTCACATCCTCGGCGATAAACTCCCGGCCGTTTACTGGCGGCTTATTTTGCCACCGAACTCCTTTGCGTATCTTGAAGGTAATGGTTACCGGGTCGGTCTGCTCCCAGCTTTCCGCCAAGCAGCCTGTCCAGAGGTCCGGCCTCACTTGATAGGTCGAAACGAAATTATAGGTGCAATCTTTTCGCTCCGGGTCTTTCCACCAGTCGCTGATTAACAGGCATTCGTAAACGAACCCATGGGTGGTAGTTGAATACCCACCATCCCAAACCAGTGGAGAAAAGGTCATCAGGGGCATTGCATTCACCAAGTTAAGCACCCCGCCGTATTGTGGCCCTACCTTTTCCACCACTCCTTCCACCTCCTCGGCCTTTTTCTCTGGCTCTGTCGTTACCACTGTAGCTTCCTTTTCCTCCACCACCTCAGGAGCACACGAGGCTAGAACCAGAGCGGCCACCATTAGGCAACTTACAATCAACCAGACGATTTTTTTATTCACTTTTTAACTCCTTTAAGATTTCTCTATTCAGTTGTGCTGCTTTGATTAGCATCACCTCCTTCTCTTTGCTGCTCTTCCGTAGCGTCCCAAGCCACCCCTCATCCTTGGGTCCAGTATGTCTCTAACTGCATCACCCAGCATATTGATACCATAGATAGCAATACTCAGAGCCAGACCAGGCCATAAAGCCAGCCACGGAGCCATCATCATACACCTGCGCGCTTGCCCACTAAGCATACCTCCCCAGCTAGGTATGGGAGGAGGGATACCGAAGCCAAGGAAGCTTATGGTAGCCTCCATTAAGATCATGCCTCCCATAGTTATGGTAAAGATGATAATTATCGGTGCCATAATATTGGGCAGGATATGCCGGAAAAGTATTCTCCTAGTCGGAGCGCCAATAGCCGTTGCCGCCTCCACGTACACATTCTCTTTAATGCCGATAACGGCGCTTCTGACTACCCTTGAGGAACGGATGCCACTCGAGATGCCTAAAACAAGTATCACTTGCGGTAGACCTCTGCCCAATATAGACATTACAGTTAGGATAATGAATAGTGATGGAAAGCACATCCAAGTATCAACAAACCTCTGCATTATAATATCAAATTTACCAGCGAGAAACCCCGAAAGAGTACCAATAATTGCAGCTACAAACACACAAAGACTAGCGCCAGCCAGACCGACAATCATAGAGATACGAGCCCCGAAGATAATACGGCTAAGAAGGTCTCGCCCTATACTATCTGTACCCAGGATGTATTGGGCTGATGGCGGAGTTAAGGACTCCAGCGGGTGAACTTCATTATATCCCTCAGGGGCGATGGCGTCAGCAAAAATACCGGTGACAAACATCACCAGCACTATAACCCCACCGACAGTGCCCAGCGGCTTCTCCTTGACCAGCCTTATGACCAAATCAACCAGTAAGGGATATCTCTTTGGTTCTGCCTCGGTGAGTGTATTTGCTGTGTTGCTCATTTCTTTTCTCTATTTATAATGAACCCTAGGGTCCAGATAGGCATAGGTTAAGTCTACAGCTAGATTGACTAGTAACACAAAGGAAGCTATAAGCAGATTTATTCCAGACATCACAGTATAGTCTCTCCTATTGAGAGAGAAGATCAGGAGACGGCCCATCCCGGGCAGGTTAAAGATATCCTCTAAGATAATTGAGCCGCCAATCAAGAAAGGCACATTAAGTCCTACTATGGTGATTACCGGGATTAGTGCATTCTTCAAGGCGTGCCTCACTATGACTACTCTTTCCCTGAGCCCCTTTGCCCAGGCAGTCCTGATGTAATCCGACCTCAGCACCTCCAGCATCATGGTGCGTGTCATCCTCATGGTTGTCCCTGACATACCCATGCCCAGAATAGTGGCTGGAATTATGAACATCCCAAGGTTTCCTAACGGATCGTCAAAAAAGGCTATGTACAGCATAGATGGTGACCACTGCCACCAAATTGAGGGGTAGACCATTATCAGGGTCCCCAGCCAGAAACTGGGGACAGCGATACAGGTTATAGCCAGGGTACGTCCTATATAGTCACCCCCAGTATCCTGTCGTACCGCCGAATATATGCCTACTGGCAGGGCTATTAGTTGTGACACTACTAGAGCCAGGAGACCAAGCTCAAAGGACACTGGAAGTCTTGGGATTATCTGCTCGAGCACGGGACGGCGTGACCATAAGGATGTGCCGAGGTTGCCTTGAAAAAGACCAGCATACTCACCATCTTTATTCCGTACCACTCCCACCCAGCGTCCATACTGGATGTAGGCTGGCACATCCAGTCCCAGTTCGGCCCTAAACGTCTCAACGGTCAGCCCTGTTATATCCGTCTGCTCAGTCACCATCATTTCAGCTACATCTCCTGGAACAAGGCGGATAAAAAAGAAGACTATCACCGTCACCAACCACAGTGTCGGTATAACCAGCAGCAACCTTCTGATAATGTAAGCTCGCATTCAAACTCCCTAAGCCCATCTTACTTTTACAATATCCTCGCTGTTATTGTCAATAAACTTCTTGGCCGGCCCTGCCGCTAAGCCCGATTACCCCCAGGGCTCCGGTGACGGGAGGAGTGCATGCCTAAATTAAGCTGGTAGGGTAGAAGCATACCCCCAGCACCCTGGTTTCCCCCGACAGGACCAGCCCATAAAAGACGAGGCAATGAGGAATGAGGTCATCGATATGCTCTCCTTTTCAACCAGGCGAAAACAAACAGTCCTATGACTATTGCTGCCACTATAAGTCCGCCAATCAGAGGCCAGCTAACCCCCGGTGTGGGTATTGGCACTACCTCCACTTCCTTCACTTCCTCTACAGCTACCACGGCGAAACTAGCGCTCAAACCATCAATGGTTACAGTGTAACTGCCGACCTCCTTCTTGGTTACAGAAAAGGTAACCATCTCACTACTGCCAGCAGCAATAGTTACGCTCTTCTCTGCTTCCTTCACCCCGTTTATCTTCAGGACTACAGTATAGCTTCCTTCAGTGCCACCAGTATTGGCCACGGGCACAGTAATCGTCACTGCCTCTCCAGTCAGAACCTCTACTGGCTTAACAGAGAGGTCTGTCAGCGAGAATGCAGCTGGTGCTGGTAGGAGCGGTGGAGGTGGAAGTAGCACTATCTCTTCCTCTACTGGCACCGCGCCGATTACGGCAAAGGTGGTGAAGTGTGCTATCGAAGCGGTGATAGTGTTGTTTTCGGTATCAACCACGCAGCCCTCAAGTTCAACCCACTCACCAGTAGCCTCGTCATAGT
>JAUVZA010000069.1 GCA_030602805.1 Dehalococcoidia bacterium | reverse complement strand
CAGCAAGCCTGGCGCCAGGGGATTGGCGGTGAACTTTTATGCTATGTGTGGTAGACCAATATTTGGGGAGTAATTATGTCTAGAGTAGGACGAATGCCTATAACTGTGCCACCGGGTGTGGTGGTGGATATCAAGAAGGATGGGGTCACTGTAACCGGACCTAAAGGGGAGCTCCGTCGTCGTTTTAACCCCGATATGTCTATTACCCTAAACGATAATAGCCTGATGGTGTCACGACCTAGTGATAGTAGGGTGCATCGTTCCTTGCATGGATTAACCCGAAGCCTTTTGGCTAACATGGTAGAGGGGGTAACTAGCGGCTTCGAGAAGACCCTTGAAATAGTAGGTGTGGGTTATCGGGCTGAAAAAGCAGGGGATGGGCTGGTGATTCGTGTTGGGTTTTCACATACTGTAGAGGTATCACCATTGCCGGGTGTCTCTCTAGCTATAGAGGGGACAAATCGTATTAAGGTTATGGGGATTAGCAAGGAAGTGGTTGGCGAGATGGCAGCTAAAATTCGGGCTATTCGTTCCCCTGATGCTTATAAAGGCAAGGGTATTAGATACGCTGGGGAGTTAGTTCACCTTAAAGCAGGTAAGGCAGGTAAGGCGATAGGTATGAGGGAGTAATGGGTAAAGGTGAGCTAAGGGTAGCCCGTATTAGAAGGCACCGCCGAGTCAGAGCCAAGGTGGGAGGCGTATCCGCTAGGCCTCGTTTGTGTGTTTTCCGTAGCCTGAACCATATTTACGCTCAGGTTATTGATGATTCACAAGGGCACACGCTAACCTCTGCCTCAACCCTCGACCCAGAAATGAAAGATGAGGCAGTTGGTAAAGTAAGGGCGGCTAAGGCAGAACTTGTCGGTTCTCTGGTAGCTAAGCGAGCATTGAGTAAAGGGATAAACCAAGTGGTTTTTGACCGTGGCGGATACAAATACCACGGCAGGGTTAAAGCCTTAGCTGAGGCAGCTCGGCGGGAGGGATTGAAATTTTAAGGGGGATGGTTTTAAGATAGATGAAGGGGTTGGTAAGCAAGATAGACCCAACAGAACTGACACTGAGTGACAAGTTGGTCTATATTAATCGTGTGGCTAAGGTAGTGAAAGGAGGGAAACGCCTCAGTTTCAGTGCCTTGGTGGTAACCGGGGATAGTAATGGATATGTAGGTATTGGTGTCGGTAAGGCTAATGCGGTGCCAGGGGCGATTAGCAAGGGTGGCGCTATTGCCAGAAAGAATTTGATTAAAGTAGCGTTAGCTGGGACTACTATTCCCTATGAAATGAGGGTTAAATTTGGGGCAGCCAAGGTCTTATTGAAACCAGCCGGACCGGGTACAGGCATCATTGCTGGTGGTAGTATCCGAGCTGTGCTTGAGGCAGCTGGAATTAAGGATATCCTGACTAAGTCGCTGGGTAGCTCAAATAGGATTAATATGGCTAAGGCAACGATGCTTGCCCTCAGCCAACTTAAAGACCCGCAAGAGGAGTTAGCCAAACGTAAGCCAGCCCTCAAGGTTGAAGAGGTGGCGTCTAATGGCTAAGCTATGTGTCACCTGGGTCAAAAGTAGTATTGGCTATGCTGAAGACCAGAAGAGAACCCTGAGGGCTCTTGGTCTTCATCGGTTAAATCAGAGTGTTACTCACGATGATTCAGTCTCAATTCGGGGCATGATTAACAAGGTGAGGCATCTAGTTAAGGTGGAGGTAGAAAGCTGGTGAGGCAGGACAAACTCTCGCCAGCCCTTGGCTCTAAGAGGCGCAGGAAGCGAGTGGGCCGGGGGGATGGCAGTGGACATGGCACTTATTCAGGGCGGGGTTGTAAAGGGCAGAAATCTCGTTCTGGCTATAAGATGAGTCGTGGTTTTGAAGGTGGGCAGTTGCCGTTGATTAGGCGCTTACCACAAAAGCGCGGCTTCACTAATATTTTTAGGACAGAGTATAGCATTGTCAATGTAGGCAAGCTCAGTATATTTGAGGCTGGGAGTGAGGTCACACCAGAAAGGTTGGTAGTGGCTGGAGTGGTAAAATCGTTACGGCACCCAATTAAGGTTCTGGCTGAGGGTGATATTAATCATCCCCTTGTAGTAAAGGCAAACAAGTTCTCGGCGGCGGCTAAAGCCAAGATTGAGGCAGCTGGGGGCGAAGTGGAGGAGGTGGAGTATGCGGCCAGGGCGAGGTAGACCACGTTTGCTCCAAGCAATGCTCGATGCCTTCCGTCTACCTGATTTAAGGCGGCGAATTCTCTTTACCTTAGGCATGCTGGTAATCTTCCGCTTTGTAGCTCATGTGCCCCTTCCTGGGGTGGACGCTGATGCCTTGCACCAGCTATTTGAGCGTATGCCGATATTTGGTATGCTTGACATGTTTAGCGGTGGTGCCTTGAGGCAGTTCAGTGTGGCCGCCCTGGGGGTCTATCCCTATATAACGGCGTCAATTATAATGATGTTGCTAACGCCCATTATACCCCGGCTGCAGGCTCTTTCTCAGGAAGGAGAAGCGGGGAGGAATAAGATTAATCTAATTACCCATTGGTTGATGGTGCCGATGGCAGGTCTCGCCGGTTATGGACAGATAGTCTTGCTCCAACGTGAGGGTGTTGTCGCTAGTGTTGAATTATTGCCAACGGCAGCCATGGTTTTTGCCCTGATAGCCGGCACCCTATTCTGTGTCTGGTTAGGTGAGCTTATTACTGAACACGGTATTGGTAATGGTATATCTATAATAATCTTTGGCGGCATTGTGGCTGGCTTACCCGAAATGATTCAGAGAGGTTTTTTGGCTGAGGGGCAATTTGGCGGTTTAGTAGCTTACGTTCTCATAGCCCTAGCCACCATTGTGGTAATAGTCATCTTTACCGAGGCACATCGTCGTGTTCCTGTGCAATATGCTAAAAGTGTGTTCCGTGGTGGTCGTATGTATAGGCAATCGGGCTCAACCCATATCCCGTTGCGGGTAAACACCGCCGGGATGATACCCCTTATCTTTGCCATGTCAATAGTAATCTTCCCTGGTATGATAGCCAGCTATTTTGCTGGCCCGGAGAGTGCCCCTAACTTTGCTAATAGTATTATGAATTTGTTTAATCCTAACGCAGCACTGCCTCTGGGTCTATTTTACTGGGGTCTCTATTTCCTGCTGGTGGTTGCTTTTGCCTTCTTTTATACTATGGTGATTTTTCAGCAGCAGGATTTGCCTGGCACCTTGCAGCGGCAGGGGGGATTTATCCCTGGCATTCGACCGGGGAAACATACCGCTGATTATCTTAATCAGGTCATAAAGCGTATTACCTGGGGAGGCGCTTTGTTTCTGGCGGCAGTGGCGGTAATGCCCTTTGCTGCCCGAGAGATTACCGATGTTCAGGTAATACAGTTATCCAGCTTTGGTTTACTTATTGTGGTTGGTGTTGTTTTGGATACTATGAAGCAGATGGAGGCGCAATTAGTAATGCGCCGCTATGAGGGCTTTATTAAATAGGATGGAGGTGTATATTATTTTATTGGGTGCTCCCGGGGCAGGTAAGGGAACACAAGCTGTTTATGTAGCTCAGAAGCTGAATTTGGTTCATATTGCTACTGGCGACCTGTTTCGTCAGGCAATAGAGCAAGGAACTGAACTGGGAATACAGGCTAAGTCTTATATGGAGAAGGGGATGCTAGTCCCTGACAAGATAACAATACGAATGGTTCTTGAGCGTATGCCTGTCCCAGATTGTGAGTCTGGGGTAGTTTTTGATGGCTTTCCCAGGAACCTAGAACAGGCTAGGGCATTGGATGAAGCCCTAGCCAAGCAGACTAAGGCTATAGATAGGGTGGTGTACATCAAGGTCTCTGAGGAGGAACTATTAAGGCGCTTGAGCGGGCGTTGGATTTGTCGTAATTGCCAAACGCCGTATCATGCTATCGATTCCCCTCCCAAGATTTGGGGTAAATGTGACCAGTGCGGTGGTGAGCTATACCAACGCCCTGATGATACTGATGAAACAGTTAAGAAGCGGTTACAGGTCTACTTTACTCAGACGGCTCCCCTTATTGATTATTACACTCGGGTGGGTAAGTTAATAGAGGTAAATGGGGAGGGGGGTATAGACGAGGTGGGGAGGAGAATAATTGTAGCCCTTCGTGGGGTCGGCAGAGTCGCCTCTGGCGAGGAGGGTGAAACTAGATGAGCATAATTGTCAAATCCGATCGGGAGATTGCTACTATGCGGCAGGCAGGTAGGATTGTGGCCACTATACTGGGGGTGCTGAGTGTGCAAGTGAGACCGGGGATGAAAACCAAGGAGTTGGATATTATCGCAGCTAGAGAGCTAGAGAGGCTGGGAGCTAAGCCCGCATTTAAGGGATACCGGGGATTTCCAGCTAATCTCTGTGTGTCAGTAAATGATGAGATAGTGCATGGAATTCCAGGGGAGAGGGTTTTAGACGAAGGTGATATTGTATCCCTTGACATTGGAGCCATTTTTAAGGGTTTTCAGGGCGATGCTGCGGTAACAGTAGGTGTGGGAGAGATTAGCTCACAGGCTGAACAGCTTATGGAAACTACTGAAGGTGCCCTGAAAGCTAGTATCGCTATTGCTTATCCCGGGGCAAGGTTGGGGGATATTTCAGCCGCCATTCAGAACTATGCTGAGTCAAGAGGCTATTCGGTAGTGCGTGAGTATACCGGACATGGTATTGGGCGAGAGATGCATGAGGAGCCTCAAATACCCAACTTTAGTCCACCAGGAGTGGGGCCAGTGTTGAAGAAGGGGATGACCCTTGCCCTTGAACCTATGGTGAATGTTGGTGGCTGGTGTACTCGGCTTGGCAATGACCACTGGGTAGTGCTTACTGCTGATGGGAGTCTTTCGGCACACTTTGAACACACTATTGCCATTACCAATGATGAACCAGAGGTACTTACTATTGTATAGACAAGGGGTTTATGCCTAAGAAAGAAGCTATTGAGGTTGAGGGGACAGTAGTAGAATCTTTGCCCAATGCTATGTTTCGTGTTGAGTTGCCTAATGGGCATAGAGTACTAGCTCACATTTCGGGTAAGATAAGAAAGCATTATATTAGAATCTTACTTGGTGACAGGGTGTTAATAGAGCTTTCTCCTTATGACCTGAGCCGGGGTAGAATTACCTATCGGTTTACGTAATAGTGTTAATTTGATAATATAAGAGACAATTAAAGAGGACTTATCATGAAAGTTAGAGCTTCAGTTAAGGTTAGATGTGAAAAATGTAGGGTGGTGAAGCGGCGAGGGGTAGTCAGGATTATTTGTCCTAATCCAAGACATAAACAGAGGCAGGGCTAATTTTCCTGCCGACAAGGAGGGAGTCTAATGGCACGCATAGCCGGGGTAGATATACCCAGAAATAAACAAATTTGGGTTTCGCTACAATATATCTATGGCATTGGCTCTACTTTGAGCCAGAGAATTCTAGCTCAGACTAGTATTAATCCTGATACTAAGGCGGATAGCCTTACTGAAGAAGAGGTTAATCGTCTCCGGGAGCTTATTGACCACGAGCATAAGGTTGAAGGTGAGCTTAGAAAAGAGGTTAACCTTAACATCAAGCGTCTCATTGACATTGGTAGCTACCGGGGTATCAGGCATCGTCGTAGCTTGCCGGTCAGGGGGCAACGGACGCGAACCAATGCTCGTGCCCAGCGTGGTCCTCGCAAAACGGTAGCTGGTAGAGGGCAGAGGCGCGGCGCGACCAAGAAGTAATTAGGCGTGTATAAATTTAAAGGAGGATACAATGCCAAAGAAACGAGCCAAAACAAGAAGGCGGGAGCGTAAGTCTATTCCTGCGGGGAGAGCCTATATCCAAGCTACTTTTAATAATACCATAGTCACTCTTACCGACCCCGAGGGGAATGTTATTGCTTGGGGAAGCTCTGGCACAGCCGGGTTTAAGGGTTCACGCAAAGGTACTCCCTATGCTGCTCAACTAGCCGCTCGGGATGCGGCACGGAAGGCTATGGAGCATGGCTTACGCCAAGTAGAGGTTTACATTAAGGGCCCGGGCAGTGGGCGCGAGGCAGCTATTCGTTCTCTCCAGAGCTCAGGGCTTTACATTACCGGTATTAGGGATGTAACCCCTATCCCGCATAACGGTTGTCGCCCGCCTAAAAGAAGGCGGATATAGGGGATAGAGAATGGGAAGGTATACAGCAGCAGTTTGTCGGTTGTGTCGCCGTAGCGGTGAGAAGTTAATGCTTAAAGGCAGTAGGTGTCTTACCCCTAAATGCGCGATGGACAGGCAAGGTAAACCCCCGGGGCAACAGTTACGCCGGCGTCGTCGGGTCTCTGACCGCGGTCTTCAATTAAGGGAGAAGCAAAAAGCCCGCAACACCTATGGAATGATGGAGAGGCAGTTTAGACAGCTTTTCGCTCAAGCTGAGAGGCAGTCAGGTATCACCGGGGAAAATCTACTGGTGCTGCTTGAGAGGCGGCTAGATAATGTGATATATCGTTTAGGTTTCGCTGACTCTCGCTCCCAAGCTCGCCAGCTAGTCCAACATGGGCATATTATGCTTAACGGGCGCAAGACTGATATACCCTCTTGTCTGGTCAAGGAAGGTGATACCATTAATTGGAGGGAGGGTAGTACTAAAACTGAGTATTATAAACAACTGCTTCAGAGCATTGAGAGTAAGTCTGTTTTGAGTTGGCTGAGCCTGGATAGGCAGAATCTTGTTGGTCAGGTTTTATCTTTGCCTACCTCTGATGACATTGATGCTAAATTTGAGGGGAAAACTATAGTTGAATACTACTCGCGATAGGTTGTTTGATAAGGAGGTAGCACTTTGTCTCATCTAGCAATACCAAAGATTGAGTGTGTTGAAAGTAGAGATAATTTTGGGCGATTTTTAGCTGAGCCCTTGGGGAAAGACTTTGGTACTACTCTGGGTAATGCCTTGCGGCGAGTGCTGCTTGGCTATCTTCCCGGGGCAGCAGTGACACGGGTTAGGATTGAGGGAATTCAACACGAATTCTCTCCTATTCCTTGTGTAAAAGAAGATACCGTAGAGTTTTTACTCAATGTTAAAGCGTTGAGGTTAAAACCCATTTCCGGTCAACCAGGCAAATTAGCACTGGAGGTGGAGGGGGAGGGGCGAGTTTGCGCTGCTGACATTAAGCCTTCCACTGACTTTGAAATTGCTAACCCTGAGCTTTATCTAGCTACCTTGGATTCGCCCGAAGCCAGACTTTATGTAGAGTTTGATGTGGAATTGGCTGAGGGCTATAGAGAGGCTGAGTCCAGTGATAATCTGCCTGTAGGGACAATCCCGGTGGATGCTATCTTTACTCCAGTACGCAAGGTTAATTTTACCGTTGAGCCAGTTCATGTTGGCCGGGAGACTAGCCGTGAGCGGTTATGTCTGGAGGTATGGACCGATGGGACTATATCACCGGTAGATGCCATCAGCCACGGTGCTGACATTTTGATAAAGCAACTCTCTCCATTTGCCGATTATGTTGCGATTTCCCAGATGAAAGAGGAGGAGCAGCTCATTCGCTTATCTATTCCTGATGAAAAATATAATATGCCTGTGGAGCAACTGGATTTATCAGTGCGTACCATGAATTGCTTAAGGCGCGGCGGTATCTCTACCGTGGGGGAACTCATAAGTAAAGGTGAGCGAGAATTGCTTGCGCTACGGAATTTTGGTCAGAAGTCTAAACAAGAGTTGGAGGAGCGTCTCGGGGCATTGGGGCTCTCTCTTACTCCGCAGGTTGAAGAAGGGGTAGAAGGGGAAGAGCCTGCTCAGGAGGAAGCAGCGGATTTAGCTACTGGAAGCCTGGATGAGAGTCAACCTGTGGAATGACAATCATGATAGTTGCATTTGGTCGCTTACTAAGGTAGAGGTAACATGAGGCATAAAGTAGCTGGTAGAAAATTAGGCAGGAATACAGGTCACAGGAGGGCGATGTATCGTAACCTGGTAACTGACCTTTTGGGCTATGAGAAGATTACTACTACCCAG
>JAUVZA010000035.1 GCA_030602805.1 Dehalococcoidia bacterium | reverse complement strand
CTGAGCGAGTGACTCTGGCTCCTTTCCTGATATCAATAGCCTTTATCGGTGGCATATCTAACGGGGAAGGGAGATAGCTTACAATAGCATCAAGTAACAGACGAATACCTTTATTCTTCAGCGCACTGCCACAAAGAATAGGTACCCCTTTATTAGCCAGGGTTACTCTTCTCAAAGCTAGCCTTAACTCAGCGGCAGTAATACTGCTACCACTAAGATAGGCTACCATAATCTGGTCATCTAACTCAGCCAATCTTTCAATTAATGCCTCACGAAATTCAATACAGGCGGCTTGCTCTGACTCAGGAATAGCTATCTCCAGCGGTTCCGAATCCGGATTGCCATCAAAATGCCACGCTTTATTCTCCACAAGGTCAATAATGCCCTCATATGAGGCTTCACTGCCTAAAGGTAATTGTATAAGCAGGGGTTTAGCGTTTAGTCGCTCCTTAATCATAGACAAAGTACGGTTAAGATTAGCACCGATTCGATCCATCTTATTGATGAAGCAAATTCTAGGTACATTATATCTATCAGCCTGTCGCCATACCGTCTCCGACTGAGCCTCAACCCCAGCCACAGCATCGAAAACTACTACCCCGCCATCCAGTACTCTAAGGCAGCGCTCTACTTCAGCGGTAAAATCCACATGCCCTGGGGTATCAATAATGTTGATACGGTGATTCTGCCAATAACAGGTAGTAGCCGCCGCCATAATAGTAACACCGCGCTCCTTCTCCTGCTCCATCCAATCCATCACTGCTGTTCCTTCATCCACTCCACCAATCTTATAGGTACGGCCAGTATAATATAGTATCCTCTCGGTGATGGTGGTCTTACCAGCATCAATATGAGCGATAATAGCCATATTCCGTATTCGGTCTAATGGGAAACTTCTGGGCATATCCCTGTCCTTTGCCTTAAACCCTGTTGCTATCGGGCTTTTTACTATAACATTAGAACTAATAATGTTTAACCTCTCACCATCTGAAGTGAGCAAAGGCTCTATTAGCCTCAGCCATTCTATGAGTATCCTCACGCCTTTTAACAGTTGCCCCCTGCCCTTTTGAAGCACCACTAAGTTCAGCCGCCAGCTTCTCCGCCATAGATTTGCCTGTCCTGGCTCTGGCTGAATTTACCAGCCAGCGCATAGCTAAAGAAAGGCCACGGTCAGGCCTAACCTCCACCGGTACCTGATAGGTAGCCCCCCCAATGCGGCGCGGCTTAACCTCAAGCAGAGGGGTTGCATTCCTTACCGCCTGTTCTAAAACACTAACCGGGACTTTTGACTCCTGCTGCTCCACAACCTGTAGAGCACCATATACAATCCTCTCCGCTGTGCTTTTTTTGCCACATCTCATTACCTTATTAATCAACCTGGCTACAATTACACTTTGGTACTTAGCATCAGGGGATATCTCCCTTTTTATAGCTTGGGCTCGCCTTGGCATTTTACCTCTCTAATTTACTCACTCTCAACCAGACTTTTGGTTTTTTTAGCCCCATATTTACTACGACCTTGACGGCGGTCAGCTACACCACTAGTATCCAGTGTCCCTCGGATAATATGATAACGGACACCGGGTAAATCCTTCACCCGCCCTCCACGAATCAGGACCACTGAGTGTTCCTGCAACTCATGCCCCTCCCCAGGAATATAAGCTGTTACCTCCATCCTGTTGGTCAGCCTCACTCTAGCTATTTTACGCAGCGCCGAATTAGGCTTCTTGGGGGTGGTAGTCTTAACCTGAATACAAACTCCCCGCTTCTGCGGAGAGCTTTTTCCCCACAGCAACTTATTCTTCAAAGCATTATAAGTAAGCCCTAATGCCGGCGTTTTGGTTTTCTTGATAACCTTCTTACGCCCTTTACGGACAAGCTGATTAACAGTAGGCAATCGTCTCCTCCTTTTATCCCACACAATTTTAATGGATGAGCGTTAGCTCATCCATTAAAAGCCATAGCAATAAATTGAAGACCGAATCTCAATCAATCAGCTATAGCTGAACTACTACACACTAATCTTAAAGTTTACCACAGCCAAAGATTAACTGTCAACAACCCGATTTAAATGGTTAGTAATGTTATGATACATGGTATTCTTTATGGGGGCAGGTCAGGTTGTTCGATTATGGTTTCCATCCCGTCCTCCTTTTTACCGAAGCAGTTGGTCTTTTAGCAAAAATCCCTAGTTTTTTGCCCAGGGATTGGAGGATAGGATAGCTTTGAATCGTAGCTAAACTGGCGTCCCTGGAGGGATTCGAACCCACGACCCGCTGCTTAGAAGGCAGCCGCTCTGTCCAACTGAGCTACAGGGACTATTCAAATGTAGCACGAGGTGAAGGGAAGGTCAAGATAGTGATTTCTATCTGGTTCATAACTATCACGATGCTAGCCCTAGGCTTTCCATAAGCCAAAGATAGCTAGGCCACTGAGTCCGATACCAGCAATGATAGCCCCGGTCCAGCCGAGAAGGCTCAGGCAGGTAACAATTGTGCCGGCAATAAATACCCCAATGAAGATGGATAAGAAGGCATGCTTAAACTTTAGCCCAAAAAGGACGGCAGCAAGTGAGCCTGTCCAGGCACCAGTTACCGGGAGAGGAATAGCAACAAATAGAGCCAGGCCAATCCGCTCATACCTATTGATAATCTTTCCTCGCCGTCTGGTACGTTCAAAGAGCCAGTGGAGCATCTTTTCAAAGATACCTATCTTGCTTAGAAGTCTGGAAAAGGTGTCGAGGAATAATAGAAGAAAGGGCACTGGCAAGAGATTGCCAATGATAGCCAACAGGAGGGCATAATGCCACGGGAAATGAAACTGGATTATAGCTAGGGGGATTGCGCCTCGGAGTTCCGATATAGGCAGAGCCGAAATAACCAGCACCACTAGCTCCTTAGAAAAGCCTAAACCGAGAAGCTCATCGGGGGACACGTTTCTCCTTAATGACTGTTCCCTTAAAATATAATAACTCTCGCTTTAACGATTCCATTTTGGGAGTGTAACAAATGGGCATCATTGGCGTCAAGTAAGTTAAGCGGGTGCTCAACAATCTCTTATTGAAGCATTAGCTTGACAATCGTTTGCCTACACTGCTAGTATGAGGACGCTTTTTGAAGTTAATTGGTGGGTAGGCTAGTGAGACGAGATTACTATAAAAAGATAACCATACCAGCCTTAACTTTATTCCCATTTTGACTGGTTTTAAGGAGATATCGTAGCCAATTTGTCTAAAGGTAAGATGTGCGGTTTATACTTTATAGGAGTCTAGTCAGAATATCAGGTGTCTGGGCTGGCACCTGATATTTTTTATATTTAAACTTGTAGATAATTAGAGGTAGTAAATGAATAAGATGACAATCAGGGATATAGAGGTTGGTGGCAAGAGGGTTCTGGTTAGGGTTGACTTCAATGTTCCGCTGGGTAAAAGGCCGAGGGCTATAACTGATGACAGTCGCATTCAAGCTGCGTTACCAACTATTAGATATCTTATTGACCGAGGGGCGAAGGTTGTTCTGATTTCTCATCTAGGCCGACCTAAAGGAAAGGTAGTTGATAAATTGCGGCTGAATATTGTTGCCCAGCGCCTGTCACAAATTTTGGGGCAGCAAGTGGGAGTGGCTACGGATTGCATCGGCCCTGAAGTAGAGAATTCAGTAGCAAGCTTGCAGAGTGGTGATGTTTTGCTCCTGGAAAATCTTCGCTTTCACTCCCATGAAGAAACAGGCAGCGTTGCTTTCGCTCAAGCTTTAGCCCGATTAGCTGACATATTCGTTAATGATGCCTTCGGCACTTCTCACCGGGCTCATGCTTCAATAGTAGAGATTACTAATTATCTTCCGGCGGTAGCTGGACTACTACTTGAAAAAGAGGTTGGAAGCTTAGGTCGCATCCTCGAGAATCCAGCTCATCCTTTCGCTGCTCTTATCGGCGGTGCCAAAATAAGTGACAAGGTAGGTATGTTAGAAAATATTATAAGTAAGGTGGATTATCTCCTAATTGGTGGGGCTATGGCAGCTACCTTGCTAAAAGCCAAATTCTATGAGGTGGGTCAATCCTTGATTGAAGCCGAAATGCTGGACACTGCTGTCAGACTAATGGAAAGGGCAGCCAGAAATGGTGTGCACTTGCTATTGCCGGTTGATGTGGTTATTGCTAATGAACTTGGTGCCAAAGCTAAAGCAGAAGTTGTATCTATAGAGAATATACCAAAGGATAAGAGGATTGTAGATATAGGTCCGCAAACTATTAGAAACTTCCGTAAGGAATTGCGAAGGTGTCAAACAGTTTTTTGGAACGGACCAATGGGCATATATGAGATGCCTAGATTCGCTAGGGGAACCAGAGCTATGGTTAGACTCTTAGCTAATCTTGGCGCCATTACTATTGTTGGAGGGGGCTCTACTGCTGAGGTAGTAACCGAGATGGGATTAGTCGATAAGATGACTTTTATATCTACCGGTGGTGGGGCTTCACTTAGATTTCTAGGAGGAGAAACCCTGCCCGGGGTAGAGGCGCTACTCAATAAGGAATTGGCTCTGGAGAGTAACCTAAAGTTAATAAGGAGCATCGCCAAGTCTTCACCTTCTAAGATTGTATTAATGGTCATTGATGGCTTAGGTGGGCTACCTAATCCAGAGACAGGTAAGACAGAGCTAGAAACAGCTAATACGCCAAACCTTGATAAGCTAGCTGCTAAAGGTGTGTGTGGTCTTAGTGACCCGGTGAGCCTAGGAGTAACCCCAGGTAGTGCACCAGCTCACCTAGCTCTATTTGGTTATAATGCTGTCAGCTTTAACATTGGTCGCGGTGTGCTGGAAACACTCGGAATAGATTTTGACCTCCAACCAGATGACATCGCCGCTCGGGGAAACTTCTGCTCTGTGGATGAAATAGGTTTAGTTACCGACCGCAGGGCAGGTCGGATATCTACTGAGAGGTGCATTGAGCTGTGCCAGTTGTTGGATGGGCTAGTAATAGAAGGGGTTAAAGTCTTTGTTTGTCCAGTAAGGGAGCACCGCTTTATAGTGGTATTTCGAGGAGATGGCCTTACTGCTGATATCAGCGACTCTGACCCCCAGCAGACAGGGGTAGCACCAATGGTTATTACCGCTCAAAGCCCTGAGGCTGAGGCTAACAGAATGGCTAGTATTGTCAGCCAATTCATAGTTCAGGCCAAGACGACCCTGGCTGAACATCACCCAGCCAATATGGTTCTCCTCCGTGGCTTCTCCAGGCAACCTTATTCCCCTACAATGGGTGAGATTTACAAATTGAAGCCAGCAGTCATTGCTAGTTATACTATGTATCGGGGACTAGCTAAGTTGGTTGGCATGAAGATTCTGGAGACAGGAACCACTATTGAAGATGAATTTGCAGCACTAAAACAGAATTATACTAACTATGACTTTTTCTTCCTACACATAAAGGAGGCTGATTTGGCTGGCGAAGATGGTAACTTTGACAGAAAGGTCAAGATTATAGAGCAAGTTGATAAGGCTCTACCTAACCTGACGAGTCTTGAGCCTGATGTTATCGTGGTTACCGGTGACCATTCAACACCGGCCTTACTCAAAGAGCATAGCTGGCACCCAGTACCCGTTCTTTTGTATTCTAAATGGTGTCGTCCTGATAAAATAAGCGTATTTTCTGAGTCGGCTTGTGTTTCTGGGGGACTGGGACGATTCCCAGCTACTCAGATTATGCCTCTGGCAATGGCTAATGCTTTGAAACTCAATAAATTTGGTGCTTAGGAGAAGCGGTTTGATCAAGGGAAGCTTGAAGGGGCTCCGCCCCTTCAAGTAATCCTTCCCCTTCCCCTTAATAAGGGGAAGGGGAAAAAGGGGATGGGGTTCTAAATAATTTAGGGGGCTAAGATGCATGTGCCTTTGATTGCTGGTAATTGGAAGATGAATACCACAGTAAGTGAAGCCATAGAATTGGTCAGTGGAATGCGCCGGGGGCTTGACCAAATAGCTCATGTTGACAAGGTAATTTGTCCGCCCTTTATTTCCCTAGCTGCGGTACGGGAGCTAATTAAAGGAAGCTCAATAAAATTGGGGGCGCAGAATATATACTTTGAGGAAAAGGGGGCCTATACCGGAGAGATTTCTCCTCCAATGCTCGCTGACCTGTGTGAATTTGTTATCATTGGGCACTCGGAGCGCAGGCAATATTTTGATGAGACGGGGGAAATTGTTAATAAAAAGATTCAAGCCGCGCTGAGAGTTGGTCTAAAGCCTATTTTGTGTATCGGGGAAAGACTAGAAGAAAATGAGGCAGGCAGGACCGAAGAGGTAGTAACCGAACAGCTAGGGTCATCTTTAGCTGGAATAGATTATCTCAATGGCTTGATTATAGCCTATGAACCAATTTGGGCCATCGGCACGGGCAAAGCGGCTACTGGTGAGCAGGCAAATGAGACTATTGGTCTTATCCGTCGTAATATCGCTAAACTATATGGTAAAAGGATTGCCCAGGATGTGCGTATTCTGTATGGTGGCAGCGTTACCGCTGCTAATGCTACCGAGTTTATAAACCAACCTGAGATAGACGGTGCCCTTGTCGGCGGAGCCAGTCTAAAAGCAAACCAGTTTTTGAGCATAGTCAAACAAGCTGCGGAGATTAGACAACTCCTATCGGGGTAGATTGAAGGGGCGAAACCCCTTCAAAACTAATGCTTCCCCCTCTCCTTCGAAGGAGAGGGGGATTAAGGGGGTGAGGTTGATAAGCAACCTCAAAAAGTAGGAGAAGTGCCGTGGGGTAGACCACCAGGAATATTAACAAATGATGTCTATTGCCCTTATTGTGCTAGGCAGGGCATTAAGAGGAAATTCGCTTGTGACCTCCATAGTTGGGCTTATCGTGGTTGGTATAGGAGGCTGCAGTGTGCCTTCGGCTTACCCTTGCCAGATAAGCAGCAAAGGGGCTTCTTTGCAAGGTCTAGAGATAAATAGATTTAGGAAATGAACCATCTGGTAGCTATAGTTGGTCCTACTGGTATAGGCAAGAGCCGGCTGGCTCTTCACCTAGCCCAGACTTTTGAGGGTGAGATAGTAAGTGCTGACAGCCGACAGGTATACCGTCATATGGATATTGGCACGGCTAAACCTAGTCGGGAAGAGCTCTCTCTTATTCCTCACCATCTGCTAAATATAGTTAATCCTGATAAGGATTTTAGCCTGGCTCAATATCAACAGCTAGCCTATAGAGCAATTGGCGACATTCACCAGCGAAATAAGTTACCCATCTTGGTAGGTGGCAGCGGGATGTATGTATGGTCGGTATTAGAAGGCTGGGGGATACCACGAGTTCCACCCGACTTGAAATTCAGATATAGCTTGGAGGAGAAGGCGGCCAAGGTCGGCGAGGATAAGCTTTATCAGGAACTGGTGGAGATTGACCCGGTAGCAGCGCAGAGGATTGACTGGCGTAATGTGCGCCGCATCATAAGGGCTCTTGAAGTCCATAAAGGCACCGAGACCTCCCATTCCCAGCTTCAGTATAGGAAGACGCCACCTTTTAATACCATCATAATAGGTTTAACCGCAGACAGGGCGGAGCTATATCGTAGACTTGATTTAAGGGTTGATGAGATGATAAAGCAAGGTTTGGTAGCCGAAGTGGAAAAGCTGGAGGATATGGGTTATGATTTTAATATGCCAGCTATGTCTGGTATAGGCTACAAGCAAATTGGCATGTTTCTTAATGGTGAGCTAACTTTAGCTACAGCTACACAGCAAGTCAAGTTTGAAACCCACCGCTTTGTTCGGCACCAATATAACTGGTTTCGGTTAGAAGATAATAGAATAGAGTGGTTTGATATACAGAGCAAGTTGGACTCGGAAATCACAAGTCTAGTGGCTAGATTCGTAACCGAGGGGGTAAGAACAAAATGAAGAGCAAGATTTGGAGATTATGCTTTTTGGGAGTCTTAGGCTCCTTAGGGGCTTTAGGTGCATTCCTAGATAGCTGGTACGGCTGGCTCTGCCTATTATCCCTATTCTGCCTGTTCGCATTACTTAAACCTAAAGCACCAAGGGCTCAGTAAATCATAGCTTTATATATTTCAGTATTTTCACTGAAAGTGATTCATTAAGAGGGTGAGGTTCATAAGCCATGAATTTTACCAAAGTGCAGGGTGCTGGAAATGATTTTATACTGGTGGAAGCCAGTGAGGTAAACCTAGATTGGTCTCAAATGGCAGTGGCTATGTGTGAGCGTCACTTTGGGATAGGCGCTGATGGCTTGCTACTATTACTGTCTTCAGATATGGCTGACTTCCAGATGCGTGTCTTTAACCCCGATGGCTCTGAGGCTGAGGCTTGCGGCAATGGATTAAGATGTCTGGCTAAATATGTCGTAGATAAAGGTCTTTTATCAAGGAAGATTGAAGGGGCGAAGCCCCTTCAAAACCTACTCCCCCCTCTCCTTCAAAGGAGAGGTGGATTAAGGGGGTGAGGTTGATAAAGAATCTCTAGATAAGGAGCTAGCTAACGCTGAGTCTCAGGAAATATTAGTAGAAACGGTAGCTGGTATAAGAAAAGTCAAGATTTATAGAGCAGTGGGTAAGTTAACTAAAATCCAGGCTGGTATGGGCAAACCAAAACTTGGAGCTAAAGACATCCCGGTAGTGATAGAGCCGGGTCTAGTTGACATAAAACCAATGTTAAGCTACTCTATTACTATAGGGAGTAAGGAGCTACTCCTGAATTTTGTCTCTATGGGGAACCCGCATGCTATCTATTTTGGGCAACATCCGGTATCCGATTTCCCATTGTCCCAGCTGGGACCAGAGATTGAGCAGCATAAGATATTTCCCAATAGAGTGAATTTTGAGGTAGCCAATGTAATAAGCCGACGACAAATAGAAGCCCGGGTGTGGGAACGGGGGGTGGGGGAGACACTGGCTTGTGGCAGTGGTGCCTGTGCTGTAGCTGTTGCCGCCCAACTGCTTGGTTATATTGATAATAAAGTGGAAATAAAATTGCCGGGTGGTATACTGGATGTGGAATAGGATAGGGTAGGGGAGGTATTACTTGGCGGTCCGACTGAAATAGTATTTACCGGGGAATGGCCGAAATGAGGTGTAGCTGAGATGAAAATGGCGAGACGAATAGAAAACTTACCGCCGTATCTGTTTGTAGAGATTATTAACAAGATTAATGCGAAAAAGGCTAAGGGTGAGGCGGTAATTAGCTTGGCTATAGGTGACCCTGATATGCCTACGCCGCCCCACATAATTGAGAGGCTCTGTCAGGCAGCACAAGACCCGGCAAATCATCGCTACCCGGAAGCAGCCAGTTTACCGGAATTGCGTCAGGCTGTAGCTGAATGGTACAAAAAGCGCTTTGACGTCTCGCTTGATGCTGATTCAGAGGTATTACCCCTTATCGGTGCCAAGGAAGGCATTGCTCATATTGCCTTCTGCCTTATTGACCCCGGGGATATTGCTCTGGTGCCTGAACCAGGATATCCGGTTTATCCGGTAAGCACTATGTTAGCTGGCGGCACGCCTTATTGTATGCCACTCACTAAGGAGAATAATTTTCTGCCTGACCTGGATATTATACCTGAAGATATTGCCAATAAGGCTAAGTTTATGTGGTTAAATTATCCCAATAATCCTACTGGTGCTGTGGCAGACCTTGATTTCTTTCATAAGGTAGTTAAGTTTGCTCAGCAACATAATCTGGCTGTATGTCATGATGCTCCATATACAGAGGTCGCCTTTGATGGTTATCGACCAGTTAGCTTTCTGCAAGCAGATGGAGCCAGGGAAGTAGGAGTGGAGTTTCACTCACTTTCCAAGAGCTATAATATGACTGGCTGGCGGATAGGAATGGTGGTAGGTAATGCTGAGATAGTAGGTGCTCTGAATACGCTTAAGTCAAATCTGGATTCAGGGATTCCACAGGCTATTCAATATGCTGCCATTGAGGCTTTGACCGGGCTCCAGGATTGTATCCAGCAGCACAATGCTATTTACCAGAGACGCCGCGACTTAGTCGTTGATATGTTACGTAGTATTGGCCTTGAAGCCGAACCGCCAAAGGCAAGCCTATATGTTTGGGCTAAGGTTCCTGAAGGCTATACTTCGGTAGAATTTGCTAATGAGTTATTGGAGCAGGTTGGGGTCGTGGTTACCCCCGGAATAGGCTTTGGAAAGAGGGGTGAAGGTTATGTGCGGTTATCATTAACCATCTCGGATGCGGGGCTGGTGAAAGGTCTGTCGCGATTAGCGGGGTGGCGTGACACCAAAAACAAGTTCAGGGCAAAAAGATAACTTGACATAACATTTTTTCTTTAAGAGAGTAAGGGAGGCATCATTACTAGAAGAACCATTGTTACTCAAGCATCTCCAGAACGGGCATTCCTGGTAGCGGTAGCTGCCAAAGGGAGTGCTGATAGATGGCCAGCCGAGAACTCTATGGAGGAACTGGCTCAATTAGCTAATACGGCTGGGGCTGATGTGATAGGAAGACTCATACAGCGGTTACCCATACCCTCGAAAACACACTATCTAGGCAAAGGCAAGCTGGACGAACTACTGTCTCTAAAGGGCAGCGTAAACTATGATGTAATAATCTTTGATGATGAGCTTTCGCCATTACAGCAACGAAATTTAGAGGAGGCTCTTCAGGTAAAAGTAATTGACCGTGCTGCCCTAATCCTGGATATTTTTGCCAAACGGGCTCGAACCCATGAAGGGCAACTACAGGTAGAACTGGCTCAGCATCAATACCTCTTCCCTCGTCTTGCCGGGCAGTGGAGTCATTTGGAAAGGCTTGGCGGTGGCATTGGCACCAGAGGCCCTGGTGAATCACAACTTGAAACTGATAGACGCCTTATCCGCCAGAAAATACACCGATTACAAGTCCAGATTGAAGAGATGAGGAAACACCGCCGGCTATATCGTCAACAACGCCGGGAAAGCGGTATCCCTATAGTAGCCCTGGTTGGCTACACTAATGCCGGTAAAAGCACCTTGCTAAATGCGCTCAGTCGGGCTGATGTGTTTGTCGAGGACAAGCTCTTCGCTACTTTAGACCCGACTACCAGGCGCTTAACCCTGCCTGATAAGAATGTAGTCTTATTAACCGACACTGTTGGCTTTATCCGGAAATTACCTCCCACTATTGTAACTGCGTTTAGGGCAACCCTTGAGGAGTTATCTGAAGCCAATATACTCCTTCATGTGGTTGATTTGACTTCACATAACGCTCCAGAGCAATGCCAAACCGTAGAGGATATTCTCACTGACCTCAATCTTATGGATAAGCCCCGGATTACGGCGCTAAATAAAATTGATTTGCTCCTAGACAATGGCAAGATCTGGGATGAGAAATCAGCCATAAACTATCTTTCTGACCGGGATGATATAAGCAATAAAAATACAGTGCTTATTTCGGCAGAAAAAAGATGGGGACTGAGCGGGCTTCTGGAATTAATCAACCAAACCCTGACTGAAATCACTCAACCAGTTTAACGGCACTGCGAAAAAATAATACTCTCAAATCAACATTGAAACCCCTAATTATCCTTTTTGTCTCTAACTTCTTAGGTTTTAATAAATATTCTGCGCGAATGTATTAAGTACTGAAAAAGGAGGTGCAAAATGGCAGAAGAAAGTATCATGGGAATTGCGAAGGACCTGACGGTAGCGGTGCTACACCAGTTAAGTACATCAGGGTCGGTAGAGGGCTACGGGAAGAGGATTGGGCGATTGTACCGGATTGTGTTGAAAGAGGTGGAACTGGGTCGAATCGAAGTGCTAACAAATCGGGGCGTGGCATCGCGTTTCCTTGGTAGAGAGTCTAGCGAGATGGGTCAAGAGGAGTAATGGACACAGATATATTAAGAAAACAGTGGCCATAAAACCCCCCGAGATATGACGCTCTGTAATCAAAATCTAGCCCCCTAAAAATCTTTTTGAATGGTAAACTACCTTTGGAGATAGCAAGGGGAAATCAGCCCCATATTTTGCCCCTCATTTTCTCTTTTTCCTGGCGGGATTTTGCCGGGGGGTACTAGACAAAGAGGCAGGTTATAACTTAACATAACACTTTAAGAAAAAAAATTGTGGTATAATGGTGGTATAAAGAAAAGGATACGGCGATGTGCAAAACTTATATTAAAAACAAACTTGTTGAAGCTTACGTTATAGCTAAATCCTACGTAAAGAAATACGCATCAGCCGCCTTGGTTTTCATTGCAGTCCTGGCCTTTGGGGGATTACTTAGTGTCAAATATGGAATTGTTGTCTTCTTTGCATTTTTATCCATTGCTGTAGCTGCTTTTGGAGTTGGTTTAGTATCAAAGTCACTGAAACTAACAAAAGAGTCATTAAAAACAACGAGAGAATCATTAGAATTAACAAGAGCTGCAACAAGGCCATTTCTCACCTTAACCGAGGCCGAATACTCTCCGTATTTCTTGAAGGTTCTCCTGCGTATATGCAACACCGGTGCATTGCCAGGAAATGAAGTTTCGATTGAAATCTTACTAATTGAGCCCAAAGATGAAGAAGGGTCGAGGAAGAGCATAAACAAAACGTTACCATCCGTTTTCCCCAACGAAGAAAAACGGCTCGAGTTAGAGGTTAATCCAGAGTTTAGAAATTTAATTGATAGTGAGGTAGAAACAATTCGTTGTTTAGTGGAAATTAAGTATTGCTGGCAGGAAAAGGAATGTTGGACTAAGAGAATAATTGGTTGGCCTAGTGAGAGGGAAGCACGCCAGCATCCCATAAAACTTGAAGTTCTAGCAGAGGGAAGCGGGTGGCAGTAATCCACTGCATTCGGTGTTATCTTCATACCTCTCTAACCACCCATTCCATTATGTAAACTCCTTTGCTATAGCGTTATTTGGGACGCACTATATATGTTATGTCAGATAAATGGGCTTTTATACCTGGTTTTGCTCTAATTACTCCCCTGCTATTTACAAAACTTTTTCTAACATAAATAGGTAAAAAATTAAAATGGGAAAACAGGACGGCAACGACACCTTAAGAAGGTGCGTGAATAAGATAATTATGCCTGAGTTGATGGCTTTAAATAAAAAAAGTAAGATATGGCAAGCTGTCAGGGACCTTAGAGAAAAGCATCCCTTGACGGCCGGTGATAAGGAAGGAAGGTAGCTATGTATAGCATATGGAAGAGATTATTTATAGTGGTGATAATTTTATTGGTTGGCTCCTCCGCTTTTGGAGGTTACTCCTGGTATCAGTTGAATATTACAAAGAACCAGTTAGCTAACACCAAACTACAGTTGGATAATACCTTGGTTGAATTAGATACTACCAAAGCACAACTTACTGATACTAAGACCTTGTTAGATACTACCCAGACACAGTTAGTTGATACTGAAGCTAAATTGGGTACTACTAAAGCACAGTTAGATGTCACCAAGACTCAACTAGATATGACTGCGACTCAATTGGAGACAGAAAAGAATAAAAGTAGTCAAATGTTAAATCAATATGCCAGTTTAAAGAGGCAAGTGAATATTAGGTCAGGCGATACACCTGAAGATAGGCAGGGCTTCATCACTCCTAGTAACTCATTAGTATCGGCAAAAGTACTGGAAGTTACCGGGGGTTATTCTGGGAACGTAAGCGATTATTGGAGGGATTGCGAACGATTATATCGGTGGGTAGTAAGCAACATATCTTACTCCTCTGATAGCTATATACCGGTTCTTCCAGAAACCATATCGGATGGTTTGGTATGGCAGCAAGATTACTGGCGAATGCCTGAGGAGACTCTTGGAGATGAAACTGGTGACTGTGAGGACATGGCAGTGCTACTGGCAAGCATGCTGCGGAGTTATAACGAAGGGGAGTATCAAATTTGGGTATTAGCAATCCGTTCCGAAGAATCAGGGCATGTGGCAGTCGCTTTCCCAGTTCAGGGTGGTAGGCTTACTATCCTTGACCCGGCGGGGAATTACTATACCGGTCAATACGGGGCACTCCAGTCTGAGAGTATCTCTATCGCTGTCAACAACTGGTTATCTCACTGGCAGAGAGAGATGCCGGGTGCAGAAATAGTCGAAGTGTTCTCAGAGGATGTTCATGAGGAGTTTTCTAGTACAGCCGAATTCGTAATATGGGCACAAGAATAAATACTATGCAAATATGAAGCTTATATTTTACTCCCCCCTTTGCGTATATTAAATTAGCCACATGGAATGGTTAATAAGAATACTATTATAAGAAACTGTTGAAGTGTTCAAATAAATGTGTATGTAATCAGCGAAAGTGGGACAATGTGGTCTTTAAGGTTACTGGAAACTTCAAAGGCCATTGATGTATAATAATTATTACTATAGTGTAAGGGGGTAGTTATGGCTCAGAATAAGGGAGACATTAAGATTCGAAGAATGGTTGAAGGCGACCTGCCAAGAGTAAATGAAATAGATCGTTCGCTATTTAGCAAAGGGCGAGTGACTACTTGGCCGTTTTCTTTTGAAAATTATTGGGTAGTCTATCGTCCTAAGCTAAGACTTGTTGCTGAACTAAAGGGTGAAGTGGTTGGCTTTCTGATGGGTACTATCGGGAAAGAAGAACGAAGCCGGTCCATGCTTAGTCACACATTCAGAGTAGGCCCTCTCTATCGGGGTAACCAGGTCGGCTGGATAGACATGATTGGTATCCACGAAGATTATTGGCATAGAGGGATAGGCCGATCCTTGGTCGAAGTGTTTCAGAATGAGTGTAAGCGTAAAAATGCCAGGATGAGGATCAACGTTAGAGATAATGACAAGGAACTCAAGAAATTCTTGGTAGGGCTTGGCTTCGCAAAGTCAGAAATAGCTACATACCGGAAGCAATTATAATAACCTATCAAGAGAATCAGGTGTTCAGTTATGAAACTAGTATATGTTGTGTCAGATAAATGAGCTTTTATACCTGCTTCTATTCTAATTGCTCCCCTACTATATAGCAAAACGAAAAAGTAGAACCAATCATCAATCAGCTCTACTTAAAAAATTAAGTGGGCTCGGCAGGATTCGAACCTGCGACCAGACGGTTATGAGCCGCCCGCTCTGCCACTGAGCTACGAGCCCTTGGAGCGGGAGACGAGATTCGAACTCGCGACAACCTGCTTGGAAGGCACCGCGGATAAAAGCTGGAGGCCCCTTGCCTCCTTTTATATTAAATCATACCCCATAAGCTACTTCTAAACAATGCAACAAATTTTGTGTGAGAACGGACCATTGCACGAAATATCGATTTATGTCGTCCAAGCTGCTATCCCCGGTATGGTCAGTTGTAGGCAGTAGATGCTGCTACGGGCAGTGATATAGAGTGTTTTCCAGTCTGAGTCACCCCAAGCAAGATTCGCAGGCAATTCTGGTATCGCTATGCGCCCTAAGCATTTCCCGCTTGGATCTATAACCCAAAGTCCACCAGGACCAGTGCAATATATATTTCCTTGGGTGTCAACCTTCATGCCGTCAGGTGCCCCTTCTTGTTCGGACTCCTCCATGTCAATTAGAACACGGCCGTTACTGAGACTGCCATCCAGACTGATATTAAAGGCCCGAATATGTGTTCTTGCCGTATCATTGATATAGAGCACGGCTTCGTCTGGTGAGAATGCTAGACCATTCGGTCTTTCGAAATCATCTACCAACAACAGCAACTCGCCATCAGGAGCTAAACGGTATACGCCATTGAAGTTTAACTCTTTCCAAGTACTAAAGTTCTTTAATCCGTAGGGTGGATCTGTGAA
>JAUVZA010000020.1 GCA_030602805.1 Dehalococcoidia bacterium | reverse complement strand
AATGCGGATAAATGTATCTCATCAGCTTAAGGCATCTATTGGGTCAATACGAAACTACGAGGTGAGTGGGATTGTTAATGTTGCTGGGGGCAGGAGTATGGTTCAGGGTGAGGTTAAACTGATGCGTACTGACCGGAGCATTCTGACTAAGGGTACACTACACACTACGGTTGAAGTTACCTGCAGCCGCTGTTTGGGTCTGTGTGGTTGTCCTCTAACCCTAAAAATTGAAGAGGAGTATTTTCCTATCACCGATGTAGTTGGTGGCGCTTCGTTGCCCTTGCCTGAAGAACCTGGCTGTTTCACTATTGATGAGCATCATGTTATTGATTTAACCGAGGCGATACGTCAATATACGCTACTAGCTATCCCTATGAAGCCACTTTGTCGTGAGGATTGTGCTGGGCTATGCCCTAATTGTGGGCACAACCTTAATCAAGGACCTTGTGATTGCTCGCCCCAGGAGACAGAACCTCGCTGGTCTGAGTTAAGTAAATTGACTTTAGCTAGTGATACAGTGGTAAATGAGCAGAAAGGAACGGAGTAGATTATGGGAGCATTACCCAAGCGAAAATATGCTAAGGCGCGTCAGGGTAAGAGGCGTGGTCATTTGGGGTTGTCCCCTCCTTCTGTAGAATATTGCCCTCAGTGTCACAGCCCTAAGCTGCCTCACCATGTTTGTCCCACCTGTGGAAGCTATGCTGGTAGGGAAGTCATCGAGACTAAAAGCCCGAAAAAGAGGGCCTAGTTAGGGTCATTATAGAAGAAATGGTAGCTGAAGCTGAGGCAATAATTGCTAGTCCTCAAAACTTCCGCAGGTGGAATTAGCTGTGGCTGAGCCGATGAAGGTAGCCTACATCTTCCCTGGGCAGGCTTCTCAAAGGGTAGGCATGGGGCGTGACCTTTATGATAATTTTGACTCGGCTAAAGCGGTCTTTGAACAGGCTGATGAGACCTTGGGATTTTCTCTGTCCCGACTATGCTTTGAAGGTCCGGAAGATGAACTTCGCCAGACTATCAATACCCAGCCAGCGCTGGTAACAGTCAGCTTTGCTTGCTTGAAGGCCGCCCAAGATATGAGTGGCAGCAACAGGTTACCATCACCTTCTTTTGTGGCTGGTCACAGTCTGGGTGAGTATACAGCACTAGCCGCCGCCGGGGTGCTTGATTTTGCTACTACTGTTTATCTGGCTCGGGAAAGGGGGAGGTTAATGTATGAGGCTGGGCTGAAGAAACCCGGGGGGATGGTGGCAGTAATTGGGCTTGATGAAGCTTTATTGGCTGAGGTATGTGATGAGACTGACACCCGAATTGCCAATATTAACTGCCCGGGTCAGCTAGTAATCAGTGGAGCAAAGGAGAACCTAACTAAAGCTGCGAATTTAGCTGAAGCCAAAGGTGCTTATCGAGTCGTCCCCTTACCGGTAAGTGGTGCCTTCCATACGCCACTAATGCAACCGGCGGTTGATGGTATGTCTGAGATTATAGCCAATCTTTCTTTTCATGAGCCACTTATTCCTATTATAGCTAACACTACGGCTCAGCCAATAACTACTGCTGAGCAGGTGACGGCAGAACTCCTTAGACAGTTGTGTAGTAGTGTTCAGTGGCAGCGCTCTGTTGAGTATATGGTAAATGACGGCGTGTCTACCTTTATTGAGATAGGACCAGGCAAGGTGCTTAGTGGTCTCATTAGACGAATAAATAAAAATGTTAAAACCCTGAATATAGGTGATGCCGAGGCTATTAAGAATATAGCTGTTTGTAGGCAAGATTGAAGAGATTTTTAGCAACCCATCCCCCTAACCCCCTTCCCTTACAAGGGAAGGGGGAGTTATAAATAAGAGGGGGGCTTCGCCCCCCTCGAAATCCTAAATTCAAAGCATGAAACTCTAAACAAGTACAAAGCACTAAAGCCCTAAAGGGAAATACTAAGAGAGAGTCAAAAAGAGACGAAGCCTCTCTTAAACAACCAATCCCCTTCCCCTTATCAAGGGGAAGGGGATACAGGGGATAGGGTTACTAAATGAAAAATTAAAGGGAGCAATATCTCGGCGGTGAATATTATTGATTCTTATCAGTTTGGGCTGATAGTAGTTAGTGGCAAAAAGTATACCTCAGATGTAATTATTTTTCCCGATAGGGTTAGAGATAATTGGTGGAGAAAGACGGGGCATCAACTATGCCTTAAGGATATAGCCGAGGTGATAACTGCAAATCCTGAAGTGCTAGTGGTTGGCACCGGAGCCTCAGGTTTGATGAAGGTGCTACCTGAGGTAGAGCGGGGTGTTAAAACCCAGGGCATTAAGCTTATTGTGGAAGCTACTGCTCAGGCTTGCCATACCTATAACCATATTTGTCATTCCCAGAGGGCGATAGCTGCTCTCCATATTACCTGCTGAATTTGAAGAGATGAAACAAGAAGACAAATCGGCAGTTTCACCCCTACTACCTGTCCCTAGAACCAAAGAGGAAGCCAAGCGATTCTATGATTGGCTCAGCAGGTTCTACGACTTCATTACTGCGGCATTCGAGCGAAAATATGCCGAAATGGCACTGGAACGTCTGTCGGTTAAAGAGGGGGAAGCCGTGCTGGAAATCGGCTTTGGTTCAGGGCATTGTCTGAGGGAGATAGCACAATCCGTCGGCAACAGCGGTAAAGCTTACGGTATCGATATCTCTACAGGTATGCTGGAAGTGACAAAGAGAAAGCTGGAGAGAGCCCAGCTCACGGATAGGGCAGAGCTATATTGTGGGGATGCAGCCAGCTTGCCCTACGGTGACAATACTTTTGATGCCGTTTTTATGAGCTTTACCCTTGAGCTTTTTGATACCCCTGAAATTCCAAAAGTTCTTGACGAGGTAAAGAGAGTGCTCAAGCCAAGGGGAAGGCTCGGGGTTGCCAGCATGTCCAAAGAAGATGGGGAATCCACATTACTGAGGCTTTATGAATGGGTGCATAAAAAATGGCCGAAATATGTTGATTGCAGACCCATCTATGTGGCACAATCTCTAAAGGACACTGGATACGAGATAAAAAGCAAGGAAAAAGTAAGGTTGTTTGGGTTGCCTGGAGAGATTGTCATTGCGGTGAATGCGAATTCAGGCTGACGAAGAATGTGGTCACGATATCGATCCTTAAACACCAAAACCGCCGTCAAATGCAAAAATTGTGGCAGGGAGTCCCCACTTATTTCACAGAGCCTCAGCTTGTGTCCGGACTGCATTCGCCACCAGTTTGTCCAGGTCTTACCCATAATCAAACAGGCTCATTATAAAGCCAGAAAGCCGTTTGCTTTACCTCCATATCCCCCAAGAGCTGAGGGAGGAAAAGCCTGCCGTATCTGTATAAATGAATGTTCTATAGCTGAGGGTGGGGTAAGCTATTGCGGGTTGCGCACCAATGTAGGTGGCAAGTTAAAGGGGGCTACCGCTAATTTGGCGAATGTTAGCTGGTATTATGACTTGCTGCCGACTAATTGTGTGGCTGATTGGGTTTGTCCGGCAGGGACCGGGGCTGGCTATCCTGACTTTGCCTATCGGCGGGGTGTTGAATATGGCTATAAGAACCTGGCTGTCTTTTATCAGGCCTGCTCCTTTGACTGCTTATTCTGTCAGAATTGGCACTATCGTCGGTTAGTCAGTGGTCAAGCTCGGGTTGAAGCGTCAAAACTGGCTGAGGCGGTTGATGGCTATACGGCTTGTGTCTGCTTTTTTGGCGGTGACCCTACACCTCAACTACCTCATGCTATTCGGTCCTCACGACTGGCTCTGGAGAAGAGGCGAGGGCATATCCTCCGAATCTGCTGGGAAACTAATGGCTCAATGCATCCTGCCTTATTAAAGCAGATGCTCAAGCTCTCCTTGAACTCGGGTGGCTGTATCAAGTTCGACCTTAAGGCGTGGAGCGAGCCAATACATATCGCTCTTTGTGGTGTTAGCAATAACCGGACACTAGACAATTTTCGGTTTCTAGCTAGGCTTACTAAACGGAGACCGTCTCCCCCTCTATTAATAGCCAGCATCTTGCTTGTCCCCGGTTATGTGGGCAAAGAGGAAGTAGCTGGAATTGCCGTCTTCATCTCATCGCTTGACCCGGATATTCCTTATGTTCTCCTTGCCTTCCACCCTGATTTTTTGATGACGGATTTACCGGCTACCTCTAAGCAGCAGGCTATGGAGTGCCTGGAGGCAGCCAGAGCCGCTGGACTAAGCAGGGTGAGGTTAGGTAACATTCACCTATTACATTAATAATTTTAATAGCTACTATTGACAGCAGTGATATAATATTAGCTTGTGTTTGGGGGGTAATCTATGGTAGGGGCGCGGCGAAAAGCAAGGGCACTGGCTCTGCAGGTACTATATGAGGTTGATTCTGTGGGTCATGAAGTAGAGGAGGTCCTAACCCATCTTCTAGCTGATGGGGGATTGTCAGCGGAAAATGGTGCCTTTGTCCGTGAGTTGGTCAGTGGCGTTATCCAGAATAAGGAAAAGATTGACCTTAATATTCAAAACTTTGCCCCAGCTTGGCCGATAGAGCAGATACCGGCGGTCGATAGGAACATTTTAAGGCTTGCAATATTCGAAGTTTTACTTGATAATAAGGTGCCAGTTAAGGTAGCTATAAATGAAGCGGTTGAGTTGGCCAAGACCTTTGGTGGTGATAATTCGTCAAGATTTGTTAACGGAGTTCTAGGTTCAGTTAGTGGTCTTGTCAATAGATAGAAAATTCTAGAAAGGGAGGTAGGAAGTGGCAACCATTTTTGAGCGGGTAAAAAAGATAGTCGTAGAGCAGTTGGGGGTGGATGAGCCGGAGGTAGTGCCCTCAGCTAACTTTGTCGATGATTTAGGTGCTGATTCTCTTGACTTGGTAGAATTGATAATGTCCTTAGAAGAGGAGTTTAGCAACCCATCTCAGAAGGTTGAGATACCGGATGAGGATGCTGAGAAGATAGTAACTGTCCAGGATACGATTGATTATATTAAAGACTTGGGCATTGAGGATGATTAAGGCAACATTCTTTGATTGGTTTTATACTGTAGCCCGTTTTGAACCGCCACGGCACCGATTATACAGCCAGGCTTTTCGGGAATTTGGTGTCGAACTATCACCTGAGAAAGTAATGCGTGGCATTTTGATTGCTGACCAGTATTTCTTTGAGGAAAATGCTAAATCACCGGTGGCAAAGAGAAGTCCAGAGGAGCAAGCTAGGGTCTATATTCACTATCCGAACACGATATTAACCGAGGCTGGAGCTAAAGCCACCGAAGAGTTGCCTTTGAAAATCTTGAAAAGAGTGACGGAGCAATTTAAAAGTGTAACCTTTGCCCTCTTTGATGACGTGTTATCAACCTTGAAAACACTAAAGGAGCAGAATTTCATTCTGGGTTTACTAACCAATTTAGATAGTGATATGGTTTCTATTTGTCGTGAACTAGGTCTGGAATCTTATATTGATTTTGTGGTTACTGCGAAAGAGGCAGGAGCCGATAAACCTAAGCCCCCCATTTTTTTAGCCGCATTAGACAAAGCTGGAGTAAACGCTTCAGAAGCAGTTCATGTCGGTGACCAGTACAAATTGGATGTGATTGGTGCCAGAGGGGTAGGTATCAATCCCATACTTATTGACCGTTATGATATATACCCCGAGGTCAGCGACTGCCCCCGAATTCACTGCTTGACCGAGTTAGTCCAATACCTTTAGCGGTCAATATACCTTGAGACTCCCTACTTCTTTATTGTCCGTAGGCGCATCTGGTTATCTCTGGGGCTCGATAATCACCTTAATAGAGTTTTGGGCATCGGCGACGAGCTGAAAGCCCAGTCCTGCCTCGGCTAGGCTTAGTCGATGGGTAATCATCTCGCCTATGTGCACCCGGCGAGCCTGTATCAGTTCCAGTGCGGCTGCATAGTCCGCTGGGCTACCGGCGTATGAGGTGGTGAGCGTTATATCGTTACGCCAGAAGAGGTCACTTACCGAGATTGGAATGGTGACACCAGGATTTGTTGGTGCGAAGAAGAGAACAGTGCCTCCACGTTCCACTGATTGCAACGCCTGAGCAACGGCTGATGTAGCTCCGGTGCATACTATCACCAAGCCAGCCAAACGACCTTGGTTGACCTGACGCAAGCGGCTAGGTAAGTCCTCTTTAGCGTGGATAGTAGCATCAGCACCAAATTGTTGCGCTACCTCCAGTCGGTAGTCGTTTATGTCTGTCGCTATCACACGTCCTGCCCCCAGAGCACGAGCCAGTTGCACATGGAGCAGCCCAGCAATGCCGCTACCGATAACAAGCACGCTATGACCTGGTGGCATGTGCGCCAGCCTTTGTCCGCGCAGGACACAGGCTAGCGGTTCGATAAATGTCGCCTCTTCATAAGATACTTCGTCAGGTAGTAGAAACACGCCACGGTCAACATTAATAGCTGGTAGCCGAAGATATTCAGCAAAGCCACCAGGGTCAAAATTCGTCTGGCGGAGGGTATCACAGATAGTGTGATGCCCACTCAGGCAGTAATGACATGTGTTGCAGGGGACATGATGCGCCGCCGAGACCCTATCCCCCTCTTGGTAGCGCCCCACTCCATCTCCCACAGCCGCAATCTGACCGCCAATCTCATGACCCAGCACTAGGGGCACCCGGTCACGGCGATACCACTCCATTACATCACTGCCGCAGATGCCACAAGCCTCCACCCGCACCAGCAGCTCGCCAGGACCGATTTGCGGCGTAGGTATCTCCTCCAACCGCACATCGTGGTTGTTGTAATACATGGCAACGCGCATGGTGGTTTTACTCGCAGCCAATGACTGTCTCGCCCTTCACACTCTCGTATAACTCCTGGGCCTCTTTTGGTGAAGCATTCTCATGAATAATGGCACGTATAGCCTTAATCATTGCCACTGGAAAATCGTTTTGCCAGATGTTCCTTCCCAGATTCACGCCTATAGCCCCTTTTTGCATGCCATCATGAACAAACTCGAACACTTCAAGCTCAGTATCTACTTGAGGTCCCCCTGCCATAACTATTGGAACTGGACAGCCTCTTACCACCTTTTCAAAATCTTCACACCAGTAGGTTTTCACTACACGTGCGCCCAATTCGGCAGCAATACGGGAGGATAAAGCAAGGAAGCGGGCATCTCGTTTCCCTAGCTCTTTCCCCACAGCAGTAACTGCCATTACTGGGATGCCATACTTCTCGCCTTCATTGACGAGCCTGGCTAGATTTAATAGTGAGTCGTGCTCATAGTCGGTACCGACAAAGATAGAGAGACCCATTGCGGCTACATTAAGACGGATAGCCTCTTCTATAGAAGTGGTAATGCCTTCATTGGCTAGGTCTTTCCCAACCATGCTAGTGCCCCCAGACACTCTAAGAATAATTGGTTTACTGTTGTTGGGGTCTACTGATGAGCGTAACACCCCTCTGGTAATGAAGAGCGCATCAGCATAAGGGAGGAGTGGCTCGATAGTTTTACGCGGTTCTTCTAACTTTCTAGTGGGTCCTTGAAAATATCCATGGTCTACCGGCAAAAAGAGGCAATGACCGTCAGCTTGGATGAGTTGTGCCATACGGTTTTTCATTCCCCAGTCCATGTTAATTTTCCTCCCTCTATAATTTAGGGGCTGTTGTCTATTTGCCGTGGTAAAGCTCGCATTTTATCCACTAGGTTTTTAGTTACCCCAAGTCTAGGATATCCTCAATCGGTAGACTAATGTATTTCTCAATAACCTTGCGGAAATGGAATCCATAGACGGCAAGGCTCATGGATAAAGGAAAGGAACGAGGATGTCTCAGCAGGGTTGAAACAAAAAACTTCCAGTAATACCTCCTTCCCTTTTCCCTGATGCCTAAGAACCACATAGATTTAATAAATCCCCTGATACGACAAGACTGAACCTGGAGTCCCCCTTTTCTTTTTTGAGGTTTGAACTCTTTTAAGAATATTTTAACCCGCTCGTAAAACTGCTTGGGCGAATAGATTGTATCCAGGATATGCTTATAGCCGTTGATGAGGGTTTCGTAGTCCATTTTAGGAATGAAGTTGATGGAAAAGTCCATATTGTCACCGGAAAAGCCCTTTAATAGACGGTTCTCCTTTTTCAAGCGTTGGTATAGTCTGGTGCCACGAGGCGCATTTAATAAACCGACCATTGCGGTAACAATTCCACTCCTTTGAATAAAGCTGATTTGGCTTTTAAAGATCGAGAGTGGGTCACTATCAAAACCGACAATAAATCCTCCCTGCACCTCGAAGCCGTGGTTTTGGAGCTTCTTCACCGAGGCTACTAAATCACGATTTTTATTGGTAAACTTATTACACTCAGCCAGGCTTTCTTCATTGGGGGTTTCAATGCCGATAAATACCCGGTTAAAGCCTGCCTCAGCCATCAATCGCATTAGTTCTTCATCGTCGGCCAGATTTATGGATGCTTCGGTAAACAATGGAAAGGGGTATTTTCCCTCTCTCATCCACTCAATTATTGCCGGCAAAATTTCTGTCTTTAATTTTCTCTTGTTGCCAATAAAATTATCGTCAACAATAAACACAGCGCTTCGCCAACCCTGAGTGTATAATGCATCCAGTTCCGCCAATACCTGGTCCTTGTCTTTTGTTCGTGGTTTATGCCCATTCAGTATAATAATGTCACAAAACTCACAGTTATACGGGCAGCCTCTAGAGTATTGAATATTCATTGACGCATATTTTTTCATGTTGATAAGCGACCAGAGTGGGATGGGAGTTTTGGTTATGTCTGGTCGCTCGTTAGATGCATAGATATGTTGGGCAGAGCCCTTCGCTAAGTCTTCTAAAAAGAGTGGAAGTGTAATTTCAGCCTCACCGAGCACAAAATGGTCTACCCCCTTAAATTCTTCATACCCAGTAGTAAACAGGGGACCGCCGACAACAATCTTGGTATTAAATTCTTTGCCTCTGGCAATAACTTCCTTCACTGAATTTTTCTGCACCACCATGGCGCTGATAAACACATAGTCAGCCCATTTAAGGTCTTCATCAGTTAGGCTGGTTTCATTCATATCTACCAGCTTTTTCTCCCAATCATCAGGGAGCATGGCGGCTACCGTTAATAAACCCAAAGGAGGGTAAGCTGCCTTTTTAGAAATAATTTTTAAGGCGTGCTTAAAACTCCAGAAGGTATCCGGGTACTGTGGATAAACAAGAAGTATTTTCAAATTGCGTTCCTCCTAGCGCAGTCCGACTGCCACTAACTTGCACCTATTATAGCAACTTTTCTTTCATAAAGATACAAGGGGGACTAAACCCCGTCAGGCTCTACCCTTAAGGGCTTTAGCCCAGAAGGAACTCTAACGGGGTAAAGGGGGCTCTATTTCTTTAACCTATTTGATAAATAAGTTTATGTTCGTCTAAGATAGAGATACACAGATTATGAAAGCTAACTCTGTTTTAGTTCATTGCTGTTGCGCCCACTGTGCTGCCTATACCGTTGACTACTGGCGACAGCAGGGGTATGAGGTCAGTGCCCTGTGGTATAACCCCAATATCCACCCCTATATGGAGCACCAGCACCGCTTGGAAGCGATGAAATCTTTGGCTCAAGAAGTGAATTTGCCACTGATTACAACCGAGGGTTATGACATAGTAGACTACTTCCGCCAGGTAGCCGGGCATGAACCCCAGCGCTGCCAGTATTGCTTCAGGCTTCGCCTGTTAAAAACGGCTGAAACTGCTCATCAGAGGGGCTTTAACGCTTTTACCACCAGCCTGCTTATCAGCCCTCACCAGAAGCATGACCTGCTCCGGGAAATTGGCAACAAAATATCGAAAGAAAGGGGCATAGATTTTCTCTATACCGACTTGAGGAAACGCTATTCAGATAGTCGCCATATGACTAAAGGGCTAAATCTCTACCGCCAGCAGTACTGCGGCTGCGTTTATAGCGAGTGGGAACGCTATGCCAAACGAGATTAGAGATGGAAGTCAGACAGGCTGGCAGAGACAGGGCAAAGTAAGAGGGAACCTCCCATCGAGGCTCCCTCACTTGATATTGGGGCTATCCACTGAGTAACCTATTCAGTTTCTTCAGGCAATCTTGGGCAAAGCCATCCTATAGAGCCATTCCGCATATGCCTGACACGTAAGGCTGGGAGGCCGAAGGCGTGGGGATACATGCCTGGGACCAAAACTTCTGGCCTCAGTTCCCACCACTTTATGATTTCATCGGCTTGCTCTCGAGTAATGCGCCCCTCTTCCACGGCTTTATTAAGACGGCTGATAAAGGCTTCATCCCTTATCTCTTGCTGCGCCTGCTTAAAGGCGTCAATCAGGTCTGCCTGGTCAATTTTTAAAATATCAGCAACCCTCTCCAGAAGACCCTTTGCACTTGCTTCTGGCGGTGGAGTAGTTTCTTCCTCTCCCTGTGCCATCACCATTGTTACGCCACCCACCGTTAGCAAAAGCGCTACTACCAGTGCTGAAATGAGAACCTTTACTTTTTTAGACATCAGCTTCTCCTCCCTCTTAAAGATTTCTTTATTAGTATAGGAGAGCATAAGCTACCTGAACGGTAAGGCTAATCTCCATCTCCCCGGGGCTTATCGGCGTCTCAGCTGCCGGCACTGCTTCTTCTACGACTACGACGCCGCGTGTGATGGGTGGAACTTGGGCACTCTCAGAAATATATGTTGCTTTACCTAACCTGCCCCCAGCCAGCTCAGCTAGTTGCTCGGCTTTGGCTTTGGCATCAGCCATTGCCTTTTCTCTGGCTTCTTCGTAGTAGGCTGATGGGTCATCCACAGAAAAGTATATGCTATCTATTCGGGTGAGGTCTCCCCCAGCCGCGGCCACAGCATCAATAACTGTTCCAGCCTCATCTATCTCTCTTATCTTAGCCGTCACCTTATTGGTTACCCGGTAGCCAATCACGATTTCTTCTTCCTTTTCCCTGTCCCATTTTGTTACCTGGCGAATACTATAATATTGGGTCTGAATATCCTTTTCAGCTACACCATTATCAGTCAAAGCTGCCATTACCTCATCCATGGCTTCTGTTGCCTGTGACTGAGCAGTAGCCACGCTAGCTGCCTGAACTTCAACACCTAACCTTAGAGTTGCAATATCGGGGGTAACCGTAACCACTCCTTTACCGCTGACCCAGATTCCTTCCTGCTGGTTACTTATATTTAACCCTTCTATCTCTACCGGGACAGTATTACCCGGGCTGCAGCCAGCCAGGCCAACTATGGCTAGCACCAGTGCCAGACTTATAGCCAACAACCAGATTTTTTTCACCATTTACCTCCTATCCAGAAATTCCCTCTATTATTATATAACGAAAAAGTTGCCAATTGGTTAGTGGCAATTTTAGACAATTTTTCAAAAAGGGCTGGGTTAATCCCAACCCTTAAAGGCTCTTTCATAGCCAGCTACCGATACAGCGATTGCCCGGCGCAGGGCAGGCTTTACCGACTCTGGTGCTGCCCTCAGTACAGCGCGGAGACGAGCCGGATGATTGATAGCATAAGATGCCAGAGTTGCCTTGAGCTTAGCTCGGTTGTTTTTATCACCGGGTATCTCTTGGCTGCTTTCGGCTTCCTCTAGTTGCATAGGTGGTGGTGCTTCCAGCATTCTCGGTGTCTCAGTCACTTCCGGGGCTGAGGCTAATCTGGCTAATATTGTTAGTCGTTTATCTAGTCGCTGGGTGATAACCGCTACCTGCTGGGCGTCACCTTTATTGGCTAGGTAGATTATTTCTGTCACTCTTCTATCCGCAAATTTGGCACACAGCCTTGCTTTACCTATGTCGGAGGGGGTTAGTGTTAACTGCACCTGCTCTGTGGCTAGCTTCACTGGATAGAGAAGGTTATCAGGCATGCTGTAGCTGGCGGCGGCCACTGTGCCTCCCCCGACCATCAGTACGGCGAGAACCATTGCCACCACGGTTGCCCATTGTGGAAGCCAGCCGAGGAAGAGACGGCTTCTCCGGGATGCCGCCTCCTGGAGTGCTGAACGGAACTGGTATCTGGCTCTGGCTTTAAATTCAGCTCGGGGCTGAATAGCTGCTGCCTTCTTGGTAGCCAAAGCCGTCTGAAGCAATGGCTTGAGGTTGGCTGCCTGCTCAGGGTAGCTCTGAAGACACTGCTCTACAGTCTCGCCCTTAACCAGCAGTCGCTCCAGGCATTCATCTAGGATATTATCAAATTCTTTACTCATTTTCTGTCACCCGTAGTGTCTTGCGCAGGGCGACTATGGCACTATGCTGCAATGCCTTTACCGCCCCCTGGCTCTTGCCCATAGCCTTGGCTACTTGAACAATTGATAGCTCACCAGCGAAACGGAGGGAAATCACCTCACGCTGTGCCTCGGTTAGCTGTTGGGTAGCCAAAAGTAGCTGTTCAATATCCAGCCTTTGCTCAGTTACTAACTGTGGGTTATTATCGTTGCTTGCCAGTGACTCGTCCAAGGGCACAGTGGTGCGTTTTTTGCTTCTAAAGTAGTCAACTACCTGATTGTGAGCAATGCGGAATAGCCAGGCTGAGAAGGGTATACCCTTCCACTTGAATGAAGAGATGGACTGGAGTGCGTTTAGAAAGACCTGCTGAGTCATATCTTCCGCCTCTATCTCATTTCCTATCCTGAGAGCTACATAGCGATAAATCTTATCGAAATGCTCCTCATATAGCTGAGCAAAAGCCTCCTGGTCACGATGCTGGGCTCGCCGAACCAGGCTTTCTTCATCTTGTTGCACCTGACAACCCCCTGCCGTTTAACGGCAATTATGGCGTTACCCTGTGCATATAGTATAACGAAGGAAACGATGAAAGGATAGGTTTCAATCTGGGTTAATAGGAGTATATGTTGATAAATGGAATGTGTTACAATAATTCAAAAATTAAAACTTTCTTCAGGGGAATGAGAGCGTGGCTTGCTATGTGCGTTTGATGCGCAGAGAAGATATTGCCCAGGTCACTGAGATTGACCGTGAAGCCTTTCCCACCTTGTGGCCACCGGTTAACTATGAGCGTGAGCTAGAAAATCGGTTAGCCCATTATATCGTAGCCTGCGATGAAGAGGAAAAGGTTGAGGAGTCTGAGGTGGAAGCTCCGTTAGAAAAAGACCCCCCCGGGCTAGCATCCAGGGTGAGGCGTTTATTTAACTATAACCGTTTCTTCGGTCATGAACTGCCTAAATCAGGCAAACAGTACATTATTGGTTTTGCTGGTTTCTGGATTATGGTTGGGGAAGCTCACATAACCAACATCGCCGTGCGGGAACTCCATCGCCGCCAAGGGATAGGGGAGCTACTGCTTATATTTGCGATTGACCTGGCTACTAAGCTAAATGCCCATATTATTACCCTAGAGGTGCGTGCCTCCAACACTGCTGCCCAGAGTCTCTATTGCAAGTATGGCTTCACCCAAGCCGGTCTGCGCCGCAACTACTATGTAGATAATAAAGAAGATGCTGTAATAATGTCCACCGAAAATATTACCTCAGTCCCATTTCAGGCACACCTTCAGCGATTAAAGCAAGCTCACTCCAGAAAATGGGGGATAGCCCTCTACCAAATTGCCCGATAGGCTATAATCTTACAACCCAAAAAGGGCACCAGCCACCGCATATCACTCAGCGCTTCCAGTGCCCTTCTTTCATCTTTCCCACCCCCTAAACACGATAGAGAGATAGGTGCTTACTTTGACTTTGGTTGCGTTCCAGCTAGCGCTTCTCCAAGTCCCAGAACATTAATCAGTCTTGACTGGTCGGACATAACTAGCTTCGTATTATCCTGCAGGGAGGCCTGAGTCACTTGAAGTTGTTTCAGCAACTGAGCATTGCCGACGAAGAACTTATCGGCTGCCATCGATACATTTTCTATCGCCTGAGCCTCACCCTCTGCCCTCAATATCGCCGCCTGCCTGTCGCCTTCAGCCACCAGTATCGCATTCTGTTTATCTCCCTCAGCCTCCAGTATCTGTTTCTCCCGGTAGGCCTCGGCTTCCAAGATGGTGGCTCTCTTCTCCCTTTCCGCTTTCATCTGCTTGCTCATCGCCTCAGAGATGTCACGGGGTGGCTCGATCTCCTTGACCTCCACCCTGGTTACCCTTACCCCCCACTTATCAGTGGCCTCATCAAGGGTATCTCTTAAGGCAGCATTGATACGTTCCCTTGAGGTTAATGTCTCATCAAGGCTCATATCACCAATTACGTTTCTGAGGTTTGTCTGTGCCAGCTTGCTGATAGCAGCGTAGAAGTTGGCCACTTCGTACCTGACGGCCTTGGCTTCGGTCACATAGTAGTAGATCACGGCATCTACGGTTACGGTGACATTGTCCCTGGTGATGACCGGCTGGGGCTGTATGTCAATGACAGTTTCCCGCATGTCTACTCTTGCTTTCAGGGAATCCATAAAAGGTATGAGGAACCTGAGCCCCGGGTCCAGGGTTTCTTTGTACCGGCCAAACCTCTCCACAAGACCCTTCTCAGCCTGGTGAATGATGGTCACCGCCTTGGCGAGCAGAATCACTGCTAGCACCAGGATGACTATTAAGACCCATATCATTTTCAATCACCTCCTTTGGTTTTTTTGACGATTAAAGTAACGCCGCTGACGCTAGTGACAACTATTTCCTCTCCTTTCTTGATGTCTTCTTCTGCCCTGGCTCTCCACTGCTCATTGCCAACCTTAACCAAACCGTCAACATTTCTGGCAATGCTTTTCAGCACAATTCCCTGTCGGCCAATGATGGCATCAATGTTCGTTTTTGCTTTGCTTACCATAGTCCACCGGTGGACATATCTTCTGCCAAGAGCCACATAAGCTACACAGATTATGCTGGTAACGATGACTGTCAGCAGCCAGGAATGAAACGGCCAGGTTACCAGTCCTCCGATGATAAAGACGGAGCCTATGACTACCAGGTCAAGGCCGGTCTCCACACCAACGATGAGTTCCAGTAAAACAAACAAGAGGCCGACTATTACGAATACGAGCCAGAGCCAATCTGTAAATACTAATGTCATTTCTGTTATACCCTTTCGGGAGAGTCTTGGTAATCCTTTGCCTAACTCCTTCCTCCAGCTCAGTTAGCTATTTCGTTTGCCATCCCGCTTGGGAGTAAGACCTTAAACAAGAAGCTGGCGTATCAAAGGTATTGAAACGGTAATCACCGAAGCTTGACGGCGGTGCCGTAAGCCAAAAGCTCGGCGGCAGTGCCGATGACACTGGTAGTCACGAAACGAACGTTAATGACAGCGTCAGCCCCCAGTCCCTCAGCCTCGGTTATCATCCGTGCCGTAGCCACTTGACGGGCTCGGCCCATCATCTCCGTGTATTCGATTAGCTCACCACCAAGAACCAGTCGCATCAGGGCAGAGATGTCCCTGCCGAACCAGATGGCAAAGATAGTGTGCCCCCGGACTAAGCCCAAAACCTCGACTATCTCGCGACCGGGGACTTCCGTAGAATTCTGGAGCAACAGCCGAGGCTGGGACTCAACAGATGGAAGTCCTCCCCCTAGGGCCCCGCCTTTCTGCCGTTCAGCGGCCACTGTCAATAAGACCACCAGGAGACCACCCAGCACGGCGTAGACCGCAATCTTAAGCCACAGGGGTAAAATTGGGTCTTGAGAGATATACCACGGTACCCCGGCAAAGATAGCAGTCAAGAGCCCGAGTACGAGAGCCAGCCCGGCGACCATTCGAATCGTTTTCATAGTTTCTCCTCCTTTCACAAAGACTTTTGAATTCAGTTCAATTATAATATTGCAATCACCTATCTACTATTCTAATATAAATCTTGTGCATTAAAAAGTAACAATCTCTTACGGTACCCCCCCTTTTATCTAGCCTTTATAGTTTGGAATATAGCCTCTCCGATTATGGGAATCTCCACTCTACAATAAGGGCAATGTTTATCTGGGCCGATGTTCTATCTGGTTATACCGCTGCCACGAAAAGGTTCGAGCCGAATAGACGCACTTTTTTCATCCGTCGCCTCCCATTCAGATTCTATTAAGGGGGAATTTCCATTTCAACTCACAATGAGGCAATTCTCACCCCATCCTTTATGGCACTGATGGTATGCCAATAGCGCTTGGTTGTCAAGCCCTCGAATTGACTCATAAAAAAGTTACCGAAAGTGGTATTGTTGTTTCAAAAATAGTGTTACCAAAGGGAGGCAGCATGACACGAACAAGCATAGGTAAATACCCTGGAGAGCAGGATGCCTTTCCCGGTGAGCCCCGTTAGAATGGGAAGGGGTATATAATACAGTAAGACCTCATTTACGTGACACCACTTAAGTTTTTGGAGGAGGGGACAAGAATACTCTGGAAAGGAGGAGGTGTCACTAATGTACTGGACGAGCATATCTCTTTACTTTAGGGAAAGATTACGCTATAATTTGACCTTGAAATCGTTGTTCACGAGGAATAACACGGTTTAGAGAGAAGGCCAACTCACGGCGTATAAAGGAAGCAATAAGCTCTTTTGAGGTATAACTTCTCAGAAATTTTGGAAAGGGTGTGCTATGTCCGCAGAAGAAATGACAAGTAGTGTAGAAACTATCGAGGTTGAAGCCGAAAGGATACTTAAAGAGGCTAGGAACAGAGCTAGCGAAATTCTTCTTAAAGCTAATGAGGAGGCTAACAAAATTCTCTCCTCTGAGTTACCCATGGATGAAGTCAAAGCTGAATGCCAGAAGATTATACATAAAGCTAGAGAAGAAGCTGACAAAAAGGTCGAAGATTCTAGGCAGAAAGCTTCTGAAATTAAAGCTGAGGTTGGTAACAAGGTGGACAAAATTACCGAGCGTATCGTGATTAATATCACCGGAGCCGAGTTGGGATGATACCTCTAATCCTCAATAACCCTGAGTCTATGGTCAAAGTTAGAGTAATGACAGTGAAGGATTACTCAGAGAAGACTCTCAAAACTTTGCATAGAATCGGGATGCTTCATATTGAGGAAGGTAAAGAGTTAAAGCCTATAGATAAAGCAGCCATTGAACTTGAACACAGGGAAGTCAGCGAGCTATTAACCTTCGTTGACGATGTGCTAAGTTACATACCACAGGAAGAGCGGGTATCCCTAGAAGAAGATGTTGAAGTAATATACACTAGACCCTTTAGTGAGATTGGCAACGAAGTAAGATTATTATACAACAAGATTAACAAGCTGCACGAGAGAATCGTTAAACTCAACGACGAGGCTCAACAGTTAATAGAACTAAAGAGATATCTTGAGCCTCTGGCTGGGCAAACTGACCTTAGGCTGGGAGACTTAAAATTCTCTGGGGACTACCTTTTTTCTAGAGTCTTCGTCCTTTCTAATGAGGCATATAAAAGTTTACACGATGAACTTAAAAACTACCTGTTCGAAAATGTTGTTGCCACTGTAGGAGGTGAAACCGTTTTTCACGCGGTGGCTAAGATTAAAGAACAAAGAAGCATAGAGCCCCTAGTTACCGATGCCGGAGGCAAAATTCTAGAGATACCGGATGAAGATTTAACCCTGAGGGACTTTCTTGAAATAACCAGTGGTGAAATTCGTAGTCTTGAAGAGGAATTGGCAAGGCTTCGTGAAGAACTCCAAAGTAAGGCTGGAGAAGACTTAAACAGGCTTGCCCTTTTGAGGGAAGCGTTATCAGCAGAAAATGAGAGGCTATTGGTTTTAGAAAAAGCCTGTGAAGCTAAATATGTAACCTTAATTGAAGGATGGATTCCAGAGAACGATACTGAGTCTGCAATCTCTGAAGTTAAAGAGAGCATAGACTATGTGTTTATTGACACCAGGAAGCCGGAGCAATCAGAAGAACCGCCAACTAAGCTGAAGAACCTAGCTGGGATTAAGCCGTTCCAAACCGTCGTAAACCTGTTTGCCACCCCAAAGTATCGGGAATGGGACCCCACACCCATAATATCTTATTCCTTTGCTCTTTTCTTCGGTCTTATGGTAGGTGATGTAATTTATGCCCTGGGAATTATGCTCCTTGGCAAATATCTCCTGGCTAAACTTGTTGATGACCCTCAATCAGAAAACTTTAAGCTATTTCAAAGGTTAATTTATACATGTGGTGGTGTTGCTTTAGTCGTTGGCTTGCTTTCCGGAACATACTTGGGCAATATTTATGAATTCTTCGGCATTGAGTCTCTAGCCCTAGTGGAGGGAGTTAAACAAACACTTCAAGACCCCATCTTATTCATAGTGCTAGCCCTAGGAATAGGCTTCGTTCATGTAAATATAGGTCATTTACTGGCACTCATCAAAGGGGTAAAGGAAAGACAAAAAGGGCTAGTGCTTAATAAAATCGGTTTGTTTTTACTTCAATTTGGGATACCTTCTATTCTTCATTCCCTATTGCATGTTGATATCCCATTATTTACTGAGCAGATGTATTCTATCCTTATATACGTTATGGGTGTGGGTGTAATACTAGCCATCATTGGCAGCATCATCCAGAGAGGTGGATTAGGAATTATTCTCGGCGTCTTCGATTTAACTGGTATCTTAGGAGATATAATGTCATATGCCCGATTAGCCGGAGTAGGTCTGGCCACATTCTACCTCGCCTCGGCTTTTAATATGCTGGCAAAGCTATTCTCTGAACAGCTATTGTCTAGTATGGTGCCAGGAGTGGCTGGCGTCATCATTGGTGGTATTATAGGAATTGGGATTTTATTTTTTGGACATATGCTTAATATGGCTCTTACTGCTATCACCGGTTTTATCCACTCGCTTAGACTATGCTTTGTGGAATTTCTTTTTAAGTTCTATGAAGGAGGAGGAAACGAATATAGCCCATTCAAATTAAAGAAGCGGACATCCCTACTCATCACAGCAAAATCTTAGGAAGGAGAGAAAAATGACATTTGACCCAACGTTCTTTGTCGTGCTTGGCGCTGTTTTAGCGTTAGTCGGCGGCATAGTAGGCTCTGTACTAGGTATAGCCAAGGCGGCATCGGCAGGAACAGCCACCCTAGCTGAAGACCCGGGGCAGTTCAGGAATGTAATAGTGCTAGCATCGCTGCCGATGACACAGACCTTTTATGGTTTCATAATAATGATACTCATTATACCAGCGGTAGTCGATAAAGTGTCGGCAACAGGTGGCAGCGGTCTTATCGTGCTTGGCATCGGACTTATAGCCGCTTTTGCTGAATTCTTCTCAGCAATATACCAGGGCTCGGTGTGTGCCTCAGGCATCTCACTCCTGCCCAAGACGAAGGGGCAGGTATTTGTCCCGTCTATGATGCTAGCCGTGTTTGTCGAGCTACTGGGAGTTCTAGGGCTGGTGTTCACCATAATAGCATTAGCCATGTTAGAGCTTATGTAGAGGGTATCTTATGAAGGGAATAGAGAAAATAAGCGAAGCCATCTTAGGTAAAGTAAGGGCAGAGGCCCAGGATATAGTAGGAGAAGCCGAGGAGAGGGCACGAGGAAGGATACAGAAAGCTGAGCAGCAGCAGGCAGCAAAGCTTGAGGAAGGGAGAGGCAAGCTAATTGAAGAAGCCAAAGTGGAAGCTACCCGAATCCTGGCTCAGTCTTCTATAACTGCTCGTCAAGAGTTATTACTGGCGAAAACCAGAATAATCGATGAGATAATAGACAGAGTGAAAAAAACATTCTCTGAGATTTCAAGTGATGAAAGTTCACCCCTGGGCTTGATTAAGGAGGCTATCAATGCACTTGATATTGATAAAGCCAGAATTTATGTTTCGCCTAAAGATGTAAGCATTGTGCGAAAATCCCTTAAGGAAGATAAGCAGTTAGCTAACAAGATAAGTGAAATCAGGGAGTTTGACGGCACTGGTGGGGTTATAGTCGAGGACATTGATGGGAAAATCAGGATAGATAATACCTATGACACCAGGCTTGAAATGTTACTACCCAAGCTATTACCTGAGATAGGTAAGGAACTATTCCAAGGTTTGTAGGAGCCGACTTTGCTCGACACAAGATATCCCTTTTTATCAGCATACCTTAAAGGCGAGGAGGCTAGACTGGTAACCTCCAGCCATATAAATAGGATGTCAAAAGTATCCAGCATCCAGGATGTCCTAGAAGTTATCAAAGAGACTGATATAGGAAGTTACCTTGATGGAGTGCTTGTTGAAACCTTTGATGACCTAGATGAACACTTATGGGTGTATTTTGGTGAGTGTCTTGAGCGTGTAGAATGGTTTAAGCCTGTGCCGGCTGACATACTTAAGATATTGAACGCATATATAGTAAAATACGATGTCTTGAATATCAAGGCGGCTTTGCAAGCTATCTCAACTGGGAAAAAAACTAAGCTGATACCAGTGGGGCTTATTCATAATCATGGATTACTAGACGAGCTTTCCAGTGCTGAAAACGCGGATAGCATCATAGAACTACTCACCAGATGCAAGCTGGAGAATTATGCTTCAATCCTGGAAGAATGCAAAATAGATGGAGAGGTAAAGTCAAGACGCCTGGCTGAAGCTAGATTAGACGGAGAGTATTATAAGAACTTACTGAATATGACAAAAGACATAATAGATGGCGCCATACTTTCTAAAGCCCTCGGCATTATAATAGACATGAAAAACTTGCCGGTTATGTTGAGAGCTATAATCACGGGCATAGGACCTGAAGCAGCCAAATACATAATCAGCGGTGGATATATGCTATCTAGTGAAGCTATTAAGGAGCTATTACCACTCAAACTAAGCGATATGCCGGGCAGAGTGGAGTATTTATACCAGAATATGGCAGAGGAAGTAGTAGGTAGCTATGATAGAACTAAGAACATTACGGTTGTAGACGAGATTATTGAAAAACACAAGTTTAAGCTGAGCAAGGAGATATTATCGCCAAGGGTGCTATCCCCGTTAATGATAGCTTGGTATTTAATCCTTAAAGAGGTTGAAATACGAAACTTAAGGCTGATTCTAAAGGCGATGTTTGATAATATACCCGTAGAGGAAATAAAGAACTGCCTAGTGCTGTCATCATGATACCTATTAAACACCTGAACATAGCTGTTATAGGGGATGAAGACCTAGTTAGTGGACTGAGGCTAGCTGGTGTGAGCCGATATCATATAATAAAAGGCAATCACGATGCTAGGGAAGATGTTAGGCAGGCGCTAACCGAACTGATAGGTAAGCCTGAGGTTGGTATAATAGCAATACAGGAAGACTATACGAAATATGTTGAGGATTTGATGACTCAAGTTAAAGAAGGAAAAAGTCTGACCCCGGTAATCATTGAGGTTCCGGCAAAATATGGCACAAAATACCAGGATGTTACCGAATATTACAAAGTATATATCAGGAAATTTATAGGCTTTGATATAGAAATCTAAGTCCGTTTACGGAGGTAGCAAAATATGGGCAAGCTATGGAGGGTCTCAGGTCCCCTGGTTGTAGCCAAGGATATGAAAGGGTCTCAGGTTTATGAGATTGTTGAGATAGGAGAGGAAGGGCTTGTAGGGGAGATAATAGGCCTGGAAGAAGACAAGGCGATAATCCAAGCCCATGAGGATACCCTAGGATTAAAAGTTGGTGAGAGGGTTAGAGGAACGGGGATGATTTTAACTGCAGAGTTAGGTCCGGGAATTGTGGGCTCCATTTATGATGGGCTTCAAAAATCCTTAACCGATTTGATGAAAGAGGGCTCGTTTATAAAGCGAGGCGCCAAGGCATTTGCACTGCCACGGGACAAGAAATGGCAGTTTTCACCCAAAGTCAAGGTGGGGGATGTAGCTAGTGAGGGGGATATAATAGGCACCGTCCCTGAGACCCACCTAATAGAACACAGAGTAATGGTGCCTATAGGAATCAAGGGCGTGGTAAAGGAGATACGTGAGGGTGATTTTACTATTGAGGAGCCGGTGGTATGGGTAGAGCATGATGGGGAAGTAAAAGAGCTCACAATGATGCAAAAATGGCCGGTAAGGAAGCCCAGACCCTATAAGCAGAGGTTTGCCGCTTCAAACTTACTGGTTACTGGTATGAGAATTTTGGATTATATGTTCCCTCTGGCTCTCGGCGGCAAAGCGGCAATACCCGGAGGCTTCGGCACCGGAAAGACTGTCGCCTTGCAGCAACTGGCTAGATGGGCTCAGACACAGTTGAATATTTATGTTGGCTGTGGTGAAAGAGGCAATGAGATGGCTGACGTGCTTTATAGTTTCAGAAAGCTTAAGGACCCGGCAACAGGCAGATTGCTACAAGAAAAGGAAGTATTTATAGCTAATACCTCTAACATGCCGGTGGTAGCTCGCGAAGCAAGTATTTTTGTCGGCATTACTCTAGCCGAATATTATAGGGATATGGGTTATGATATTCTGCTAGTTGCCGATTCAACCTCGAGATGGGCTGAAGCTATGAGGGAGATGGGCGGAAGACTTGAGGAGATGCCGGGTGAGGAGGGTTTTCCAGCATACCTAGGTTCACGGCTTTCCTCATTTTACGAGAGAGCAGGATTGGTTGAATGCCTGGGTAGTCCTGAAAGGACAGGTTCGGTAACAGTAGCCGGTGCCGTCAGCCCTCCCGGAGCTGACTTCAGCGAACCGGTAACTCAAAATACACTTAGAATAGTAGATGCTTTATACTCCTTAGATGTTTCGCTGGCAAACAGGCGGCATTTCCCGGCAATAAATTGGCTTACCAGCTATAGCCTTTATGCCGAGGCTGTTAAAGATTGGTGGTCCAAGATTAGTCCGGAATGGGCAGATACTAGAGCCACTG
>JAUVZA010000012.1 GCA_030602805.1 Dehalococcoidia bacterium | reverse complement strand
TAAGCCTCCTTATTCATTCCGGGAGGAATATTTATTTTATCCTTTTGAAAAGCATCAAGCACTAAGCCAACAGTCCGTTCTACAGTAAGCCCCAAACTCTCCCCCAAATTGGCATTAGGGTCGGCATCAATGGCTAGGATTGGTCCCGAGCCGTTCTTCATCAGGTAGCGAATAACGAGACTGGCTATCGATGTCTTCCCACTACCACCCTTTCCAGCAACAGCAATATTGAAACTCAAACGCTTATTCTCCGCTTTGGTTTACTTTTTGGCAGCTTGGCCAGTGCTTTACTTACTGAGGGGAACTCTCCGGAATTAGTGTGTGGCAGAAATAGAGCCGCCACATAATTATTCGTAAAATCGACATTCTCGCTCAACTCAAAATTAGTCATCATGTTGGCTACTCTTCTGGCATCATCAAGTAAATCGCGGGAAAAGGAGGTGAGTCTTGCTCCTAGAAGAGAGCCATTACCAATAAAGGTAAATCTATTTCGGGGTATATCAGGGAGAAATCCAATCGTGATACACTTTTCTACATTAATATGACTACCAAAGGCACCGGCAATAATTACCTGTTCTAAATTGGAGCAGGTAGTCCCCACGCTTTTGACTAATGTCTGGCATCCTGCGTACATGGCTGCCTTGGCTCGAATGAGATTATCAATATCCACTTCGGTGATAACAATATCTTTGCCAGTTTGAGTTTCTGCTGCCCAGGATAGGACATACTCGTAGCCACTTGTGCCCTCTCTAATTCTCTTTGTGGGGAGGTCAGTATTAAATTTTCCATTTTGACTGATAACGCCGACTTCAAGTAGCCCGGCGACGGTGTTTATCAGTCCTGAGCCGCAGATTCCTTTCGGTTTTGCTCCACCGATAGTACTAATCTCTGGCTCAAAATTCGGTGGATTGATGTTGAACTCTTCGATAGCTCCATCGGTTGCTATCATTCCGTGCTTTATTCCCCCCCCCTCAAAAGCGGGGCCAGCCGAACATGACGCAGTTACCATCCAGTCTGAATTCCCAACCACTATCTCGCCATTTGTCCCTACGTCTATAAAGAGGGTTAGATTTTTTCTCTGGTGCACACCTGCTCCTACGATTCCAGAAACAATATCACCGCCGACATAACTGGCTACTGAGGGAAAAGTGAAGAGGTAAACCTGCTTTCCGACCTTGATGCCCAGGGAATCTGCCCGTACGGGGGGGAAAAAATTGGCTACCGGGATGTAGGGAGCCAATCTTATATATTTAGGGTCCAGTCCGAGGAGGATTTGAGTCATTGTTGTATTACCAGCTAACATTATATGCCCAATATACTCTACATTAACCTGGCTCTGGGTTACTAATTCCCTGATAATCCCATTAATAGTGGTCACAACCGCCTGCTGTAACTTTTTAAGACCACCTCGTTTCTGACAGTAGGCGATACGAGTGATAACATCTTCTCCATAGCTTATTTGTCCGTTATAATCAATACTTTCAGCTATAACCTTACCCTGATTCAAATCGAGTAATTGCCCGCAGATAGTGGTTGTGCCGATGTCGAAGGCAAGCGAGTAATGCTTTTCTCTGGTGTCTCCAGGTTCTATATTTATCACTCTTGGCCTGCGCCACTCTTTGGTTCGAGGTTTGACTGCGGTGATGAGAGTGGTAACAGTGACTTTCCAGTGACCGTCTCGTAAGACCTTAGCTAGTTTCTTGACTACACCAAAGTCTGCTGATATGTTGTGAAGGTTGTAACGCTGCCTTAAACCTCTTAGCAGTCGGGATAGGTCGCCAGTATTATCTTCTAAAGTTGGTGGTGGTAGTTCAACAAATAACTTGCTGAGAGGTGGCTTAAATCTCCAGCCAGTAACTAAAGCCTCTGATACCTTTTTACCTTCACGGGACAGGATTGCTTTCTCAAGCCTCGATTCTACTGGCACATAAACGGTGAGGTCGGTGATTATTCTGCTTTGGCAGGCTTGCCTAAGACCCCGCTCATACTCCTCTTCAGAAAGCTTCTCAGTCCTGGTGCTTTCTACCTGCCCCGTCTCAATTAAAATCTTACAGGTGCCACAAACACCGGCACCACCGCAGGAAGCATTAACATGCACCCCGGCAGCAATAGCTGCCTCTAGAAGATTGGCACCTTCTTCGACGACAATGTCGACATTATCGGGGTTGAAGTGAACCCTCCTCTTTTTATTTGTTGAGTCCTTCGTCATCTAACTTCCTATGTCATTAAGCGCCATGGGAGAACTACTAAAACAGACCACTGACCTTTCCCGTCTTTACATCTACATCAACCTTTCTAAAAGCGGGGTCAGAAGAGGTTCCCGGCATCAGGCTGATGGCCCCGGCGCAGGGACAGAGAAATTTTGCTCCGGAATAAATTAATACGTCACGGATGGGCAGAGTCCACTCCTTGGGCACACCTTTAATGGCTGGGTCGTGGGTGAGGGAGAGATGGGTCTTTACCATCATGGTAGCGTAGTCATCATACTTGGAGTCAGACTCAAACCTCTTGGCTTTAGCCTCAGCCTCAGGCGCCCAGACTGCACCATCAGCTCCGTAGGCCAATTTGGCGATTGTGTCCACCCTTTCTCTCAGCTTCATTTCCAGAGGATATAGGAAATTGAAATCAGTCTTATCTTCACAGGCTTCCTTGACCGCATCAGCTAACTCTAGGGCGCCATCACCGCCGTCGGCCCAATGGCTGGACATGGCACAGCGTGCTCCAGCTGCCTCGGCTGCCTTTCTGACCATGGCAATCTCATCCTTGGTATCAGTGTGGAAGGAATTGATGCACACTACCGGATTAATGCCAGATTTTCTGATGATGTTGATGTGGTGCACCATATTTGGGATACCCTTCTCTAGAAGTCCCAGGTCTTCTTTGGCATAGGAATCAGGCAGGGGTAGACCAGCTACTACCCTGGGCCCGCCGCCATGCATCTTCAGTGCCCGGATGGTAGTGGTGAGCACCGACACATGCGGTTTGAGACCACTTAAGCGGCTCTTGACATTCCAGAACTTCTCAAAGCCGATGTCGGCGCCGAAGCCACTCTCGGTGATATGGTAATCAAACAACTTCAGCCCAACGCGGTCACCAATGATGGAGGACTGACCCACGGCAATGTTGGCAAACGGTCCGGCGTGCACCATGCAGGGCTGATACTCCACGGTAGACATTAGGGTGGGGTTAATGGTGTTGCGCATCCAGGCAGTCATGGCACCACCCACCTCCAGGTCACCGGTGGTAATCGGATTGCCTCTCTTATCGAAGGCCACAGTAATATTATCCATTCTTTCTCGCAAGTCGGCCAAATCCCTGACAATTGATAACATAGCCATAAGCTCAGAACCCACGGTGATGCCGAACTTGGACTGCATCGTGTAGCCATCCATGCGTCCGCCAATACCTATGATAATGTTCCTGAGGCTCTGAGCGCAAAAATCTATAACCCAACCCATCTCCACCCGGGTGGGGTCGATATCTAGGCGGCGCATCCTGGTGCGCTTAGCCAGTTGCTCGTCATTGTAGTTGCGTTCGTGCTGCATTCTGGCGGTAAGGGCAACCATAGCCAGATTATGGGCATTCATAATGTCATTGATGTCCCCGGTAAGACCCATAGAGAATTCGGTCATGGGGATAAGCAGCGCATTGCCACCGCCGGCAGCGGTTCCCTTGATATTCATTGTTGGACCACCTGAGGGCTGGCGGATACAGCCGCCCACATTCAATCCCCGCTTACCCATACCCTCTAGGATACCCATCGTGGTCGTAGTTTTCCCTTCACCCAGAGGCGTGGGGGTTACGGCAGTTACCTCAATGTACTTGCCATCTGGCTTGTCCTTGAGGCGCTCAATAATCTTCAAGAAATCGAGCTTGGATATTCTTCCGTGGGCAAGCATCTCGTCCTTTTGTAGGTTTAGCTTTTCCCGCCACTCGTCGGGGGTTGGCATGTTTACTTCGGCTGCTTCTGCAATCTGCCAATCCTTCATTTTTACTGCATCATAAGCCACAGAAAACCTCCTTTATTTATTATTTTATTTAAGGAGTTCCTATTGAAATCCCTCTGACTAGTTTATTGTGCTTGCTGCCTGAGTAGTGGATAACAAAGCCTGGTAGATATTTCTTACTTCGGCAATAATCTGCTGGCTAGCGTCAACAAGAGGAAGATTGGCCAGGTCAGCTTCTACTACTGCCTGGTCATAAGGGATAAAGCCGAGAAATTCAAAGCCGGGCAGACTAGAAGTTAAGAATTCCCTTTCTGATTGGCTGCGGAGCTTATTCCCTACTACGGCGATATTTTGTAAACCAATATCCTTTGCCAGTTTATCAATCCTATAGGCTGTTTCAACGCTTCGTCTACCCGGTTCTACTACTATAATCAGCTTGTCTACTGCCCTTGCTGTCCCACGGCCTAGATGTTCTATTCCAGCCTCCATATCCAAAATTACCACTTCATCCCTTGCCACAAGTAAGTGGACAAGCAGAGCGCGTAACAAGGCATTTTCCGGGCAATAACAACCGCTACCACCCTTTTTAATTCGCCCCATCACCATTAATTTAATTCCGTTATATTTTAGTGAATACTTTTCCGGTAAATCATCGACCTTAGGATTTAACTTGAAGTAGGACGCAACTTGGCCGGGTCGCACCCCTGTCCTTTCTTCAATAAGAGCGCTCATCTCAGATATGGGGGTTATCTTCTCAGGATGGGGAAAGCCAAGGGTAGCAGCTAGATTAGCATCGGGGTCAGCATCTATGGCAATAACAGAATAGCCGAATTCAACGAATGTCTTAGAAAGGAGAGAAGCTAATAAAGTCTTACCTACTCCACCCTTACCACTAATAGCAATCTTCATCAAATCTCTATTTCTGCGTAGCTGAAAGTTCTTGAAAAAGCACTCAGACTTGCTAAATCTGATTACCTGCTGATTACCAAAACTATTATATCAATAAGTCATTAAGCCATAGGTAGTATATCCAATGCTAAATGAAAAGTCAAGCATTTATGGTTGTGGTGTGCTAAATGTTACAGCTGGACAATGTTTGTTAAATACCATATAATTGATCGAATATTTTATTAGATAAGAATAAAAAATGGAATTTATAAATTTAGCGCATCGTGGTGCCTCAGCGTATGCTCCCGAAAACACATTAGCCTCTTTTTATAAAGGGGGTTGAACTTGGAGCAAATGGAATTGAAACTGATTTACAGAAAACAAAGGATGGGGGTAATCTTTCTTTTTCACAATCATAAATTAGACATCTTCTAAGGAGCAACATGCTGCCTTTGTCGTATGTCCCGGAAAAGCCGGTGAGGTTGAATAGGGAGCTACTACGTTACCGAGCAAGTTTGGTGAAGGTACAGACTGGGATAAAGAATAAGGTACATACTATCTACTTATATTATCACTACAAAATCTGAGGAGGAACCTATGAAAATCACAGATGTGAAACTATCCGACCCGGTATATATTCCTTTTAGACAGATGACTGACGCCATAAACGTCGTCTCTACCGCTAGGACCTTGGCGTTTCTTCAAGTTTTCACCGACGAAGGCATGACTGGAATTGGGCCGACTCACGGCGGGACACTGAGCAGAGTACTCATTGAGGGCTCGTTGAAACCCTATGTTATCGGTGAGGACCCCCTCAACACCGAGAGGATATGGGATAAGATGTACTGGGGTTCCCTTTCACGTGGCAGAAGGGGCGCAGCGATAACAGCCATAAGCGCAATAGACATAGCGATATGGGACCTCAAAGGCGAGACAGTAGAGCGAGAAGGAGGTATAATAGCACTGTCATGAGGTGGGGTTTTGGGCTCTGATACGTTAGTTATTCCCAGAGCGCAAATGTCCCGCTTTCGTGGATGACATAAATGCACAAGCTCTCTCTAAGCCGTTGGCTACGGTAAGGGAATTTGAGAGGAGAAAGATGGAACATAAAGAAAGTGCAAGTCCTGAAAGAGAGCTGGGCCCTGATTCGGTGCCCATTAGCTGGTCTCCTACCAGCCTTCGTCCTACGGTCATGGGGACTAACGGCATGGTGTCCTCAGGGCATTACTTAGCGACGCTGGCAGGGGTACGGGTTTTGGAGAGAGGAGGAAACGCCATTGATGCGGGCGTTGCCGGGGGAATATGTCTAAATGTACTCCAGCCGGATATGACTAGCTTCGGAGGGGTAGCGCCGATCATTATCTACCTGGCGGAGACCGGGGAGGTGGTTACTATAAGTGGACTGGGTACTTGGCCTAAGGCAGCTAATATCGACTTCTATATAGAAAAAACCAAAGGTGACCTTCCTGTGGGAGTTCTTCGATCCGTGGTTCCTGCAGCGCCTGATGCCTGGATCACAGCACTGGATAAGTATGGGACAATGAGCTTCGCTGAGGTCACAGAATTTGCCGTTGAACTCGCCAATAACGGATTTCCTGTCTATAACTTCCTCCACAACGAAATACGGAAACACCAGCGGACAATCTCTCAGTGGCCTTCATCTACGCGGGTCTTCCTACCTCAGGGTCGCGTTCCTCAAGTGGGAGAGATACTGAAACAGAAAGAGCTCGCAGGTACAGTTAAGAGAATGGCAACAGCAGAGAAAGAGAACTCCTCTAAAGGGCGTCACGCTGGGCTGATGGCTGCAAGGGACCTCTTCTACAAGGGGGAAATAGCCGTCGCGATTACTAGGTTCTGCCAAGAGGAGGGTGGGTTACTCACCTTGGATGACCTGGCTGACTTCCACGTTGCGGTTGAAGCCCCGGTACAGACATGCTATCGCGGCTATGATGTCTATTGCTGTGGCCCCTGGTGCCAGGGCCCGGTACTTGCCCAGGTCCTCAATTTGCTGGAGTTCTATGATGTGAAGGCCTTTGGCCACAACACGTCCCAGTACGTCCATCTCTTGACAGAAGCGCTAAAGCTTGTTTTTGCCGATCGAGAGAAGTATTACGGTGACCCAAGATTTATAGAGGTTCCCATCACGGGCCTATTGTCCAAGAAGTACGCTCAAGATCGAAAAGCTCTCATTGACTTGAACAAGGCCTGGTCTAAGATGCCTCCTCCTGGAAACCCACGGACGTGGGAAGGCATCTCTAGGGACAATCCTTGTGAGGAACCTGAGGTAAATTCTGACCCTCTCCTATCGGACACCAGCTATGTCTGCGCTGTCGATAGAAGGGGCAATGCTTTTTCTGCCACTCCCAGCGATGGCTTCTGCCATACCCCTATAGTTCCAGGCCTGGGGATTATAATCTCACCCAGGGGCTCCCAATCGCGGCTAGACCCTAAACACCCCAGTTCTATAGGGCCAGGCAAAAGACCACGGCTAACCCCAAATCCTGCCATAGTTCTCAAAGATCAGCGGCTATTCATGCCCTTCGGCACTCCCGGGGGTGATGTTCAGTGTCAGGCAATGCTCCAGGTATTCCTAAACATCGTTGAGTTCGGCATGACCCCACAACAGGCCGTTGAAGCACCCAGATTCGCCACATGGAATTTCCCTAACTCCTTCTATCCCCATTCCTACCATCCTGGTTTGCTCAGACTCGAAGGACGTTTGTCCCGTGATATAGTTGCTGTGCTGAGAAACAAGGGACACAAGATCAAGGAAATGGCACACTGGGATGATGGGGCAGGTGCTGCCTGCGTGATAGTGCTTGACCCTGAAACCGGTGTCCTTAGGGGTGGAGCAGATCCCAGACGCATGGCCTATGCCATCGGTTGGTGATGCACAGCACGACACGTGGAGAATATCGTATCAACAATGATCAACTCACAATTCTTGAAGCAAGTTACACAGAAATGGCCTACCTGTCTGCCCGCATGCAGGAGGGTACATCGCTTCGTCACTGGTGGCAGCTATCCCCAACGGGCTGTTCCACGAGTACATCCACGAATTCTTTGACCCGATGGGACAGGTCTTCGTAGACCCTATAAAGCCTAAGAACGGAGAGATCTCACCCTCGAACAAGCCTGGCTTCGGGATAGAACTCAACGAGGAGGCCATCGAGAGGCTGAAGGTCAAGCCAAGCCCTGAGAAGCTCAGGCATTCGGTTAAGAAAGGATGGCGGTGGCCGCCCTACCTATAGAGACCATTTTCACCAGCCTCCCTTTTTGCTTTCTTAATCTTCGTGCAAGTGTGAGGCATCTTAGGCCGAGCTTGAATCCCTCGGTTGTGACTTGTTGGCAATGGGGAGAAGCTCCTTGACTATGAATAAAGCATCTCCTGAACTGCCGTCTCTTACTCCACGGTTACACTTTTAGCTAAGTTCCGTGGGAAGTCTATGGGGCAGCCCCTCTCCTTAGCAGTATAGTAGGCAAGTAGCTGGAGGGCTACCGTGTTAACCACTGGCGAGAATAGGGCATCAACCCGAGGCACAGTAATAACGAAGTCAGCTAATTCCCCAATAGCCTCATCCCCTTCCTCAGCCAGTGCTATCAGGGGAGACTTCCTGGCTTTGACCTCCTTGATGTTGGTCAGCATAACCTCATAAGTATTATCCTGAGCCACAATGGCAATGACCGGTGTATTTTCACCCAGTAAAGCAAAGGGACCATGCTTTAATTCTCCAGCAGCATAACCTTCAGCATGAATATAGGAAATCTCCTTTAGCTTAAGTGCCCCCTCCAGGGCTACAGGAAAGTTTATGCCTCTACCAATGAAGAATACATTTTCATACTTTGAAAGGTATTTAGCATGCTCCAAAATTATAGCCTCATTATCTAATACCTGTTGAACCTTGCTTGGCAGTTGCCTTAATCCCAAAAGCATAGTGGCTAGTCTTCTAGCATCAGCTTTAGAATATCCCATGGCTAGCCAATATAACACCATAAGCTGAGCGGTAAAGCTCTTAGTAGCCGCCACACTTATCTCTGGACCAGCCCTAGTATAGATTGTTTGGTCAGCAATTCGACTGGCACTACTACCCACCACATTGGTAATGGCTACCACCCGACACCCCACCTCTTTTAACCTTTTTACAGCTTTAAGGGTATCTGCCGTCTCGCCAGACTGGGTAATGACAATTGCCCCGGTTCTGGCTAAGGTTTGACCATAGTAGCTAAATTCAGAGGCTATCTCAACCCTCACCGGAATCCTGAGCAGCTCCTCCACAATATATTTCCCCACCAGTGCCGCATAATAAGAGGTGCCACAGGCTAATATGAGCATGGACTCTATACCTTCGTCTCTTATTCTCGCTAAATCGACTACCGGTTCAGCCGATGATGTATATTCCCCGAGGGTATCCCGTATTACCTTGGGCTGCTCATGAATTTCCTTAAGCATGAAGTGCTCATAGCCCCCCTTCTGAGCCTCTTCTATGCTCCACAAAATCTTATGTTCTTTCCTACTAACCTCTGTGCCATCTCTCTTGATTTTTATGTTATCTTTGGTAACAACTCCAATATCACCCTCTTCTAAATATATAACTCTATTGGTATAATCCAGAATCGCCGGCACATCTGAAGCGATAAAGTTCTCTCTATCGCCTATACCAATAATTAACGGGCTGTCTTTCTTGGCGGCTACTAATTTAGGCTCACCAGCCATCAATACTACGATGGCATAGGAACCTTCCACATCACGCAGGGCAGCTTCTACCGCTTTTTCTAAATTGCCATCATAATATTTCTCAATCAGGTGTGGTATTACCTCGGTATCTGTTTCAGAAACAAAATTATGCCCTTCAGAAGTTAGTTGCTGCCTTAACCTCTGGAAATTATTTATTACTCCATTGTGCACTACAGCAATGTTGCCTGCGCAATCACAATGAGGGTGAGCATTTACCTGAGACGGCTCACCACAGGTCGCCCACCTGGTATGACCAATGCCCGCCGTGCCACCAAGCTGTGGCACCATTTTCGCCAGTGCTTCCACCCTGACCGCATCCTTATATGCCTCAATCCGCCTAGGCGGACTGCTTGACACAGCTATGCCGCAAGAGTCATAGCCCCTATACTCCAGCCTGCTTAAGGAGCTAAGCAGAATGGGCTGAGCTTGTTTATCTCCGATATAATCTACAATACCACACATAATTAAAAAGCTCTCCGCTAATTTCTCATCAATTGTTTATTTACCTCACCCCCTTTATCCCCCTCTCCTTAAAAGGAGAGGGGGAAGAGATTTTAGAGAGGGGCAAAGCCCCTCTCTTACTTACACTCCCCCTTCCCTTATTAGGGGAAGGGGGCAGGGGGATAGGTTGCTAAACAATCTCTAAAATACCAGACTCTTGTCAGGTAGCCTACCACTGAGCAGCTTCAGCGCCTGAACCTGACAATGGTTACCTACAATGACCCCAGGCTGAGCGACTACATTATTGCCCAGGCTACAACCCTCACCGAGCATCGCCCCTATATTCACCAAGTGGTGTTCATCATCAACCTCGACATCGGCTTGGTCACTGCAAGCAGTGAAGTGCCCTTTTATAACACAACCTTTATCAATAACCGAATCTTGTATAATACAGCTAGGTCCGATACTAATATCATCGCTTATAACACTGTTCTTTACATTACTAAATGGCGAAATAACTACATTGTCGCCTATGCTAGTAGCCGGTAGGATGCATACATTAGGTCCTATGTCACAATTATTCCCAATAACTACCGGTCCAACTATGTAGGAGTTCGACCGTATTACCGTGTCTTTCCCCACTGAGACCAGTCCCTTTAGTGAGACGCCCGTCTCAATAGTGCCCCCTAAGTTAGTCTGAATCTGGCGAAGAACGGCATCATTAAGGCTTAATATATCCCAGGGATAGACTATATCAAGCCAGGTGCCGTCTGTTTTCTGAGCACTAATAGGCTCACCCTGAGCCAGCATATTGTTTAGAACATCAGGAATATCCAATTGAGCTTCAATAAAGCTAAAAATTTCTGTAGTAAAGGCATAAATGCCGGTATTAACCACATTGCTTTTAGCCTCCCTAGGCTTTTCTACAATGTCCTTCACCATACCATTATCTATGGTTACCACCCCATATCTAGTTGGGTTATCTACCCTCTTCACCAGCATCGCCTCAGGCTTTATAGCTACGAACTGACCAATGGTATCAGCCTCAATTAGATTGTCTCCGGGTAGAACCAGAAACTCATTCTCGGTTGCCGCCTTAGCCTGGGCCAGGGCATGAGCCGTGCCCAGTTGCCTCTCCTGAGTTATATAGGTTATATCAACACCAAACTGCTCCCCTGAGCCCATATAATCAAATACTTGCTCCCTTCTGTAACCGACTACGAGCACGATATTGCGAATGCCGTTTAGAGCTAACGATTCAACCACATATTGCAATATAGGCTTACCAGCTATGGAAAGCATTACCTTTGGCTTGGTAACCGTAAACGGTCTGAGCCTTTGCCCTTCACCTGCTGCCAAAATTACCGCTTGCTTCATTGCTCACCCCTCAAAATATTCTTGAATCTGGCGAAATAACTCCACTAACTAAAGCCCCTGGGCCGATATGGGTATTATTGCCAATGATGCTACCGACATTGATACAGGCGTTAATCCCGGTTTCAACCTTATCCCCGATTATAGCCCCCAGCTTGCGCTTCCTGGTATCCATACCGGCTGCCGTTATATCTTTCTTATCCAGCCTGAGATTGGCAATCTTAGTGCCAGCGCCAAAATTGCACCCTTCGCCAATAATGCTATCACCCACATAGTTATGGTGGGGGATTTTACTGCCCTTCATAATTATAGAGTTTTTAACCTCTACGGCACTACCTATATGACAATTATCACCAATAGAGGTAGAGGGGCGAATATAGCAGTTTGGTCCGATGTTGCAATCCTGCCCAATTATCACCGGACCAACTATATAGGAGCCCGACCTTACCACTGTATTCTTGCCAATAGAAACCACACCCTTCACTACTGCATTCTCTTCTACCTCGCCCAAGTTCTGCGACTTAATCCCGGCCAATAGAGATTCGTTGGCGGTTAGTAAATCCCAGGGATAGCTAAGGTCGAGCCAGTAGCTAATTTCCTGATAAGAAATATGATGCCCCTGCTCTATCATCAACTGTAAGGAGTCGGTTATTTCATACTCCCCCCGCAGCGATTTTGAAGTCCGGGCTATAGCATCAAATATATCTGGAGTGAATAGATACAGACCAGCATTTGCCCTATGGGAAGGAGGTCTTTCAGTCTTTTCGTAAATATGAGTTATTCTCTCTTCGTTTACTTCAACCACTCCTAAATCCTTAGCGTCCTCAACCTCAAACACACTCAAGGTATTATTACTTTTATTGGTTAAGCTACTGATGTCTTTTTGGTTAACCACTATATCCCCGTTTATCATCAAGAAGTTCCCATCAATTAAGCCCTCAACCGTCTTAATGGCATCAGCCGTACCCAACTGCCTCCTCTGGGTTGAGTAGTCTATACTCACTCCCCACTTCTCCCCCTTGCCGAAATAATCACGCACCTGCTCATCACGATAGCCAACAACAAAGATAAACTGTCTAATACCAGCCCTCTTAGCTTCAATGAGCAAATGCTCTAGAATAGGCTTATTGGCTAAAGGTAGCATCACCTTAGGTCTGGTGTAGGTAAGGGGACGCATACGGCTCCCTTCCCCAGCGGCTAAAATAATTGCCTTCAACCTACTCCTCCTTACTTGCCTCCATACATTCCTTGATTGCCCTAATGCCATTATCATATAGCTGGCGCACCCGTGCCTCGCCCTTTGCCTCAGCGGTTACCCTTACCTTAGACTCAGTGCCTGAGGCTCTAATAAGTAGCCAGCCATCTTCAAAGTTTAGTTTAACACCATCAATGTTGCTTACCGATAATGGCTCCATAGCCATTAATTGCCGCTCTAGCTTAGACATTTCTACCCCTTCACTACTGATATTACCCCGGAGAAGCGGGTAATGGGGTACACTATCAACCAATTGTGATAATTTTTGCCGGCTAGCCATAGTTACCAACCGAGCCACAGCATAAATGCCATCAGGACACAGCGAGCTCTTGGGGAAAACCCAGCATCCTGATGGCTCACCACCAAAATCCCCACCCCTCTTGAGTTCCTCAGACACATAGGTATCCCCCACCCTGGTTCTAGCAACACTGAAACCCATTTCATCGATTGTCATAGAGGCATCTATGGTAGTAACTACCTCTTTTGCCCCTACCTCTCGAGCAAAGAGTGCTAGCAGCTTATCCCCAGGAATAAACCTACCCTTATCATCCACCGCCATCATCCGGTCGCCATCCCCATCATGGGCAATACCTAAATCAGCACTAAACTCCCTTGTTGCCCGCATTAAATCACCTAGATTGGACTCAGTTGGCTCGATAGCGTGGGGGAAGAAACCGCTGGGGTAACAGTTTAGAGCTACCACCTCACAGCCCAGCTTTCTTAATAGATAAGGAGTAACCATAGAGGCAGCACCACAGCCACAATCCAATACCACCTTAAGCTTCAATCTACCAGGAAAGTCCCGTAGTATATGCTCAATATGCCTCTCAACTGCCCGGCCATAGATACTACTGCTCTTAATCTTATCCCATAGAGCAACAGAAAGAAAGTCGTCTAAAATCATCTCCTCTATCTGCTGCCGCTGGCAAGAATCGAAGGCAGAGCCATCTGGGTTCAAAAGCTTTATACCATTATATTCAGGAGGGTTATGCGAAGCAGTAATCATTGCCCCGGCATCAAATTCCTTGGTAGCAAAGGCAAGCGTTGGAGTAGGTATAACCCCAGCATCACCGCTCCTGGAGCCAGCAGCCAGTAACCCAGAGATAAGGGCATGTTTCATAGCATCACTAGAAGTTCTGGTATCACTGCCCACTACTACACTGCCATAAACCGTCCCTACAGCTAGTCCAACCCTTAATGCTAGCTGAATTAGGTTCTTATCGACAACTCTTCGTATTCCAGATGTGCCAAATAACCCCATATTGCTTTGATTTTAACCACCACCAAGCCAGATGTCAATTTACCAGATGGCACAGCATGAATTATCAGGGGAAAGGGATACAGGAGATAACGTTACTAAACAAAAACCCAACCTCGTTGACATATAGGAGCCAAGGCGTTACCATAGGCCCAAGAATTCAAGGTTTAGAAGGAGACGAGGTAATGGTAACTGAGGTTACAGACCAAGATTTCGAAGAGGAGGTCATAAAATCCACCCTGCCCGTGCTGGTGGACTTATGGGCACCCTGGTGCCGACCCTGCCGAATGGTGGCTCCTGTCGTTGATAAATTAGCGGAAAGGTATAAGGGCAGGTTCAAGTTCTGCCGGTTGAATGTGGACGAGAACCCACAAACAGCCTCAAAATACAGGATTATGTCCATACCGACATTAATGTTTTTCAAGAATGGAGAGGCTGTAGACACAGTTGTCGGTGCTGTGCCGGAACGAGCTCTTCAGCCAAAAATCGATGAACTCCTCTAATCTGTCACCAATATATACCCAAAAAATAGGAGGCTATAACCAAGATGATAATAGCAGAGGTGAGTATTATTCCATTAGGAACGAAAACCCCTTCGGTTAGTAAACATCTAGCCCGGGCGTTCAGAGCTTTGCAAGGAGAGCAGAATATAAAGTATGAGTTAACTTCAATGGGGACGATAATGGAGGGGGATTTGGGGGAGATATTGCGAGTGGTAAGGAACATGCACGAAAGCACTTTTGATGGTGAGGTCATGAGAGTGGTAACTACAATCAAGATTGATGACCGGCGGGACAAGACCCTGGGCATGAGGGGCAAGATAGAATCGCTGTTAAAGAAGTTGGAGCATTAGCTATGGCTAAATTTCACCAAACATTCACCCATAGGTGAAGCCTTTGATAAACCTCATCCTGCCCCTGCCTATATAACAAAAATTCTACCTTTTGATTATCTCCTGCTTTACCCGGGGTAAAACCTATTATCTCCTCCCACTGCTCATCATGGTCAAGTGTCACCGGCCCCACCTCGTTATTCTTAACCTCGCCTATCGCTACCTCTACCCGATAGGTCACCGTCTCATGCTCTCGGTTGATAATGCCTACAATTACCTTCCCCTCCTCCCCCACCACCAGCTCCTCAGGATAATCTGCAGCCTTGCCCTCAAGCCCTTTGATGTAAAACTCGGTAAACCTCTCCCCTACCCTGGGACTGGCTATAGCATAACCCAGCGTGCCTAATGCCCCAAGAATGGTTAACATCAGAATAATGGATAGCGTCCTGTCCCAGACCCCTCCGCAGACGCTGGTTATCCTTCTCACCACAGCCGCTCTCCTTGAAGTTGACCCTTCAATCACTCGTCTACTCCTCTCAAATGAGCGGTGTCATTTAACAGGCTTACTATTGCTCCTTGCGGGTATGTCTCCACTATACTCAGCGAAGCATTGTCAAGACGAAACTGCCGCCAATGCCTTAGGTCTATCCCGAGTAAACGACACATCAGCACTCGCAGTGGTCCGCTATGAGACACAATGAGCATCGTTTGCGATGGCATATGTCTCTTCAGTTTATCCAGAAATTTACTCGCCCGCTCTACAAGCTCCTCAAAACCTTCACCACCGGGAAACTTCAGTCTATGGCTAAAGTTAGTGAGCGATTCAGCCACCTCAGGATAAAGACGACTAATCTCCTCAAATGTCAACCCCTCAACATTGCCGTAGTTAACTTCTCTCAACTCAGGGCAGGTTACGATGTCCACCTTATGTCCAGAAGATATAACCTCAGCCGTCACCAAAGCTCGTCTCAAATCACTGGAGTAAACAGCATCAATCTTATCACCTACCAGACGGTCACGCAACCGCTCAACTTGCCTGTATCCAGCTGCACTCAGCTCGACATCGCTATACCCAGCGAACCTGCGAGCGCTATTGAATTCAGTAATACCATGTCTTACCAGAAGTAACCTAGACAAAGAACTCTCCTGACCGGACAAACCGCAGCCTAGTTTGGGAGTAAGCTTACCCGAATACCAGCTCTCCTTAATCCCCTAAACCGGGAGATGGCTTATGCGCCAAAATGTTGGGTGGTTTTATCTGCACCGGTAAACCAGCGACCATCAGGTAAACCTCGTCAGCCCGCTGTGCCAGAAGCTGGTTTGCCTTACCCAGCAAATCGCGATATAACCTACCCATTTTGTTAGCTGGCACCAAACCCATGCCGACCTCATTAGTAACAATAATAAAGCTGGCATCAATGCGGTTAATACAGTCTACCAGCTCACTAATCTCACTGGTAACCTTTTTCTCAATAAGGGAGGCATCAATTTGCTCATTATATTGACTAAAAATATTATTAACCAAGAGCGTAATGCAATCTACAATTACCACCTGAGCCTCGCCGATTTTTTGGGAAATCTGGTTACCTACATGGGTGGTAACCTCAAGGGTGCTCCAGGCTGCCGACCTTGCTCTCTGGTGTTCCTCAATGCGTTGCCTCATCTCTTCATCACCAGCCACTGCTGTAGCCACGAAGAGTACCGGCTTGCCTAACCTCTGGGCGAGCTCTTGGACAAAATGACTCTTGCCACTACGGGCACCACCAATTATTAGAATATTTTTCAACTATCCCACCTAACTAGGCCAGCCACAACCAGTGGTTGTAGTCCAGTAAGCAAATCAGAATGAGCACGCAGACCTCAGCCACCTCATTTATAGCGCCATAGGTGTCACCAGTAAGCCCGGCAAATTTTCGTTTGAGATAGGTTGCCATGGCTACAACTATAACCCAGATGGCAAGCATTATAGCTAGGCCTGCCAGATAAAAGTAGGCAATATTAGCCAATCGAGCCAAGCCTATAGCTACCGCCAAGGTTATAACTGTGGCCGTGGTAAACCTCTGCCAGCTTGCTCCCTGCTTAAATATCCTCCCCAAGCCTGCTGGTCTAGCATAGGGATAGGCAAAAACAGTATAGACCATCGCCCAGCGACTGACAACCGGCATAAGCACCAGGGTTACCATTAATAAAGGCTCAGGCACACTACTTAGCGAGACATATTTAACCAGCAGCAGTAAAAAGACACCGACAATGCCAAAGGCGCCAGCCCGGCTGTCATGCATCACCCGCCACCTCTCCTCAACAGTCTTATGACCGGCTATGCCATCACAGGTATCAACAAAGCCATCGAGGTGCAGGGCACCGCTAATTACCACCATAGAAACAATCAACAGTCCATTAACTACAGCCGAAGGTAAAAGCGGACCCAGAAGCCAATTCAAACCAGCTAAGATAAGGCCAATGATGAGACCGATTACAGGGAAATAACCTATGGAGCGTCCTACCTCCTCCAGACTAACCTCACGCCGCCAGGGCAAGGGTATAATGGTTAGAAATCCTAGAGCAGCTAAGAATCTCACTTGCCTGGCGTATCTCCTTCAGATACTCCAGCTTCAGCGAAGGTAGACATCTCAGCTAGAACCCTGGCTGCTGCCTCAGCCAAGAATATTCCCAGTGCGGCACCAGTGCCCTCACCTAAACGCATCCCCAAATCAAGTAACGGCTTAAGCCCCAGATGCCTGAGCAGTAACTGGTGACCAGCCTCAGCTGAAACATGGGCAGCTATAAGGAAGTCCTTCAATTCTGGCGACAGGGCAGTAGCAATGAGGGCGGCTGCCCCAGAGATAAAGCCATCAATAACTACTGGGACGCGGTGGGCGGCTGCCGCCAACATTACCCCAACTAGCCCTCCAATTTCAAAGCCACCTACCTTTGCCAGCACATCCAAAGGCTGTTTAGGGTCAGGTCGGTTCACTGCCAGGGCTCTGTTTATTACCTTCACCTTATGTGTCAACTGCTTATCGGCTATGCCGGTGCCTCTGCCAGTTACCTCAGCCACTGGTTTCCCTGTCATAACTGCACAGATAGCACTGCTAGCGGTGGTATTGCCGATGCCCATATCACCGGTGCCCACTATATCCAGACCTTTAGCCACTTCAGATGCCACCACTTCAATCCCTGTCTCTATTGCCTTCGCTGCCTGTTCCCTAGTCATAGCTGGACTTTGAGACATATTCTGGGTGCCAAAAGCAACCTTCCTGGATAGAAGCTGAGGATTAGGTTTCAGCTCAGTTGCCACCCCCATGTCAACCACAATAATCCTGGCTCCTACCTGACGGGTAATAACATTAATTCCAGCCCCACCACCAAGGAAATTGTAAACCATCTGAGCGGTAACCTGCTGAGGGAAAGCACTTACCCCTTCAGCCACTACCCCATGGTCACCTGCCATAGTAATAATGGCTTTGTGCCTGATTTGAGGTATAGGTTTACGCTGAATGCCAGCCAGTTGAATGGACAGTTCCTCCAATCTGCCCAGGCTGCCCTGAGGCTTGGTCAATATATCCTGCCTCAACCCAGCCTCAGCCATTGCCTGTCTATCCAGAGGCTTTATCATTTCAATTATATTAGATAGAAGCCCTGTCATCCCTACCTCCTTTGTATATAGCTCTGTTATTTAAATAGCTCAGGGTGAATAATTTTTGCCATCTCTTCCAGACCCTGGATAATGCGAGGTCCGGAGCGGTCAGCAAGGTCGCCATCAATAATGTAGATTCTGCCCTGCTTGACCGCGGTTATCCCTCGCCAGACAGGGTGTCCCTCTAGCACTTCTGGTGAGGTAAACGCCGTCCCATGCTTAGCCGGGAGAATGATAATCTCAGGGTCAGAGCTAACCACCTCCTCAAGGCTGAATTGCACCCAGGCGCCTTGGACTTTAGCAGCAGCATTTTCCCCACCAGCCATAGTAATAAGAGCATCAGCGAAGGAGCCGGGACCTACTGTCCAGGGGAGGGTTAAATCAGTAGCATCAATTATATAGAAGACCCTGACTCTGGGAGCATCTTCCACCAGAGAGGCAATTTCAGACATACGCTTATCCATATCATTTATCAATTTATTAGCCTTCCCTTCCGAACCGGTAATCTTACCCAGTAGTTCAATGTCTTTAAAAATACCATCAATATCCTTGGGGTCTATAACCATAAAGGTAATTGGTGGTTCCAACTCATCAAGCTGTTTAATGTTTTCGCTGTGTCCATCGGTCAGAACCAGGTCTGGGTCTAAGGCGACGATATTTTCAATGGAAGGGTTGAAGTAATTCCCGACGCTGGGTTTTAACTTGGCTGCCTCAGGATAATCACAATAGTCGCTGACTCCAACTACCTTTTCGCCTAAGCCAAGGGCAAAAAGGGTCTCAGTTATACTGGGCACATGAGACACAATCCTCTGTGGAATTTCATTTATACTTACCACCCTGCCCATATCATCGGTATGAGTTCCCGGCTGGAACTGTGGCTGACAGCCAACAACCCCAGTAATTAATAGGCTCAACAGAACAATGCAAATCCCCAACCGTTTCAGTTTCATGAAATACCTCCAACTAATATTTTAGGCAAAAATAAATCCCCCCTGCTCAACACAGCAAGGGGGAATTCATCACCGCACTCTAGTCATTATCCCACCCCCTTTCTCCGCGGAGGTTCAAGATACCCCAGAGGCTCGGCGTTCTGGCTTCTGATAGAAGTTGCCTATCAGTCACAGTAGGCGGGACTGCGTCGGACTTACACCGACTTGCTCTCCGGTTATGCCCGAATTGTTTCAGGCACCTCCAGGCTACTTATTCAATTTTACACATAATAGAGGAGTTTGGTGAAAAAGTCAAGCGCATCAGCCTCTGTGTTCCCTCTTTCAAAGGAGAGGGAGAGGAATAACTCTTAAAGGGTCAAAGCTCCTAGCTCCCTTAATAAACAACATTACCGAAGATAGCCTACTCTTCCTCAATAAGCCTTCTGACCCACAGCCTTGGTGAAGAAGAAATAACCTGTCTCAGAGCTTCCAGCTTATGCCTAATATCCTTAGCTACTGCCTCATCAGTAATAAGCTGTTTAAGCTGGGATTGGTCAAGGCTCAGCACGCGGTGCCATAGCCCCTCAGGCTCAAGTAGCGCTCTGACCTCACCTTCACTAAAGCCTGTTTTATCCACCAGCCTATAGGTAATAGCATGCTCCCTGCCGTAAACCCGATTCAATCCCTCAGCCTGGCAGAAATCAATAATCACCTGTTTTATCTCTTCAAGCTGTGACTCTAGCTCTTTTATCTGACCCTGCAATGAGACATAGTGCTCAACCGCCTCGTCTACTGCCATTCCCCGTAGAATGTCAGTCTCCTCTTCTAGCGGCGCAATTTTTTGTCTATAGTATGGGCAGTGCTCAGGGAAGTCACAGGGGCAATACTGACTCTCAATAGCGGGAAACTTCCCATCAGCAATATTTTTAGCTACCTCCAACACCAGATGTCTAGCTTCATCGAGCCGTGTCTCATCCCTAGCAGCACAGCTACAAGGGGTATTTGACCTCAAGTGATACAGGGTAAGCCTCTCCACAGGAAGATGCCAGGTCTGCTCAGCCGCCAACTGGTATAGAGTTAACTGGAGGTTTTTCGCTAAGTCATCTTGGGTAAATAGTTCCTGATTCGTCTTATAATCAACAATGGATAGCCCACCACTGTCTAATTTATCCACCCTATCCAAATAGCCCCTCAGCTTTACCCCCTCAATATCAATATAAAATATTCGCTCAACAGCCACCGGTATCCTGAAGTCGGCACGGTGAATCCCCCAGAATTTAGACAGCATCTCCCTGCCATAGGTTTTATACTTTGCTTCCTCCTCGGCTGACTCATAACCCTCACTAATCCAATTCCTTTCATAAAACAGTAATAGCTCCTCCAGTGAGGGTGGTGGAGGCACTCTTACCTTAAAAAAGTACTGGGCACAGAGGTGCAAAGTGGAGCCAAAGCTAAAATACCACTTATCCCTTGGCTTCAAGCCGTCAATATATTGAAGTTTGTAGCATAAGGGGCAAGACTGGTATAGAGAAATCTGAGTATAACTTAACGGCCTCATTGCTTCTCCTAATGTTAACTTTACTTAATTCTCTATTCCTTACACACTTACCAGAGCCATTATAGACTATTTTTAGCCCCAGGGGTAATCCCTGCATATTCAAAGGGGCAGGGCATCGGCAACTACTGCTGAACTTGATATCCCAGGTCAAATTAACTACTATTGACGTTGATTACTTAAAGTAGATAGATAATGGAAGAAATATCACTTTTAGCTGCCTTCGGTGCCGGGCTGGCTTCCTTCCTGTCACCCTGCGTGCTGCCTTTAGTACCGGTATACTTTGCCAGTCTGTGCGGACCGGAGATTCTTGACTCAAAAACAGCCGTCAGCCGTATCTCCATATTTCTTCATTCCCTTAGCTTCGTGCTCGGCTTCTCCCTAGTCTTCACCACGATGGGAATTCTGGTGGGGCTAGCTGGGATTGTCATCAGTCCTTATTCAGTAGTAGTTCGTCAAGTAGTTGGCAGCCTGCTGATAGTCTTTGGCTTATTCATGCTGGCTGCCCTGAGGGTGCCGTGGCTAAATTTTGAAAGGCGTCTTTCCCCGTCCTTGGGTACTACCACCGGCTACCTACGCTCCTTCTTAACCGGGAGCATATTTTGTCTAGCCTGGACGCCTTGTGTTGGTCCCTTGCTGGGGGGTATCCTGACCCTTGCCTTGGGTTCAGAAACAGCCTGGCAGGGTGCTTACCTACTAGCCGTATATTCCCTGGGACTGGGGCTTCCCTTTCTGATAATAGGAGCCGCATTTGGCTCTATCACCCCGTTATTAAGGCGTATCAATCGTTATTCAAACTGGATTTATATCATTAGCGGCTTACTGCTCATTGCTATAGGCATACTTATCCTAACTAACAGGCTGGTCTGGTTCTCCTCACTTGCTGCGTAAAATTCATCCAGGAGGTAATTATGAATAAAGTGCCAAAGGCAATACTGTCAGTAATTCTGACCTTAGTACTATTACTTGCTGGGTGCTTTGCTGGCCCTGAACCACTTGATGGAGAGAGCCCAACAGCTCCTGTTGAAGGCACCCAAGTAGGTAACCTAGCGCCTGACTTTCAACTTCAAAGTCTTGATGGGCAAACTGTTTCCCTCGGTAACCTACGGGGTAAGCCAGTGTTAATCAACTTCTGGGCGACCCGGTGTCCCTCCTGCGTCTCTGAAATGCCATATATACAGGAAGTATTCGAGGACAAGGAATGGTTGGACAAGGGGCTGGTAATACTGGCTGTGGACATAGGGGAAAGCCCCTCCACAGTAGAGAATTTTATGCAAAATCACAACCTTTCCTTCACCGTGCTACTTGACATAAAACAGGATGTAGCCCGAAGGTATAACATCACCGGCACCCCGACTACCTTCTTCATTGATAAAGATGGTATAATTCAAGACAAGGTAATCGATGCCTTCCAAAATAAGACACAAATAGAAAATAGGGTGAGTAAGATTATACCATAAGTTGAGAGGAGGCTAGATATGGGTGATGTTTTAGATGAAGCCTATGGGATAGTTCAGTGCAAGGAGTGCCCGTGGTATAAATCCTGTGTAATGCCAATGAGGTTTACTGCTGAGGATATTCGCCGCCAGCTAGAGTCATCAGCACCAGGGATGGGCATCCCCGGGCAGGCTGACCTTGGCCTGCAGAACCTCCTATCCAGTATGGCAACCGCTGCCCAGAGCTCACTGTTGGAAGGCTGCCCCATCTTTATTGACCGCCTGCGCACCAACCCCAAGCTTGCCCAGCGAATTAAGGAAATGATGCAGAACTGGGGCAAAGAAGCGGAATAGGTAGAAGGATTTAAGATCTGGTAAAAATTCACTAGACAGAGTGAGGCAGGATATTGTATCAGAAGACAATATTGGATAATGGGCTGCGTGTTATCACGGTCACTATGCCTCATACTCGCTCGGTATCTATCTGCATCTTTACTGGCGCCGGCTCCCGATACGAGACTGAGGCCGAAGCCGGTGTCTCGCATTTTATTGAGCACCTGCTTTTCAAGGGCACACCAAAGCGGCAGACAGCTAGGGCAATCTCAGAAGCCATAGAAGGAGTAGGAGGAATACTCAATGGGGGTACCGACAAAGAATTAACCACCTACTGGTGTAAGGTGGCTCAGCCTCACTTTGAGCTAGCCCTGGATGTACTGGCAGATATGCTACTCCACTCCAAGTTTGACCCTCAAGATATAGAAAAGGAACGCCAGATTATCATTGAAGAGATTAATATGAGTAAGGATTCCCCAGCACAACGGGTTGATATGCTCATTGATGGGCTTCTATGGCCTAAGCATCCCCTGGGACGCGATATCGCTGGCAGCAAGGAATCAGTGGCTGCCATCACCAGAGACACAATGCTTGACTATCGGCAAGGTCAATACCTACCAAATAACACTGTAGTTACCATTGCCGGTAATATACAGCATCAACAGATGGTAACCGCCGTCAGTCAAGCCTTAGGTAACTGGACTAACCAGCGGGAGCGTTCTGCATATTCAGCCTATAAGGAACAACCGGCTCAGCGGCTGCATGTTGAGACCAAAGATACAGAGCAAGCCCACCTGTGCCTGGCACTACCCGGCTTATCACTCTTCCACCCCAAGCGCTTCACCCTTGACCTGCTTAATGTTATCCTCGGCGGGGGAATGGGCAGTCGCTTGTTTACTGAAATTCGTGACAAGCTAGGACTTGCCTACAGCATTCATAGCTATGTCGAACACTTCCTTGACTCCGGCTCAGTTACTGTCTCGGCGGGGGTGGAACCAAAAAACTTGCTAACCGTCATCAAGGCTATCCTGGAGCAACTTTCCCTCCTCAGGGAAATAGTCCCTGAATCAGAACTGTCCAAGGTAAAGGAACTGTCAAAAGGACGCCTGCTACTAGGTATGGAGGACAGCCGCAATGTTGCTGGCTGGGTAGGAGGACAAGAGATTCTCACCGGACGCATTCTTACTGTTGACCAAGTAGTCTCCATTATTGATGCCATCACCGCTGATGAGCTTAAACAGTTAGCCCAGGAGCTATTGGTAGGTAGCCGGCTCCGCTTGGCGGTAGTCGGTCGTGTCGCCGAGGATGAACCCCTGGAGGAATTGCTGAAGCTATAAGATAGCTTATCTACCTCACCCCCTTTATCCCCCTCTCCATGATATGGATATATATTCCTATCATGAGGGGGAGTATGTTTTTGAAGGGGCTTTGCCCCTTCAATCTACCCTTGCCCCATAAATAGCAGAATAGCCGCAGCCACAAGACCACGGCTATTCTCAACCTACTCGGGCAAAAGCCGATTAATACATACCCTCCATGCCACCACCACCCGGCATTGCTGGCGCCTTCTCCTTTTCTGGGATATCGGTAACCAGCGATTCGGTAATCAAAACCATAGCGGCCACGCTAGCCCCATTCTCCAAGGCTGACCTTACCACCTTGGCTGGGTCAATAATGCCCTTCTTTACCATATCACCAAAGTCATCGCCTTCAGCATCGTAACCAACCCCGGGTGGGCTCTTCTTAACCGCATCCACAATAACTGAGCCATCCCTACCAGCATTCTCAGCAATCCAGCGAATTGGCTCATCCATGGCTTTCCTAACAATGTCAACACCAGTAACTTCATCCCCGCTAACCTCGAGCTTATCCAGAACAGGGAGAGCATTGAGCAAAGCAACACCACCACCAGGCAGAATGCCCTCTTCTACCGCCGCCCGGGTAGCCGATAATGCATCCTCAACCCGGTGTTTCCTCTCCTTAAGCTCAACCTCAGTAGCCGCTCCTACCTTGATTACAGCTACCCCACCGGCCAGCTTCGCTTGCCTTTCCTGGAGCTTCTCCCGGTCAAAATCAGAGGTAGTCTCCTCAATCTGAGCCTTAATCTGCTTGATTCTGCCCTTAATTGCCTCGTCCGAGCCCTTACCCTCAATGATAGTTGTCTTATCCTTATCAGCGGTTACCCGGCGAGCCCGGCCCAGGTCCTCCACGGTAACCGAATCCAGCTTCCGCCCCACCTCCTCTGAAATCACCTTACCCCCGGTAAGAATTGCCATATCCTCCAGCATTGCCTTACGCCGGTCGCCAAAACCGGGGGCCTTAACTGTCAGAATATTTAGGGTGCCCCGCAACTTATTGACCACCAGGGTAGCCAAGGCTTCACCATCCACATCCTCAGCCACAATAAGCAGGTTCTTTGACACCTGCAATATCTTCTCTAGAGCTGGTAGAAGGTCAGAAACCGCCGAGATTTTCTTATCAGTGATAAGGATATACGGGTCATCTATCACTGTTTCCATCTTCTCGGCATTAGTGATGAAATAGGGGCTGATATAGCCACGGTCAAATTGCATTCCCTCCACATATTCTGTCTCATACTTTAAGCCTTTAGACTCCTCCACAGTGATAACCCCGTCCTTGCCCACCTTCTCCATCACTCCAGCAATTAAATCACCAATCTCACGGTCAACAGCGGTTATAGTAGCCACCTGAGAAATCTGCTCCCTACCCTTTACCTCAGTAGATACTCTTTTAAGCTCATCAATAATAGCCGTGGTTGCCTTCTCAATACCTCTCTTTAGAGCCATAGCCTCGGCTCCAGCCGCCACGTTCTTAAAGCCACCAGAAATAATAGCGTGAGCCAGAATAGTTGATGTCGTAGTCCCATCACCACAAGCATCATTAGTCTTAGTGGCGGCTTCTTTAACTAGCTGAACCCCCATATTCTCAAAGGGGTCAGGAAGCTCAATATCCTTGGCGATAGTAACCCCGTCATCAATTACTGTTGGTGCCCCCCATTTTTTATCCAGGGCTACACAATGCCCCTTAGGTCCTAGGGTTACCTTGACCGCATCGACTAAAGTATCTATCCCCTTCTTTAACGAATGCCTAACTTCCTCGGTAAATATAATCTGTTTAGCCATTTTTTCTCCTCCTTACATATTTAACCTGACTTGTTACTTAGTTTTCTTAGCCAAGATATCGCTCTCACGCAAAATCAGCACATCTTCATCGTTAAGTTTGTAGTCAATTCCCCCATATTTAGCATAAATCACTCTATCACCGACCTTAACCTCCATAGCTATCCGTTTTCCATCATCGGATAATCTGCCCGGACCAACCGCCAGAACTTCCCCCTCCTGGGGCTTCTCCTTAGCCGTATCCGGCAGAACAATTCCCCCCTTGGTCACCTCCTCCCTTTCAATAGGTTTGACCACCAATCGGTCAGCTAACGGCTGAAGTTTAACCGCCATTCTAGTCCTCCTTCCTTAAATTAAATTAACCAATCACAGGCTTAATTTATTAGCACTCTCACCCTGAGACTGCTAACCACCATATAATAATGCAATTAGACATATATCGCAACTCAACAAATACCTATTTACAGTTAATATCGGCAATTGAGAGGCATCCTGATAGTTAATTCAGCCTTTTATCCTATGTAAAGCGCCTCTTTTTACCCTTATATTCCCTATTTAGAGTAAGCACTAATTTAGAGGCTGTTTAGCAACCCCGCCTGTCACCCTGAGCGTAGCGAAGGGTGACAACTAAACAATCTCCTGATTTTACAGTTTACACTAAATCGTGTAAAATTTAATTATGAGCCAGCAACACAAAGTGAACCGAGCACAATGGGATAGCGAGCATATCCAAAGCCTAAGGCGCCATTTAGGTCTAACTCAGCGTGAGTTAGCCGAGAGACTAGGCACGCGCCAGCAAACAATAAGCGAATGGGAGACAGGGGTGTATAAACCCCGCGGTGCTTCAGCTACTCTGCTTTCTATTATTGCTGAACGGGCCAAATTTGAATACCAGGCTATCCCTTCCAAAAAACGGGAAAGACCTTGACATTATACACGGAACCGTGTATAATAATTACAACTTCATCAAGAGCTCAATACACAGTTAAGCTAATGAAAATCATAAGGTAGGCGGTTTAGCCCGAGCTAGCCTCTTTTATTAGGTTGTTAATACACGATATCGTGTTAAACCAACCAAGGAGAGTTGAACAGAGGCGAAGCCTGTCTTACATAACCGATTCCCCCTGCCTTATAAGGCGGGTAGGTAGCTAAATAAATAGAGACCGTTTAGCAACTCAAACTGTCATTGCGAGCGAAGCGAAGCAATCTCACTATTGCTTTTAGAGATTGCTTCGGCACCTCGTGCCTCGCAATGACAACTAAATAGCCTCTAAATATCTAAGGGGTTGAGGTTGATAAACAATCCTCCGGAGAGTCTAATTGTTAAAATTTGGCAGCACCTGTTGCTGGATGGAGCCGAGCTGACCACCAAAAGAGGTAAGCCATTAAAGATAGTTTACCCGGGAAGGATTAATGATGACCGGGGTGCTGATTTCCGGGATGCGGTTATTGCCACCAACGGAGGATTAATAAAGGGAGATATAGAAGTTCATGTTAAATCTAGTGATTGGCGAGCTCACCGACACCACCAGAACCAAGTCTATAACCGGGTAATCCTGCATGTAGTGATGTGGCACAACGCCAAGGCAGCTACTAATCTCCAGAATGGAAAGGGCATCCACATCCTTGCCCTTCACAAATACATAAAAAGCCCGATTAGCCAGTGACCCGATAGGACAGAGCCCCCAGCCAGCCTAAATATGCCCTGCCTCAAAGTTCCAGAGCGCCTGACTACAGGGATTATAGCCGAATTTCTAGATAGCGCTGGAGAGGAACGGTTTTTAGCCAAGGCAGCCAAGTTTCAAGCCAATATAGCCCAATTAGGAGCCAGCCAATCCTTTTATCAGGGGATAATGGGGGCTCTGGGTTACCCCAAGAATAAGCTCCCCATGCTTAAGTTAGCTCGCCGGTTGCCACTTCATAGTCTAGAGTCTACTGCCCAAGGTAAAATATCAGATGAGGAATGCCTTGCCCGGCAACAGGCTCTACTATTGGGTACTGCTGGGCTACTTCCCTCACAGCGTCAAAGTAGACACCAG
>JAUVZA010000010.1 GCA_030602805.1 Dehalococcoidia bacterium | reverse complement strand
GTTTTGGAGAAGAACGACCTTTACTACGGCAAGTTGGCTAAGGCAAATTTTGTTGCTTTTTATCTGTGGGGTGGTGTGCCGATGAATATGTATGAGACTGGCAAGATTGATGTCACCAGTGTCTATATTGATTATATTGATAAGGTTACCGATAAAGCCGGCCCCTTTTATAAAGAGCTGCAGGTAGTCACTGAGCTAAGCTTTTACTATATTGGCTTTAACTTTAGTCAGCCACCCTTTGACGATGTTAATATTCGCCGTGCCTTCTCTCAGGCTATTGATAAGGATAAATTGGTTTCTTTGGTATTCAGGGATATGGTGCAGCCGGCAGATGGCATCCTACCGCCAGGTATGCCTGGGTTCAATAAAGATTTGTCAGGTTTGAATTATGATGCAAATAAGGCAAAGGAGTTAATCAAAGCATCCAAATATGGCGATGTATCTAAGTTGCCGCCTATTACCATTACTACTGCGGGCTGGGGAGGGTTAATATCGCCAGGACTAGAAGCTATCATTTCTGAGTGGCGAAGCAACCTGGGGGTTGAGGTAAAGGTAAGGCAGCTAGAACCACAGAGGTTTCTCTATCACCTCAAGCAGGAGAAGGACGAGATGTTTTATATGGGTTGGGTGGCTGACTACCCGCACCCACAGAATTTCTTAGATGTTTTATTGCATAGTGGCGCCGATAATAACTATGGCGAGTATAGCCACCCTGAGATAGATGCCCTATTGGAAATGGCAGGTGTAGAGCCAGACAGTAACCTGAGCCTGGCGCTATATCAACAAGCTGAGCAAAAGCTGGTTGAAGATGCTGCCTGCCTGCCTTTATGGTTTGGCAAAAATTATATTCTGGTCAAGTCCTATGTTAAGGGATATAACCTGAGTCCTCAAGGCCTGGTTATGTTAAATAGCGTCTTTATTGAACGTGATTAGTGGCGGAGGGGGTGGGATTCGAACCCACGGTCCCCATAAAAGGGACAACGGTTTTCAAGACCGTCACCATAGACCACTCGGACACCCCTCCTAGCAGCTTCAGTATAGCAAAACGAGGTCAATAAGTAATCTTAAACCCTCTATCTAACTATCCTCTGCCCGGTGCTGTTGCCTGCAGGCTAAATAGCCCTCTTCAGAGGTTGAAACCGGGGTGCTATTATCACTGGTTATAGTGAACTCGGTCAGCCCTATAGCGATCTGGCCGGGGCTTTTGTTCCGCTGGATAGCCGATAGAGATTAGGGAAATAGGTATAATGTGTTCCGGAAGGTTCAGTAGTTTTTTAGTAGCCGTAACCAGCGGTTCCGCTGGATATATACCAAGCCAGACTGCCCCTAATCCTTTAGCATGAGCCGCCAGCAGAATATTCTGAGTGGCCGCTGAGCAGTCCTGAACACCACACTCTCCTAGCTGTAAATCCGAGTGACAACAAACCAGAATTGCCACCGCCGCTTCTTTTAGCATTTGGGCATAAGGGTGATACCTTGGAACTTCATTCATAACCCTACGGTCGTTGATTATGACAAAGCACCAAGGCTGCCGGTTACCGGCTGACGGGGCACACATAGCCGCTTCTAGTAGCTCCTTTAGCACTTCGTCAGATACTGGTTGCTTTGTGTATTTCCGGATACTCCTTCGGGTAAGAATTGCTTCCATAGTATCCATACAGTAACTTCTCCTTTTTATTTAATTACCTTCTCTCCAACATAGGACTGGAGGGCTTCGGGAACTAAGATGCTATCATCAGCTTGCTGGTAGTTCTCCATTATGGCGATGAGAACCCTGGGCAGGGCTAGCCCCGAACCATTTAAGGTATGGACAAACTGGGGTTTAGCATCGGGGGAAGAACGATAGCGGATATTAGCCCGGCGGGCTTGGAAATCGCCACAGTTGGAGCAAGAGCTTACCTCTAACCACTCGCCGCAGCCTGGAGCCCACATTTCAATATCATAGGCTTTGGTGGCAGCAAAGCCTAGCTCAGCAGTGCAAAGCTGCTTTACCCGATAGGGTAGCCCCAGCTTCTGGCAAACCTGTTCAGCGTCATTTACCAGCTTCTCTAGCTCCCGGTCAGAGGTGGATGGCTCGGTGAATTTATATAGCTCAACCTTATCAAACTGGTGACCTCGTTTTATACCCCGGGTGTCCTTCCCAGCTGACATTTTTTCCCGGCGGAAACAGGCAGTAGAGGCAACATAATAGATAGGTAGGATTCCGGGCGGTATAATTTCATCACGATGCAGATTAGTAAGTGGCACCTCAGCCGTGGGCACGAACCAGAGGTCGTCTTCTTCATCATGATATAGGTTATCAGCAAATTTAGGCAGGTTGCTGGCGCCGACCATACACTCCCTCTTGACCATAAATGGTGGATATACCTCTTGGTAGCCGTGTTCGGTGGTGTGGAGGTCTAACATAAAGGAGATAATGGCTCTTTGCAACCGAGCGCCTGCTCCCTTGAGCACATAGAAGCGGGTGCCTGATAGCTTTACCCCTCTTTTAAAATCAATGATGCCCAGGGATTCACCCAATTTCCAGTGGGGGGCTGGCTGGAAATCAAAGCTTGGTAATTCTCCCCAGGAGCGCACCACCACATTATCCCTTTCATCCTTACCTGAAGGCACCGAGAGGCGAGGGATATTAGGCACCTGTAGTAGGAGCTCTTCCAGTTGCCTATCCAGGCTCCTGACCTCTTCCTCTAACCCTCTTATCGTGGCTCGTAGACCACGCCCCTCCTCCATAGCCTCCTTACCCATCTTCCTATCCCGAGCGGTTTCCCTTCGGGTATGTCTAAAGTTTTCTAGCTCGATCACCTTGTGTCGGCGCTCCGAGTCAAGCTGCAGAATTTCATCTAACGGAGCAGTGTCCTGGCGTTTGGCTATTGCCTGTCGCACCAGGTCTATATTTTCACGGATAAACTTTATGTCAAGCATAGATTATTTATTAACCCTCCCCCTTTATCCCCCTCCCTTGATAAGGGAGGGGGAATGGTTATGTTGGAGGGACTTCGTCCCTCTAAAACTCCCTATAAACATATTTGGAGGCTTCGCCTCTCTTTGACTCTCCTTATGTTTTTTCCCTGAGTTGGGGAAACAGGATTACTTCACGAATTGATTGCTGGTTGGTCAGCAGCATTACCAGGCGGTCAATGCCGACACCAAGCCCGCCGGTAGGGGGCATACCATACTCCAATGCCAGCAGAAAATCTTCATCAATGGATTCTACCATCTCACCTTCTGCCTCGCGCTCCTTTTGCTGCTGTAAGAAGCGCTGTCTTTGCTCTATAGGGTCATTTAGTTCGGTGAAAGCATTAGCGATTTCCATTCCGCCGGCAAAAGCTTCAAAGCGCTCCACCAGACGGTCATCATCAGGCTTTACCTTGGCTAGAGGGGACATTTCCACCGGATAATCCAAAAGGAAGGTGGGCTGCATAAGATTAGGCTCGACAAAGGTTGAAATAAGCTCATCTATGAGCCTACCCCTGTCCTTCTGCGGGTCAACCTCCATTTTTAACTTTAACATCTCAGCTCTCAGCGAATCGGCGTCAGGGAACTGGTCAAAGTCAATACCGCTATACTCCTTAATTGCCTGCCGCAGGCTAAGGCGCTGCCACGGAGGCTTGAATTTAATGATGTTGTCACCGAACTTAATCTTGTCGGTGCCTAAAACCTGCTGGCTAATATTAGATACCATCTCCTCCAGCATCTTCATTACATCATTATAGTCAGCATAGGCTTCATAGCTTTCCAGCATGGTGAACTCAGGGTTGTGCTTGGTGGAGATGCCTTCATTGCGAAAAATGCGACCCAGCTCGTAGACCTTGTCAAAGCCGCCTATAATCAGCCGCTTAAGGTGAAGCTCAGTGGCAATGCGGAGGTAGAAATCTTGGTCAAGTGCGTGGTGGTGAGTAATAAAGGGTAAAGCTAAGGCGCCCCCAGCCGATGGCTGCAGCACCGGCGTTTCTACTTCTAAAAAGCCTCGCTGGTTGAGGAATTGCCTTATAGCAGTAATAATCCGGCTACGCACTTGAAAAGTTTCTTTAACCTCGGTGTTGGCGATGAGGTCCAGGTAGCGCTGCCGATACCTCGTGTCAACATCGCTAAGCCCGTGCCACTTCTCCGGCAGGGGGCGGAGTGACTTAGCCAGCAAGGTAAGGTCGCTAACGGCAATCGTTGGCTCTTTGGTTTTAGTGCGGAAAAGACGGCCGCTGGCGCCGATGATATCGCCAATGTCAATCTCTTTAAGGATTTGGTTCTGGTCAACGTCGAGCAGTTCACCGCAAAGAAGCTGGATTTTACCTGAGCTATCGCGCAAATCCATGAACGTAATTTTGCCCATGTTGCGGCGGGCGGTAATCCGTCCGGCTACAGTGACGCTGGGTGAGCTATCGCGCAAACCTCTGGTGCGAAGGGTAAGGGTCTCTCTTTCGCCTTCCTCCTGTTTGAGTAACGCTACAGCCTCCTGAGTAGTGTGGCTGCGGTGATAGCGATGAGGATACGGATTAATGCCACGAGTCCGAATTCGGTCAAGCTTTTGCCGTCGTTGTTGAGCTATGCGTTCTAATCTAGATGTCATTTCTATCCTGTTCTCTTATGATATAGCAAAAAGACTGGGAGTTCCAGACTCTCAGTCCTATATTATCTACCTTATTGTGTCCCGTAGTAAAGCCATCTGGTTATAAGATTGTTTATCAGCCTCACCCCATTTAGCTTTTATCTAGTAACCCTACCCTCTGTATCTCCTTGGTAAATAACTTCTTAGCTAGGTGCTGTTTGTTTTGCTTGCTCTCTTAAAATATCCAGCCAGACGGCTGACTTTACCTCTCGTTCCAGGAGGTATTCCAGATAATGGGACATCACCTCATCTAACTCATGAGATAATTCTGGATTCATTTTTAGCTTGCTGGCAGTATCGTAGTCGCTACTCTGCAGCAATCTCAGCACTTTTAGCGCGTTAACCGACAGGGGGTAGGTCAAAGGCTGCCTCTGGCTGCACCTGGGACACAACACGCCACCAGCCCTGGGGGAGAATGCGTTGGCGACCGGTTTTAATGGTGAGTGGCAAGAGACGCACTGCTGAAGCTGAGGTCGGTAGCCAACTTCGTCAAGGAGGTGTAGCTCAAAATAATGCAAAACCAGTTCAATATCGCCAGCCTGGCATAGCCGATGCATTGTCTCAAGCAGCAGCTGAAACAGGGGGTAATTTTCAATATGGTCAGCGGTAAACTGGTTAATTAACTCAGTGACATAGAGGGCGCAGGAGGTAAGCCACAGGTCGCTCTTCAGCGGCAGGAAGCTATCAATCGTTTGACTGCCGATTATAGTATCCAGATTTCGCCCGCGAGCCAGTGATACCTGGCTATGAGTGAGCAGTTCAAGGTGTCCGGCTAGCTTACTTCTAGGGCGCCTTACCCCCTTGGCTACCGCCTGAATCTTACCCAGGTGCGGGGCGTAGAGAGTAAGGATTCTATCCGCCTCACCCAGTTTAATCTTCTTAATAATAATTGCTTCCGTCTGATAAGTTCTTGGCTTAGGCATTTCTCAGTTCCATATGATTGCACTCTACGCCGTTGGCTATAAAGGTCTTTGTAGTCTTGAACCCCGCTTTCTCATATGCTCTTACGGCTCTTGCGTTTTTGGCAACAGGCTCAATCCAACAAAGTTGAATGTGCAGGTGTTGGAAAAGATGTTTGACTAATGTTTTTAAGGCATCAGTGCCATAGCCTCTTCTTGTGTCTACATCTTTTGCAATAATAATATCTAACTCCACTGAGTTATCTTCTCTATTGATATCGTTATAGTTTACCTCACCTATTGGTCTGTCATTTACAAGGATAACAAAACACCTGCCTTTTTCCGGCTCACTGCCGTCAAAGTAATGTCTTTCCCAGTCTCTGGTAAATTCTTCGTAGGCTGGGACACGGCCATCCTCATACCAGAAGTGTGTGGCATCTGATTGCGTAGCCCAATTGTAGAAAATAGGGATCTCGTCAACAGTCATCGGTCGCAATACAACCTTTTCTCCTCGGATAACCATAATCTATTAAGATATTAAAACCCTCGCCTAAACCATCGCCAGGATAACCGTGTAATTTTTGCCGTAAACCTTGGCACACGCCGGACAGGTAGTATAGAAAAAATACATTTTCTTAATCTCTCTGCCTTTTACTTTGACGAAAGCTTTCATTTCCTTGACCCATTTGCCGATATTTTTATATGGCCCTTCAAAAACCTTGGTCAGAAAAGTCCCTGATATTCTTACCATCTCTGCCTGCGGCACTTCTTTACTAACGGCAATATAAATGTCGCTCCCCCAGAGAGAGTTTTCATCCGAAAGCATAAGTGGTTGAGGGGCAAGGGCATCTGCCGCCTCAATCATCTCCATATTTTTAGTCATTGCTTTGCCGAAGCCCAAAGGGATATGCAAAAAACTCCTGACATGGTCTTTAATAAATAAGTTATCCTCCCAAGTTATCTCTTTTTCATCCCACGGCTCAGGATTAAATCTTGGGCAACACCCTGTTTCTGATTGCTCATTTAGCTTGTCCATAACTATTACCTCCCTGTCTATTTACTAAAACTCCTGTCTTCCCTCAATGGCTCGGGTTAGGGTAACGTCATCGGCATATTCCAGTTCGGTGCCAAAGGGCAATCCCCGGGCGAGGCGGGTAACCCGGATGCCCAGGGGTGAAATCAGCTTATTTAGATACATAGCGGTTTGTTCCCCCTCAAGATTGGGGTTAGTAGCTAGGATGACCTCATTTATTGAGCCGTCTTGCAACCGCTTCGTAAGTTCGTTGATTCTTATATCGCCAGCTCCCACTCCCTCGGTTGGTGAGATGGCGCCATGAAGCACATGATACAATCCGTTATAAATCTTGGTGTGCTCCAGAGCCAGAATATCCTGTGGCTGTTCCACAATGCAAATCTTACTACAGTCGCGTTGGTCACTACGACAGATGAGGCAGGGGTCAGACTCAGTAACATTAAAACAAATGGAGCATAGTGTAATCTTCTGTTTTACTGACAGGATGGCTTCAGCCAATAGCTTGGCTTGCTCTTCAGAGGCACGCAGTAAGTAATAGGTAAGACGCTGGGCACTCTTAGGTCCAATGCCAGGTAGTTTATTGAGTTCCTGGATAAGCCTATACACCGCTTCGGCGGTAGGTATGAGATTCTGGTTCAACCTCACCCCCTATTAAACGACCTCGCTATATTAGGTCAGCCCTGGGATTTTAAGACCACCAGTTAACCCTTTTAGCTGCTTGGCAGCCAGTTTTTGAGATTTGACAATGGCGTCACTTACCGCCTTGAACACCAATTCTTCCAAGTGTTCTGCCTTATCGGGGTCTATCACCTCGGGGGATATTTTTATTGACTGTATTTTTTGCTGACCATTAATGATAACCTTAACTGCACCTTTGCCCGAGCTTGCTTCTACAATAGTGCTGCTTAACTCTCGCTGGGCCTTGTCTAGTTTTGATTTGAGTTCCCGAGCCTGATTTAACATAGAAAAATTCATTTTTCCTCCACACTGGTAACTTGGGCACCCATTCTTTGTGCTTCCTGCACCAGGTGATTATCCTCTGGCTCATAAATACAGCGCACACGGCAGGGACACCCCAGGAAGTTGCTGACGATTTTTTCAGCTACCTGTTGATTTTCAGGTTCCCCCATCTTCTCCTTATGAAGGGGATATCTAAAGGATAAGACTACAGTATTATCTTCAAAAGCCACTGGCTTAACACCAGCGCTTCTAAGAATAGCAATAGCCGGGGTTCTTTTGGTATCTTCCGGAGCTTGAGCCACAACCTGTTTCCAGTTCGCTCTCAGTTGTTCCAGTTCACTGCCGGGTTCTGGTGGGGTAATAGTTGTGGTAGCCTCTGGCACTGCTGGCGGGGGAACAATAGCTGGCTCAGGTTTGTCTGTAGGCTGTTTAGGATAGGATGGGGTAGCTGCTTTTATAGGCTGACGAGATTCGTATTCAGTTTGACTGGCAGGGCTTTCCCCCTCCTTTTCCGAAGATAGGGCACAGTCAACCAAGGCTAGCTCCAAGGGTAAGGTAGAGCTCGCCAAAGGTGAGTCAAAATCAAGCTCAAGTTGACCAAAGAGTTTGACTGCCTTCAATATCTGAGAGAGGGAGGCTCTAGCGGCTAAGTCCTTCAGTTCAGCTATGTCCTCGGCAGTGAGGTCTACAGCTTCACTAGAGCCGGTCTTTATTAGCAGCAACCCTCTGAGGTATTCCACAAGCTCTCGATTGAATTGCTTTAAATCCAGCCCATCGCTATTGACACTGTTTATAGTTATCACCCCGGCAGAAACATCCTTATTGATAATGTGCTTTACCAGCTCTTTGGTTCGGAAGTCGCCGGTGATACCCAGGATAGCCTGAACCTGATGTAGTCCAACGTCAGAGCCATAGTAGGTAGTCAGCTGTTCCAGCAGGTTTTCAGCATCCCGTAAGCTACCTGTGGCCGCCTTAGCAATAAGCTGTAGTGCCTCTGGCTCCAGGTGAATGCCTTCTGTGCTACAAATGTGGGTTAGTTTTGAAATTACGTCTGCCTGGGAGATACGTCGGAAATCAAACCGCTGGCATCGCGACAGAATGGTAGGTATGACTTTATGGGCTTCAGTGGTGGCCAGGATAAAGATAACATGGGGCGGTGGTTCCTCAAGTGTCTTGAGCAAGGCGTTGGAGGCTTCTTTGGTAAGCATATGGGCCTCATCTATGATATAGACCTTGTAACGAGCCTGATTGGGAGCATAATTGACCCTCTCACGGAGCTCTCGGATGTCATCAATGCCACGATTGCTGGCGGCATCAATCTCAATCATATCCAGAGCCCTACCCTCAGTTATTGCCTGGCACATAGGGCAAGTATTACATGGTTCACCCTTGCCATTGGTAAGGCAATTCACTGCTTTAGCCAGGATGCGCCCGGTGCTGGTCTTACCTGTTCCTCGCGGACCACAAAAAAGGTAAGCATGAGATACACGACCGCTACTGAGGGCATTGCGTAGTGTCTGTGTTACCCGTTCTTGACCGACTACCTCAGCTAGAGTCTGGGGACGCCACTTACGATAAAAGACTTGTGAAGCCATCTTCTTTTGCCTCTATTATACTCTATATTGTCTAGTTTCTAAAGGGTTTTTGATGAGATATGTGTTGAATTTTTATCTGATTCAGCCAGTAATATAATAATGACACTAAGTTGACGGCCAGAACTTGTGGGAGTGGATGAACTGAGGGAAGCCGTAGAGTATGCTCAGCGTTATTATCATAACTTGCCGAGACTTGAGCAACAAACTACACCCTTGCGCACGCTCATTGAACAGTTTAAAAAACAGGACCCAAATACATAGAGCCTCTGAAGTGTAGGGGTTCTTTTGCCTGTTTTCATATCCTTTTTAATTCTCAAAAAACCTCGGCGGTTAGACGTTGTTACATCTATTCTTTGCAGCTCGTTCCAATCAATTTACTCAAATTTTCCAACCTCGAATTAACAATTCTTAGCTCATGGTTCTCAAAAACAGTCGTATCTTTTAAGCCACCTCCGGTTACAATGGAGCACTATCATAGAACATCAGCAGGGCTACGAGAGGGAGATTGACAACCAAGTGCCATGGATTTAATATTAGTGACAAGAGCGATGAGGGTCAGGATGCCCCATTGCGAGTTGAAATGGGAAATCCTCCGTAAATGAGATAGAGATTAATATTCTAAGGAACAAACTATATTTTAAAGTGTGAAGAAAGGAGTTTTTTGAAATGCTAAAATTGGAAGAAAGAAGAGCCAGTATACAACCTATTAAGTCAAAGCTAAAAATTAGCATACTTGATGATGAGGATATAAAAAAGATAAACGAAGCAGCCATTAGTATTCTTGAGGAAGTTGGGGTATTGTTCCCCTCGGAGAAGGCGCTAAAAATTTTTGCCGATGTCAAAGCTAATGTAGATTTTGATAAAAAGATTGTTAAAATTTCAAGCCATTTGGTGGCTGATTATTTGAAAAAGGCTCCGAGGTGTTATACTTTAGCCGGGAGAAGACCAGAACTCGATGCCAAAATTGGGGGTGAGAACGGAACTTATTTCTATTGTAGTGGCGAAGCGCCCAATGTTGTTGATCTTGAAACTGGCGAGAGACGACGCTCAATTAAAAGCGATGTGGAGAATATGGCTAAGATAGCCGATTATCTTCCGATAGTATCACTTGTTTGGCCAACGGTTAGTGCGGGAGATAAAGGAGAAACAGCACCAATTCATGGGGTAGAAGCTTGTTTTAATAATACAGAAAAACATGTCCAGACAGAATCGGTTATGAATGAAATCTCGGCAAAGTACACCATTGAGATGGCATCTGTCATCGCTGGAGGAAGGGATAAGCTGAGGGAAAGACCTATTTATTCGCTTTTATTATGCGGCATCGCTCCTCTATCCCAGGACAAAGGTGGGATAGAATCAGCCCTTGCTTTCGCCGAGGCTGGTCTACCAGTGGGAATTATGTCTATGCCCACCATGGGTTTAACTGCCCCTCCATATCCGGCTGCTGACCTAGCTATAGGATTGGCCGAAGTGTTAAGTGGCTGTGTTTTAATACAAATTGCCTACCCAGGGACTCCTATCTTTATAACTATCCAGCCGGCAACTGTTGACCCACGCTCAGGGGATTATTTTTATGGGTCATCCTTTTCACAGATTACTAGTGCTGCTGCTGTTCAGGTTGCTCATTCCAATGGCCTGCCTGTTACCAGTCAATTCTCCTTTGGGGGAAATGCCTATAAATTGAATAGCTGGCAAGTAGGCATGGAGAATGTATGCGGTCATCTACTGTCGGTTATGGCCGGGGCAGATATGTCATTTGGTCCCAGTGGCATGATAGAAGCTGTAGCTCTATTAGATATGGCAAGAATCTTGTTTGACAGAGAGATTTTTCAGGCAATAGATATCATTACCAAGGGGATTGAGGTAAACGATAATACTCTAGCCTTTGATATGATACGAGAGGTAGGTCCCCGAGGTATGTTTTTGGGACGAAAGCGCACCGCTGAAGAACTTCCAAAGCTCTGGCCACCGTCTATTCTTTTTGAGAAATCGCGGATTGTGGGGGAAAAATACAGGGATGCCGAGGAGGTTGCTCGCGAAGTAATTGATTGGATTTTAAAAAATCATCACCCGGCACCATTGGATGAAAATGTTAAGCGGGAACTAAGAAAGATAGCGGCTGCTGCCGACCAGGATGAGAATTTGAAGGGAGGAATTAGAGGAAGGTGATAAGAGCTTCCTTACTAGGCAAGCCAGATTAAAAACACACCTTACTTGGGAAATTATTAAAGGGGATAAACATGGATAATAAAGAGCTTTTTGCTAAAATGGAACAATCCATCATCAATTATGATAAGGATGAGGCAGTTCGATTAGCCAAAATGGCTTTGGGGAAAGGAATTGAACCCGCAGAGGCCATTAATGAAGGGTTCGTGAAGGGAATACAAGCGGTGGGAGGCTTATTTGGGAGGGAGGAGATATTTCTACCTGAGTTAGTCATGGGAGCGGAAGCAATGGCGGCAGCTACCGATATTTTGGGTGAAGCTATCAAAAAATCTGGGAGGAAGGCTAAATATTTAGCCAAGGGCATAGCTGGCACAGTGCAGGGAGATATTCATGACACCGGCATAAGACTGGTAACTACCTTCCTTGTTGCTAATGGATTTGATATAATATTTTTAGGTACTGACATTCCCTCTTCCCTTTTTGTAGAGAAGGCGAAGGAGTTAAAACCGGATCTTATTTTACTTTCCGCTCTACTTACCACAACAATGCCAAATCAAAAGGAAGTTATTGACAGTTTGAAAGGGGCTGGTATAAGGGAAAATGTAAAGGTGTTAGTTGGTGGTGCTCCTATATCTCAGGATTGGGCGGATCAAATAGGGGCAGATGGGTATGGGGAGAATGCCAGTGCTGCGGTGGAAGTAGCCAAGAAATTAATAGGTGGTTGAGCTCGTTCAGATAGATAGGTGACACTTGAAAATATAAGGGTATCCTCCACTTTAAGTTGGGAACAAGCCCTAGTAGTTCTTTGTGTCATTGCGAGGCACAAAGTGCCTCGCAATGACATAGAAGGGGTTATGTGTCCTCATACGGTTACATCTTTTATGATACAAAAACCTAAGGTTGGGTTACCTACTTAAATGATTTGACACGAAAGAGTATTATTACAAAGTTAGTGCAATGAAGCCAATAGCCGTCTCAGGAATTTATGGAAAAATTATTAAGGGCTGCTCCGGTAGGCTTTTATGCCACAAGATGGGCACTAACTTTAATACCCCCATTTATAGGTAAGCTATAAGTGGAGAAAAATATTTACAAGGAGGAAAACAGTGATTATCGGGGTGCCAAAGGAGATCAAAAACGAAGAGTATCGGGTTGCCATAACACCTCTGGCAGCAGCAGTGCTTACTCAGACAGGTCATCGGGTTCTAATCCAGACTATGGCTGGGGAGGGAAGTGGTTTCCCTGATAAGGAGTATGCCGATGCCGGAGCCAGTGTAACAGACAGTGCCGAAGAGGTCTATAACCGGGCGGATATGATTTATAAGGTTAAAGAACTTCTGCCTAGCGAGTATCCATTACTTAGGAGGGAGCAGGTCCTCTTTACCTACCTTCATCTAGCTAATGAACTGAAATTAACCCAAGCGCTTATGGATAAGGGAGTGATTGCTATCGCCTACGAGACAGTACAATTGCCTGATGGTAGTCTGCCCCTGCTAACGCCGATGAGCCAGATCGCGGGGAGGGTAGCCATGCAGAAAGCAGCCCAATACCTTGAGGAAATGAACAAAGGGAGCGGTAAGCTACTCGGTGGTGTGCCTGGAGTGCCACCGTGTACCGTGGTTATTATTGGCTGCGGGATGGTGGGTACCAATGCAGCCCAGATTGCCTTAGGCATGGGAGCCCGTGTTATTATCATTGACATTGATGTCAATCGCCTACGCTACTTGAGTGAGGTGTTACACGGCCGTTTTGAGACATTGACTTCAAATCCATACAATATTGCCAACGCGGTTAAGGAAGCGGATGTGGTGATTGGGGCAGCATTGGTTGCAGGTGGTAAGCCCCCTATCGTAGTAACTAGAGATATGGTTAAAAGCATGGAGCCAGGCTCGGTTATAATTGATGTTGCCGTTGACCAGGGGGGATGCGTAGAGACTACCCATCCTACCTCACACAGTGACCCTGTTTATGTTGTTGATGGCGTTATTCATTATTGTGTTACTAACATGCCTGGGATTGTCCCGCGAACTGCTACCCAAGCATTATGTAATGTCACCCTACCATATGCATTAAAGTTGGCTAACCAAGGTTTTGTCAAGGCTATTAAGGGCGATGGAGCACTGGCTAAGGGGGTCAATACCTTTAACGGATGTCTGACAAACGAGCCTGTGAGCCGAGCACTAGGTATACCATACACACCTTTGGATAGGGTGATGAGTGGGTAGGATATTAGCTCAAGAAACCTCAAGCCGGTAGATTGAATTTAATATAAAGGAGGAGGAAATAGTAACTAAACACACTGAAGAATTACTGAAGTGGGATACAGACCATATCCTGCATTGCCTAGGTGTCGTTGGGCAGAATCTTGGTCTTGCCCCCTTTGAGGAGGCTCAAGGCATAATGATTAAGGACACCGAGGGTAAGGAATACATGGACCTATCATCCCAATTGGTAAATGTGAATCTAGGTCATAGCCGTAAGGACATTGCCGAGGTGGCTAAAGCTCAGATAGATAAAATGATGTACACCTCAACCTTGCGTGGCTATGCCAATGTTCCTGCCATTGAGTATAGTCAGAAGCTTACCCAAGTAGTACCTAAAGGGCTAGACCATTTTCTCTTTACCATGACTGGTGCCGATGCTGTTGATTGTGCTTTCAAGATTGCTAATCTCTACTATAAGGTCAAGGGGGAGAGAAGGTATAAGATTTTAAGTTTGTTCAACAGTTATCACGGCACCCTGCGAGGAACAGGGGGGGCTACTGGCATACTCAAGGGAGCGTGTGCCGAGTGCCCACCTTGCGGAGACCACATACACATACCAAACTACTTTTGCTATCGGTGCCCATTGCATAAGGAGTATCCAAGTTGCGGCATTGAGTGTGCCGAGTTCCTGGATTACTTCATTGAAAATGAGGGGAAGGATAATATAGCCTGCTTCATAGCCGAACCTGAGCAGGGGGCTGGAGGCTTTGTCTCTCCTCCCCCTGAGTATTTCCCCAGGGTGCGAGAAATATGCTCCAAACATGGTGTATTACTTATCGCTGACGAGGTGATGACCGGTTTTGGCAGAACTGGGAAGATGTTCGCCGTTGAGCACTGGAATGTTACGCCAGATATAATGACTATGTCTAAAGCGATTGTCAGTGGTTATCTTCCCTTTGGGGCGGTGGCTATTTCAGATGATATCTGGAATACACTGAAGGGACAATTTTTCGCCCCGGGCTCCAGCGAAAGCGGGAATCCTATATGCTGTGCTGTAGCCAGCAAAGTTTTAGATATATATAGAGAAGAGCATATTATAGAGCATGCAGCTGAGGTAGGCAAGCATGTAAGGGAACGGCTGGAGAGGGAGTTTTTGCCCTTACCTCACATAGGCTCACTTAGCGGCTTGGGATTGATGCTCGGTTTAGATATTGTGGTGGATAAGAAAACTAAAGCCACCCCCGGCCTTGAAAAAACCAATCTAATATGGCGCCGCGGGTTTGAGCAAGGGCTATATCTGCGGGTGATGGGAGGTAGGCTTTGTTTTAGTCCACCACTAGTAATTACTCAAGAGGAAGCTGATGAGGCACTTGATAGGCTGTATCCCATACTGGCTGAGCTTAAGTTAAGTTGACTCCCCCGGGTGAATCTAAGAATAAATGAGTTTGTAGTAGTGGAAGTGAGATTAGCACAGGGGGGTGATGCCTATAGGGCAGCCTCCCCTCCATCAACCCACCCACTGATGCCACAAACCATATAGGGGTGCCTCAACCTCGGCTTCTTCACGATTATTACATTTCCTCGTCTGTCCATCCTACTCCCTCCATTGAGCTTCTCAGCTCACCAATATAGATTCCATCTCTATTCTAAACCCTGCTTCTTGCTGTTGTTTAGCTGCGGACGAGTCCATATGATTAGTGATGCCGCTCAACTTACTATGTTCAGGTCATAAATCTAGGGCTCTTCCCTGTTTTTATTCTATTATCAATAAAACTCACCACAAAAAGCAGTAAAGCACTAATCAAAAGATTACCCATCCAGATACTTTATGTCAAATACCTTACTAATGAGAGCTGCTGACCCTCCGCCAAACTTGTGCACCGGGGTGATACACTTTAAATTTCAAGGGATGCGCCAGTTCGCCCATTTGCCTTTATCTACCTCCCCGTTGTAGGCTGATTTAGGTGTTACTCCTCTAGCTATAGCCGCTGCCATAACGGCCTTAGTAATATCGCCAGCTATGAAGGGAAGAGCTCCCAGGCTGAGGAGGGTGGTAAAGGCTACTGGTTCTCCTTGCACCAAGTTGAGCCATAACCCAAGCTGAAGAAGCCCTGGAACATAGATGAGGGTAAAATTAGCCAAGAGCATGAGGGCTAGCATACTCAGAAAGCTTCTCGACCTAATATAGGTATCGGTGAAGTAACCCAGGAAAAGGGCAGCCAGGATAAAACCGATTATATATCCCCCGGTGGGACCGGCAAGGTAGCCCAGGCCGCTGCCCCAGCCAGCAAACCAGGGAACTCCTACAGCGCCGAGGCTGGCATAGATAGCCAAACTTATGCCTCCCCACCACCTCCCCAATAGCACACCAGCCAGTAGCACAGCAAAGGTTTGTCCTGTCACTGGTACTGGACTCCATGGAAGAACGATTCTAATTTGAGCAACCAAGCCAGTAAGACAAGCCATGCCAAGTGCCAAGACTAACTTCTTTGGTATGCTAAGCTCATACCTCCATCGAAAGACATCGTATTTAGTTTGGTCAATTCTAGCGGCTATCTCCATGTTTGCCCCCCCATCACTAATTTATTGGTTGTGTCAAATTTAAACCATCCCTAGATTTTTGGCACAACCCAGTGTATACTTTGTAAAATGTTATCTACTAAAGAACTAAGCCGGAATAGGAAGTATAGGCTAAGATTTATAGGTTACTTTATCAGATAGCGGATACATAATCAATAAGGAGGATTATAAAATGCCTAACGAAAAGGAAGAAGCTAAAGAATATGTCATCAAGGTAGCCAAGGATAAGAATATCAAATTAATAAGTCTATGGTTCACTGACATTTTGGGCTTTCTTAAGAGTTTCTCCATTGCCCCGAGGGAATTGGAAACAGCCTTGATGGATGGTGTGGGATTTGATGGCTCTTCCATTGAAGGCTTTGCTAGAATTGATGAGAGTGATATGCTAACCCTCCCCGACCCTACCACCTTCCAAATCCTACCCTGGAGTCTACCTGAGCGTCCTGTAGCCCGAATGTTTTGTGACGTCCTGAGACCCGGGGGGCAACCCTTTGAGGGTGACCCCCGATATGTGCTAAAGAGAAACCTCAAGAAAGCAACTGACCAGGGTTATAGCTTCAATGTAGGTCCAGAATTAGAATATTTCTACTTCCAAAATGCAGGGGGGACAAACACTCTGGATGAAGGGGGCTATTTTGATTTGACCCCCCCTGACATGGCCAGCGACTTAAGAATGGAAACCATACTCATCCTAGAACAGATGGGTATCAGTGTTCAATATAGCCACCACGAAGTGGCTACAAGCCAGCATGAGATAGACCTGCATTATACTGATGCCTTGACTATAGCCGATAATATCATGACCTGCCGATTGGTAGTTAAAGAAGTGGCTCTGAAGCGCGGTATCTATGCCACCTTTATGCCTAAACCTGTCTTCGGCATTAATGGCAACGGTATGCATGTGCACCAGTCACTGTTTAAGGGCAACAGGAATGCCTTCTTTGACGAAAATGACCCCTATTATCTATCAAAAATAGCCAAGCACTATATTGCTGGGCTACTAAAGCATGCTCCAGAAATTGCAGCGGTGGTTAGCCAATGGGTTAACTCCTATAAGCGCCTAGTTCCTGGCTATGAAGCACCAGTATACCTTTCCTGGGCAAGGAGAAACAGGTCAGACATGATTAGAGTTCCTGATTATCAGCCGGGGAAGGAAAACTCTACCAGAATTGAGTTTAGAGTCCCAGACCCTGCCTGCAATCCCTATCTGGCTTTTAGCGTGATGCTTGCCGCCGGTCTGGAAGGCATTGAGAAGGAATATCAACTGGCTGACCCTATTGAAGAGAATGTTTTTGAGATGAGTAGCCAGCAGCGGAAGCAAAGGGGCATAGGCAATCTGCCCGGAAACCTGTCTGAGGCTATAAGCTTAACTGAAAATAGCCAGTTGGTGAGAAAAGCCCTTGGCGACCATGTCTTTGATAGCTTTATCAAAAATAAAAAGATTGAATGGGACCAATATCGCATCCAGGTAACTGAATATGAACTAAAGAGATACTTACCTATGCTCTAAGACTTCATATACTTAGGTCATGCCGTTGGCTTCTCACTGCCTATGATGGTAATCTCTATATTCTTACCACAGTAGGGGCAGGTTATATTAAGAGTAATAGGCTGACTCATTACTCGTTCAGCAACAGCGGTAACCATCGAGTCGATGTTATCTAAACGCTGGTCTAACATATCTAGACGCCGTTTAACATGTTCAATATCCAGCGTCTGCTCCTGGTTTACTAAATTAGATTTATTATCCTCCACCAAGGCTTCGCCCTCCAGTAGTCCACAAGTAGCTTAATTATATGTGACAGGTGTAACCATGTCAAAGATTTTAAGTATTGATTTACACAAACCAGATAGCGTATACTAAAGGCAAAAGAATAGCCCGACATTAAACTTAAAAGGAGGTGCCCAAATGCCTGAGGAGGTAATCGGAAAAGTATCCGACTTCTTTGCCAGACCTGTGGTAGCCGGCATTGAGCTAACAGCAACCTTGAAACAAGGGGACAAAATCCATATTAAGGGTCACACCACTGATATGGAACTTATTGTTGACTCAATGCAGATTAACAATGTAGATGTTAAACAGGCTAAAGCGGGGGATGCCATTGGTATCAAAGTCAGCGAGCGGGTAAGAAGAGGAGATATAGTCTATAAGGTTACTGAGTGAAAAAATATCCAGGGATTCAGCACACTTCAATACTAAAGGAAGAGTAAAGGGCTAACGAAAGAATTAATCGAACTATTTTCTTACTCTTGCTTTAAAGGACTTATCTCTAGCCACTAGCCTATGCTCCTGACTAGGTTAGCCAGTTCGATGGCATTTACTGCCGCATCAAAGCCTTTATTTCCCATTTTAGTTCCTGCCCGCTCAATAGCTTGTTCTAGGGTATCAGCGGTGATTACACCATAAGTAACCGGCAGCCCGGTGTCTAAACCCACTTCAGCAATGCCCTTAGTTACCTCAGCGGCAATATATTCAAAGTGGGGTGTTCCCCCGCGAACCACAGCGCCAAGGCAGATAACGGCATCATACCGCTTACTCTGGGCTAATTTCTTGGCTATTAGTGGAATTTCAAACGAGCCTGGTACCCAGGCAACCTCTATATCTTCCTGGTTAACACCGTGGCGAAGCAAAGCATCTTGTGCTCCCTCAAGTAGCTTCTTAGTGATAAACTCGTTAAAACGAGAGACAACCAGCCCAAATTTTAGCCCCTTCCCCAGCAGCACACCTTCAAAATGCTTGTTCATTACTTCCTCCTTATTATGAGATTGTTTAACTAACCCTATCCCCTTGTCAAAGGGAGACTAATTATCAGCATCTGGTATTTCTAAGAGCTGACCTAATTTTTTCTGTTTTGTCTCCAAATAATGACGGTTATACGGATTGGGAGGGGCGATAATAGGTATTGTCTCCACTACCTTGAGCCCATAACCTTCCAAACCTACCACCTTTCTGGGATTGTTGGTGAGCAGCCGGATACCATGCAAACCCAGTTCAGCCAAGATTTGAGCACCTATGCCGTAATCCCGAAGGTCTGGGGGAAAGCCTAAGGACAGATTAGCCTCCACTGTATCCAGCCCTTTATCTTGAAGGGCATAGGCACGAATCTTGTTACGAAAGCCGATACCTCGTCCCTCCTGCCTCATATACAGGAAAATACCTCGCCCCTCATCAACGATACTTTGCATTGCTAGGGCAATCTGCTCACCGCAATCACAACGAAGGTTACTAAACACATCGCCGGTAACACACTCACTATGAACGCGGACTAACACTGGCTCCTCAGTGGATATATCTCCCATTATTAAGGCTAAGTGTTCATCGGGGTCTATGTCACTTTTATAGGCAATAGCTGTAAACTCACCGTATTTTGTTGGTAACTCAGCCTCGGCTACCCGATGCACCAACCTCTCATGGCGTCGGCGATAGGTAATAAGATCAGCTATAGCCACAATCTTAATCCCATACTGCTCTGACATTGCCTCTAATTGAGGTAGCCGTGCCATAGAGCCATCTTCATCCAAAATCTCACAAATAACACCTGCCGGATAAAGTCCGGCTAGCCTAGCCAAGTCAACTATAGCCTCAGTATGTCCTGCCCGCACCAGAACACCACCCTCTCTAGCTCGTAGAGGGAACATGTGCCCCGGCACGACTAAGTCCTCAGCTTGAGTAGCTGGGTCAATTATCGCCTTTATTGTCTCTGCCCTATCCGCTGCTGAGATACCCGTACTTATCCTATGTTTAGCTTCAACAGAGACAGTAAAAGCAGTAGAAAATCTTGAGGTATTCTCCCCCACCATCAAAGGAATTCTCAATTCATCTAATCGCTTGCCTATCATAGGCAAACAAATCAATCCCCTGGCATACAGTGTCATAAAGTTAATAACTTCAGCAGTAACCTTCTCGGCAGCTAAGGCTAGGTCGCCCTCGTTTTCCCTATTTTCATCATCAACTATAATAACAAATTTGCCTGTCTTTACATCCTCAATAGCTTCAGCGATACTTGATAAGCCCATGCTTACCCCCCCCTCAATCAAGAATAGAATAAACTATTTATTAAACCTCCCTTGATAAACGAAGCCGTAAATTAACCTACTAAAAAGCCGTGCTCCTGTAAAAAACTAACAGTTATACCTGAGCGGCGAGGCTGGCTAAGCTGTTCCACATATTTGGCAATAATATCTACCTCCAGATTAACCTGGTCGCCCACTCGCCGACTACCGAGAGTAGTATGTTTCCGGGTAAAGTCAACAACAGAAACCTGAAATGAGCTGGCATCTTTAGTCACCACAGTCAAACTAACGCCATCGACAGCAATAAAACCCTCCTCCACCACATAGCGCATTACTTCAGGAGGGGCTTCAAATCTAATGAGCATTGCCTCACCATCCCACATAATAGAGCCCACCCTTCCTGTATCATCCACATGACCCTGCACTAAATGCCCCCCTAACGGCTTTTCCAGAGTTAGAGGTCGTTCCAGATTAACTTCATCCCCGGCACTCAGTAGACCAAGGTTAGTCCGCTTTAACGTCTCTAGCATTATGTCAACAGAGAGCGAATTAGTATTAAAACTGGTTATAGTCAGGCATACGCCATTGACGGCAATACTCCCACCCAGCTCCATTCCCTGGAGAACCTGGCTAGCCGAGATAACCAGCTTTCCCGGTTGGGCTGAAGTAACTCTACCTACCTCTTCTACAATCCCGGTAAACATCCTCACTCCTTAACATACCCACTAACCATCAAATCTTCACCAAGCTTTTCCAGGCTAACACGCCTCAATTTAAGTGAGTCTACCACTTTATCAACCCCTTTACCACTAACCGCCGTCTTTGCCTCTTTCCCGCCAATGATAATAGGGGCAATAAAAGCAATCACCTTATCGACAAGCTTACAGTCAAATAGAGAGCCGAGAAGAATCCCACCACCCTCCACTAAAACACTGGTAATTTCCCGCTCACCTAATACTTTTAACAATTTCCCCAAATCTACCAGCCCCCCTTCTGAGGGCAATTCTAATAGTTCAGCATTAACCTGAGCAAAAGCTGCTTTCTCCTCTGGCGTAACAAACTTGCCCAATGCCAGAAGGGTATTACCCGGCTCACTAAATAGCTGGGCAGTTAATGGCGTGCGCCCTTTACCATCCACAATTACCCGAAGTGGTTGCTTTCTGGCTGTCCCTCCCCTGCCACCACAACTCCTAGCGGTAAGGCTAGGGTCATCAGCCAGAACAGTATTCACTCCTGCCATAATAGCATCAGAAGTATAACGCAAATTATGAACATACTGCCTCGCCTCGTCACCGCTAATCCACTTAGAATCACCACTCCTAGTGGCAATCTTCCCATCCAAGCTTATCGCAAATTTTGCCGTAACAAAGGGCATGCCGGTAGTAACAAATTTAGCATAGGCCTCGTTAACCTTTTTAGCCTCCTCCTCATGTTCACCTAGATATATCTTAATGCCTTCCCTCTCCAGTTTGTCTTTTCCTCGCCCTGAAACCAAGGGATTGGCATCAAGCATAGCCAAGTGAACCTCAGCGATGCCGGCAGCAACGATTGCCTGAGTGCATGGTGGCGTGCGACCATAATGGCAGCATGGTTCCAAAGTAACATACATCACGCTACCCTGGGCTTTCTTACCTGCCTGCTTTAGGGCTACTACCTCGGCGTGCCACGAGCCAGGTGGCTGGGTATAGCCTTGCCCGACAACTATATCATTTTTCACCACTACCGCCCCTACCGCCGGGTTAGGACTAACTTGCCCCAAAGCTAACTTAGCTAAGGAAAGCGCCTGCTCCATATAGTCCATTCTATTGTCATTCTAGCACCCCCTTCCGAAAAAGTGCAACATAAGTTAATGAGGTGGTTTATCAACCTCACCCCCTTAATCCCCCTCTCCTTCTCAAGGAGAGGGGGAAGAGACTTTAGAAAGGGGCTTCGCCCCTCTCTTACTTACACTCCCCCTTATTAAGATATTAGGAGGTTATTTAGTAAGGGGATTAAAAGGGGCGAAGCCCCTTTAAGAATTTCTTATCCCTCTCCCCTTATGAAGGGGAGAGGAATAAAGGGTGAGGGGTTGGTAAACAATCTTAGTCAATAAGGCCATCCACTAATCCTATTCCCCATACCAGCGAGGTTCATAAATAATTGCCTAGCAAGATAAAGAGCGATAAGGTATAATTAGGATTAAATCTGGAAGGGAGCAACTAATAAATTGAGAGCCTTTCTCCGTGAGATTCTAGTAATCATTATAGCGGCTGTAGCGATCTTCGTCCTACTACAAATCACTATCCAGAAGTCTAGTGTAAACGGCTATTCTATGGAGCCTAGCCTTCAGGATGGACAACAATTATTAATCAATAAAGTCGTTTATCATCTTCATGAGCCTGAAAGGGGCGATATAATCATATTCCATCCGCCTCCGCCCTATAGCCCAAAGGCGACCCCTTTTATTAAGCGCATCATTGCCTTACCCGGCGACACTATAGAGGTAAAAAATGGAGAGGTATATGTTAATGGTTCAAAACTGGATGAGCCCTACATTAAAGAACCTCCTACCTATAACTTCCAACAGAAAAAAATCCCTGAGAATGAATATTTTGTTCTCGGTGACAATCGCAATAATGCCAGTGACTCTCATACTAGCTGGACAGTGCCACGCCAAAATATAATCGGCAAAGCCTGGTTATCAATCTGGCCACCGGGTGAGTGGAGACTCGTTCCTAATTACCCCCTTAACGAGCAACTAGAAAGCTCTATGAGTAAATAATTGTCTTGTTGAAGCTCATTTATCGAGGATAGACAGAAGCAGTCCCTCTATAAGGAGAGGTCACAGAATCGGCCCAGTGAGGGGAAATGGAGATGAGGTTAATGAATAATGTAGACGAAATCTTTCAAAAATCAGGGGCTATACTTAAGGGACACTTCCTGCTTACCTCCGGGCTACACTCCCCCATCTACTGGGAGAAGTTTCAAGTTTTGCAATCCCCCAGCTACACTGAGCAGCTCTGTCGTATAATTGCTACCCACTTCCACAAGCAAAACATCCAGGTAGTAGCCGGACCGACTACTGGTGGCATTATCCTAGCTTTCGAAGTGGCTAGACAGCTAGGGGTACGCGGCATATTTGCTGAAAGGGAAGGGGCTACGGAAAGGACTTTCAGGCGAGGCTTCAGCATTAGCCCCGGTGAGCGAGTCCTCATTGTCGATGACATTCTCACTACCGGCAGCTCCATACACCAAGTTATGGCGGTAGTAACTAAGCAAGGTGGCATAGTAATCGGCATAGGGGTATTAGTTGACCGCTCTGAGCCAGAGGTAGAATTTAGTGTCCCCCTTTTCAGTTGCCTCCGCTCAATAACTCCAACCTACACGCCGCAGGATTGCCCTTTGTGTGCCGCCCACATACCTTTAGTCAAACCCGGTAGCAGCCAACATTTATCTCAGGGGTGAAAAACAGCTAACTTCTGCCAAACTCCTTTCTCAACTGTGCTGAACTGAGACGAATCATTGTTGGTCTACCGTGGGGGCAGGTATGAGGAAGGACGGTTCGCTCTAGCTGCCGTATAAGTTCACGCATTTCGTCATCAGTTAGTGCTTGCCCCGCTCTCACCACACCGTGACAAGCCATAGATATAGCTATCTCTTCCCGCCAATCTCTCTTATCCCCTCCAGAAAGGGAATCCAATAACTCCCTTACCATTCCTGTCCAGTCTTTTTTATAAAGCAAAGCGGGCACAGCCCGAACTAGATAGGTCCTGTCACCAAAAGGCTCAATGGAGAAACCGAATTCAGCCAGGTCTTCAGAGTGGGATTTCAGAACCTCCTCTTGCTTGGGATTAACCTCAAAGGTTACTGGCTCAAGTAGCCCCTGAATCTCTATTTCTTGCCGTAACCTCTGGTCTTCAATCTTTTCAAAAAGGATACGCTCATGGGCAGCGTGCTGGTCGATAAGATATAACCCATCAGGTCCCTCAGCTACAATATAGCTACTTAACAGCTGACCTAATATCCGTAGAACAGGTAGAGATGCCGCAGGAGTCTGAGGAATCGCTGGCGAAGTGGTAGGGCTGTCACCACCTATAGGTGATGTCCGTAATACCTGCCTCGTCCCTGAGGGTGCTCCATATGTGGTAGCTACCTCCTCAATTTTAGGCACTGGCGCTAGTTCAATTAAAGCCCGTCGGACTGCCTTCTGGACAGCACCAAAAACTATGTGCTCATTCTGGAATTTCACCTCGGTTTTGGTGGGATGAATATTAACATCCACCTCCTCAGGAGGCAGTGAAATATTAATAATAGCTATAGGGTGTTTTCCTTGCATCAGAAGTCCATGATAAGCCTCCTCTACCGCCCAAGCCAGCAGTCGGCTGCTTATCCAACGGCGGTTGACAAAGAGGCTGAGGTAACCCCGATTGGAACGGCTAATTGCCGGTGAGCCTACCATACCGGTTACCGACAGTGATGAAGTGGCTACCCCGCTTTCCCACTCCCTGTCCCCACCCCCGATCTCCAGCATATTCCGGGCTACCTCCAAACCATAAACCTGAGCCACACTATCTATTAATTGACCACTACCCGGTGTCCTTAGCACTGCCCGGCCATCAATAAACAAGGCAAACCTAACCTCAGGAAAGGCGAGGGCATACTGGCTGACTACATTAGCTATATGGCTATTCTCTGTAGCCGGCGACTTGAGGAACTTTAATCTTGCCGGCACCTTGCGAAAGAGGCCACGAACCGCAACTGTAGTCCCCTGAGAGCGCCCCTGGCTTCCCCTATTAACTATAGCGTTATCCTTCAAGCCGAGATAAGTGCCTCCCGACTCGCCGGCAGCGCAGCTAACAATATCAACCTCAGCCACGGCGGCTATGCTGGGCAGTGCCTCCCCACGAAAGCCAAAGCTGGAGATAGACTCCAAATCGTCAAGTTTACCTATCTTACTGGTAGCATATCGATCAAAGGCAAGCTCAACCTCTCCAGGTGGTATGCCAACGCCGTTATCCATTACCCGAATTAAGCTCACCCCACCACCCCTTATCTCAATAGAAATCTGGTTTGAGCCAGCATCCAGCGAATTCTCCACCAGCTCCTTTACCGCCGATGCCGGTCTCGCCACCACCTCGCCAGCCGCAATCCGGGAAATTACTTTGGGGTCTAAAAGTTTAATAGTCATTTATAGATATTATACACGGTTTCGTGTAAAATGTCAATGGTTTTTGAGGAAATCGAGAAATTATTTTATCTTCTCCAGCTTAGCCAAGCTGAGTAATAGCTTTTTTACTGCCCCCCTAAAAGCAATTACTATTTCTTTATCGTCCTTCACCGGCTGGCAGCTCACTACCACCCCGTCACCAAATTGGGTATGGCGGACATGGTCGCCAGCCCTTAACTCTGGAGTAATAACCCTGGGAGCCGAAGCCTTGTTCCAAGAATGCACACTGGCCGTTATTTGGCTGTCTTCTCCCGGCCACAAACCACCACCAGTTATCAGGTGCTGCGGTATGTCTTCTAAGAAGCGTGATGGTTTATTTACCGTGCTGCTCCCCCTCAGGCTACGGCGAAAGGCACGAACCAGATACACCCTCTGCTTGGCTCTGGTTATACCTACATAACACAACCGTCTCTCCTCCTCCATCTGCGCCGGGTCATCAAATGACTTAAAATGAGGCAAGATACCTTCTTCCATACCGACAATAAATACCACCGGAAATTCCAGACCCTTGGCTTGATGCAGGGTAATCAGGGTTACCCCACCCACACTCTCATCAAGTCCATCAACATCCGATACCAGGGTTACCCCCTCGAGAAAGGCAGTTAAACCATCAGGTGGCTTTAAGTCGCGATATTGGTGGGCTACAGTGCGAAGCTCAAGGATATTATCCCAGCGCTCCTCCCCATCCATTTGACCTAACATATATTCCTTATAACCAGAGCCTTCTACCACCAAGTCAAATAAATCAACCATATTTAGCTCCTGACTGCGGGCTCTGAATCCATCCATTAGATTTAGAAAACCAGCCAGCGCCTTGCTGATACGAGAGCTAAACGGAGGCTGATGTTCATCTCCTTCTGTCTCAGTTATAAGTTGTAACGCCTCATACTGGGATACACCCATTGACTTTGCCCAGTTAGATAGCTGACTCAGGCTGCGCTGCCCGATACCCCGCCCCGGAACATTGATTACTCGGAGCAGGCTAACACTATCATAAGGATTCTGGATGAGCCTGAGGTAGGCAATAATATCCTTTATCTCTCGCCTCTCATAGAAGCGAGTGCTAGCCACCAGCTTATAGGGCACCCCATAGCGAACAAATGCCTCCTCAAGGGCTCTTGACTGGGCATTAGTGCGATACATCACCGCACAGTCGCCCAGGTTAAGCTTGTCCTGCCCTACCAAACGCTCAATCTCACTAACCACAAACTGAGCTTCTTCCTGCTCGGTGTATGTCTCAACCACCGTGGTTAGCTCACCCAGCTCATTGTCTGTCCATAAGTCCTTGGGCTTGCGCTGTTGATTAGCTGAGATTACATAAGACGCCGTTTCCAGAATCATCTTCGTCGAGCGATAGTTCTGCTCCAGCAACACCACTTTAGCCTCGGGATAATCCTTTTCAAAATTAAGAATGTTGCGCAGGTCAGCAGACCGCCACGAGTAGATTGATTGGTCTGGGTCGCCGACAACACATATATTGCGAAATTTCCCGGCTAGTTGTTTGATTAGCTCATACTGAACCAGGTTAGTATCCTGAAACTCATCGACCAAGAGGTGCCGGTATCTTGCCTGGTATCTAGACAAAAGCTCAGGGCTTGCCTTAAATAGCTGCACCGTTTTCATCAACAAATCATCAAAGTCCAGAGCATTGCTTTCAGCCAGTAGCTGCTGATAGCGCTCATAGACCCGCCCCACCACCTCATCAAAGTAGCTACGGCTACGCTGCGCATAGTCCTGGGGGGTCAACAGATGGCTCTTAGCTGCGGTAATGGCTGAGGCTATAGCTCGAGGGGCATATTGCTTGGGGTCAAGACCTACTTGCTGAATACCTCGTTTTATTAAGCTGAGCTGGTCGTCTTCATCATAGATTACAAACCTAGGGTCAATGCCCATAGCCTTACCATCCCGACGCAGGATACGGGCGCAAATGGCGTGAAAGGTGCCCAAAGTTAAATCTCTTACTGAACCGCTGACAAGACGATGGAGCCTTGCCTCCATCTCCCTGGCAGCTTTATTGGTGAAGGTAACTGCTATAATGCAGTGGGGGTTAACCCCGCAAACCTTAATAAGATAAGCCACCCGATGGGCAATAACCCTGGTCTTACCACTACCTGGACCAGCTAAAATCAGCAACGGTCCACTAATCGCCTCCACGGCTGCCCTCTGCGCTGGATTAAGCTCCGCCAAAATATCCATCAAACTCATTATAACAACTAGTAGAAGGGAGTTCAAAGGAGCATTTATTAAGGCGGAAGGTAACAAAGCATTGACTGGCAGAGGAAAAACTGTTAATATGATATATGTAAGTATGCGCATATTCGCTTATGCTTTAAAGGAAAGCTATGCAGGACTTGATTAAAGCGATGAAGGCTCTCTCCGATGAGACGAGGCTCAGAATGTTCAAAATTCTATTGGAGAGAGAATGTTGTGTCTGTGAGGTTATGCAAGCCCTGGATATATCCCAGTCCCGGGCTTCACGCAACCTTGGCATCCTTCAGGACGCCGGTTTCTTAAAGGTAAGGCGAGACGGAGTATGGATAGTTTATTCCGTGGACTGGCAGGCAGCAAATCGCTACGCTACCTCCCTGGCCAAGCTACTAAGAGATTCCCCTATCAGCAATGAGGTATTAACACAGGATAAGGAAAGGCTAAAACACACCGTAAGGATAGGTCCAGGATGTAGAAAGGGCTAAATAAGATAACATGGAAGAAAGAAGGCTTGGTGTATGGGAGAAGTATCTGACCCTATGGGTCGCTTTATGTATCGGCGCTGGCACAGCCCTGGGGAGGGTATTCCCACAGATTTCTGACACCTTAGCCAGGCTGGAAGTAGCTCATATTTCTATCCCCATTGCCATCTGCTTGTTTGCTATGATTTATCCCATAATGGTGCAGATAAGCTTTGAAGAGATTAGGAAAGCAGTTCTTAGTCCGAAGCCGATAGCTCTTACCCTATTTGCCAACTGGGTAGTAAAGCCATTTACCATGGCGCTGTTTGCCTGGTTTTTCTTAAGTATTGTCTTTGGCCACTTTTTAACACCGGGGCAAATACAGGACTACCGGGCGGGGCTGATACTTCTGGGAGTGGCACCGTGTACCGCTATGGTTCTGGTGTGGAGCTACCTGGCACGGGGTAACATGGGGCACACCCTGGTTATGACAGCCATAAACTCGTTGACAATGGTGATACTGTATGTCCCCCTAGCTATGTTTCTACTGGGCATCTCGGGCATACGGGTTCCGTGGGAAACAATAGCCCTGTCGGTAGCCATATATATCGTCACACCACTGATAGCTGGGTATCTAACCCGGCGCCAAGTGATTAAACGAAAGGGTATGGAGTGGTTCAGAACCAGGCTAGTTCCCCCCTTAAGTAAGCTATCAATCATTGCCCTACTGGTAACATTAATCGTGCTCTTCACCTTTCAGGGTTACTTGATTATAGAATTACCGGCCATCATAGGCATGATATCTATAGGGATACTGGTCAACATATTGGTTGTATTTGGTGTCACCTATATCGTCGGCAAAATGATGCATTTATCCTATGAAGATGCAGCGCCGGCAGCCATCATTGCTGGCAGCAATCACTTTGAGGTGGCTATAGCCGTAGCTACCACCCTCTTCGGTGTAACCTCAGGGGCAGCCCTAGCTACGGTGGTTGGTGTTCTGACCGAGGTTCCGTTTATGCTTATTCTGGTACAACTATGCAAGGCTACTAAGGGCTTCTTTGGAGGGCAGTCACTGGAGGTGAGGCGTAAAGCTTCTGGAGACGGAAAATCACAAGCTCCGTAAAGGAACATTTATTAGGGGCTCCTTCAAACCCCTTCAACAACACCCCCTACCAGATGTTGCAATAACTTAATTACAGTGGTATAATAAATAAAATAGTATAATAAGAAATCTGAACCTTTAAGCTAGTCCGGAGAGGCTGGCAAGGGAAATAAAGGAAACTAAGTAGCAAGACCTCTTGCCAGCCAAGGTAAGAGGTTATTTTTATGTCTAAAAAAATCTTAATGACCCCAGAGGATATCAGACGAACTCTAGCTCGCATTGCCCATGAAACTATAGAGCGAAATAAGGCTATCGAGCACCTAATACTGGTCGGCATGCGCACTCGCGGTGTACCCTTAGCCAAGCGGCTAGCCGCCAATATAGAAGACTTTGAGGGATTAAAAATACCTGTTGGTGCTTTAGATATCACTCCCTATCGAGATGACCTTGCCTCACTAAATCGGCAACCTCTTGTCAAACGCACTGATATTCCGGTCAATATTGATGGCAAATCTATAGTTTTAGTTGATGATGTCCTATACACTGGGCGCAGCACCCGGGCTGCCATGGATGCCCTTATTGACCTGGGACGACCCCAGTCAATTCAATTAGCCGTGCTTGTTGATCGCGGTCACCGTGAGCTACCGATACGGGCTGACTATGTGGGTAAGAATATACCCAGCTCCAGAGATGAGGAAATACAAGTTCGACTGGTAGAAACCGACGGCATAGATGAAGTAACCATCATAAGCGTAGCTAACAACAAATCTCTCAGAGGTGAATTGAGGAAGGTAGACACCCTCAAAAGGAGTTATTATGGCTCTGGCAAATAGAAGTCTAGTAACTATAGATGATTTATCCAATGGGGAAATAGAGGGACTGTTTTCCTTGGCTGATAAAATGTCAGACGCCCTGAATGAGCAGTTTGGTGTATGCCAGGGTAAAATCATGGCCAGCCTGTTCTTTGAGCCTAGCACCAGGACACGGCTGTCATTTGAGACGGCAATGCATAGGCTTGGAGGCAGGGTCATCACTGCGTCTGACATCGGAGCAACCTCACTCTCTAAAGGCGAAAGCATTGCTGATATGGCGAGGGTGGTCGGGAGCTACGCCGATATAATTGTCATCAGGCACCCCTGGGAGGGAGCCGCCAAGGTTGTTGCCGACTACGCTGGCATCCCGGTAATAAATGCTGG
>JAUVZA010000043.1 GCA_030602805.1 Dehalococcoidia bacterium | reverse complement strand
CATATTTGTCAAACAAATCCGACATGATTTACCTCCTTATCAACCTCACCCCCTTAGTTTTTCTCTCCTTTAAAGGAGAGAAAAACTAAGGGGGTGAGGTTGATAAGGAGGTAAATCATGTCGGATTTGTTTGACAAATATGGTCATCCCATTAGGGTGTTGATTGACCCTGACTGCCCATCGGATTTATTCGATAAGAGCGGTCGCCCGCATATTGTTGTTGAAACTGCGGATGGCATTGACCTGTCCACCGGCGAGTTTTTGGCTGCTTTACTGAAAGGCGGCAACCTGCTTCATATCCCAACTAATGCTGGATGGACAGAAACCGTGGTTGGAAGTGGGGTGGTGTCTCAAGAACCAACTCGCCATTATGTAAACACGGCAGGCTCTGCTGAAAGCGAGGCAATTCTATCCGCTGCCTTCCTTGGTTTTAACGCTGATGTAGATTTGGACCACATAAACTGGGGCAAAAAGCTGTATGTAATGCTCAATTACACCCGACTTGGTAGTTGTGCTACGGCAATAGCTCGTCTTCAAATAAAGACAGTTGCTACAAGAGGGGCATTGGCAGCAAAAGGGATTGGTATCAGGCTTGACAACCTGGTTCTCAAAGGTGAAAGTTATGGGACTGCGCTGGGAGTAATTGATTTGGCAACAGCTTTAGCCTCTTCCCGAATGGTTAGAATTGTCATTATTCATTACCCTGCAAGCAAAATAGAATGGTATGTAAATGGTGTTCTCAAAGGCACTCAATCAACTATTAATAATATACCCAGCGGAGACGACGATGTTTTCATAGTTCATTCCATAATAAATCAAGTAACTGCATCAGGGGCTGTGTCAATTCTACATCACCCCAAAGTCTGGCAGGAGATATAAATATGAAGTATCTATTTGAAGAAACAGAACTAACCTGTGTAGAGCTAGAAAAGCAACTCGGCTTGAAGCGTGGAGACATCAAGGAGATAACCATATACCCTGAGGGAGCGGTTGAGGTTGAAAGTGTTGAGTTGAGTTCAACCAAGTTACAGAAGCTAAAGGCTATTCTGAAGACCCACAATCTGCCTAGAGGCAAGCGAGCTATGAGCTAAAGTGAGGTAGATATGAACCTAACCGATATGAGAACCCTGGTCAGAACCGACCTCAAAGACGAAGCCACTCCCTACCGCTGGTCAGACGCCGAGCTCGATAGGCATATCCTTTACGCCCTGAAAGAGTTCTCCGAGGCTTTGCCCCTGGAGCAGAAGGCTACTATTGCTACCACCTCAGGCTCCAGAGAGATTGATATATCCACCATAACCGACCGCATCATGCTCCAGGCCGTTGAGTACCCGGTGGATAAGTTCCCCAAGCATTACCAGCGCTACTCCCTTTGGGCAGATATCCTGACTTTATTAGGCGATGAAGTCCCCGATGGCTCAGATGCCTATATCTACTACGGCATGCTCCATACCCTTGATGCCACCACCTCCACCATTCCCCCCAAGCACGAGGACTTAGTCGCCACCGGTGCCGGTGGCTATGCCGCCATCTCGGCATCAGTCTACTCCACTGACCGAGTTAGTGTTGGTGGCACCATCACCCCCAGGGAGTTCCTTACCTGGGGCAAAGAAAGACTAAGACAGTTCAAGCAAGAACTAAAACGACTAAGCAGGAGAAACCGAGTCCGAGTCCGCTCCCTCTATAAGCCCTACTACCCACCGGTATCAAAATCAATGGACTTTGGACCCTAATTGAAGGGGTGTCTAAGAGGGGCGAAGCCCCTCTTTAGAAATCATCTTCCCCTTCCCCTTGATAAGGGGAAGGGGATAAAGGGGATGAGGTTGATATGAAACCAAAACCAGCTAAGAAGAAGACCGACTGGAATGCCATTGAACGGCGGGTTCGCATGCTTTCCCGTGCCGGTGATGAAGGGGTCCGCATGAGAGCCTCCCCGGAGGAGATTCTTGCCGAAGCTCAATACCTGGCAGAGTTTTACCGAAAGGCAGGCAAGCCCCTGCCCGATACCCTGGCTGCCCTGGTATAAAAAGAGCAAAGACAAAACATAAAAGATAAAAATGGGGAGGGGACAGGGTTTTTATCCGCCTAAGGCGGATTATCTTGAACCTTTTATCTTTTTTAGATACGATTCGTTTCCCCCAAAAAATAAGGGGAGAGGAGAACCTTTGAAAGACTGGGCAGAATTTATTAAGAGCACCGTCAGACCGTTTATCATCATCTGGGGATTTATGGTCTACGGAATATGTATCATGACCGAGACCCCCGTCCCCAATCTGCTCGCTTTCCTGGTTACTGCCGTCATCCTCGAATACTTCGGCGAGAGAGCCATCAAGCGGTTAAAGGAGAAGAAATAACAGATGTGGCGCTACAAGCTCATCAAAGCTACCAGACGGGTAAGAATTCTGCTCGGCGGTTTCAAGGAGATGGAGGAGCAGCATAAGCTCTTCCAGTTAGAACAAAGGTTCGCAGACCCGAAGTTCATCAGCTATACTCTCCTCGACCACGGCTACTTCTACAACACAATGAGCACCACCTTTAACAGGCAAATCTATACCGTTAGGAAGCTCGAGGACAGCGACTATCAAATCCATCTCAGGTTTTACTCCAATGGCTGGGTTTCTGGTCACTTCGAGCTTCGCCCCGATAGCCATCCCCTTGAACACCTTGACGGCATACACCTCCGCCCACTATATCAATCGGAAAGGGGGGAGCTAAAAAGCATCCTATTAGGAGAAACTAACTGGGGAAGACCCCATACCCGAAAATAACCCCCAGCTCACCAGAGGCGACTCTGTCGACCACACCACCCCCTGGGGTTGTTCGGTGGGTCTGGGTGGTATTGGAGAGTGTCTTAAAGATTTCGGGGGGTCAAAACAAAAATAAAAAAATGAGAACTTTATCATCAACTTTACTCGCCGAGCAGAAGAAGACCACCACTACCCCCTATATCAAAGTCGAAGCCTCGAACCTCATTAGTGGTGTCGTCCGACTCGACTGGGAAAGACTATACACCGGCACCGAAGAGGACTACGTCCACGCCGTGACTATGCCCGGTGATGGCTCTCTTATCCGAGCCCGTAGCACCCCGTCCGCCGATGCCAGAAAGCTCTACCGCCAGCGAGTGGCTAACCCTGACAAAACCTCCGACTACTCTGTCTGGACCTACATCACCTATAATATCCGCGCCGTCGCCTTGGCTTCTCTAGGCACTGAGGTCTCCCTCTTTTACCTCAACAGCTTTAATAAAGAAATCCGACGCATAAAGAGCACCGATAACGGAGCTACCTGGGGAAGCCCTGAGCTCATTGACTACTCCCCCACCACCGCCATCTACGGCGCTGCTGCTGCCTATAAGCCCAACGGAGACCTCGTCTTATTCTGGGCTGACGGGTCTACCATCTATTTCAGGAGGCTAGTCGCCGGTGCCTGGCAGTCAAGAGAATCCTGGGGCAAGACTACCGGTGATTTATCCGGTGTGGCATGTATTTATGATGCCGACTTTAACCTCTTTGTCACCGGTAAGGACACGGCAGGTAACTTTAAGCTGTGGTCGCTCATCTATGGCGACGGTGGTGATGTAGCCGCTGGCACCTGGTCACTCCTCCAAGAGTTTGCCTCAGCCGCAGCCGGTGAGGGCTTTGAATACCGTCATGCCTCCCTGTCTAAACCAGATGTCTACCGTGCCTTCTATGTCGAAAAGTTCACTGGCACCGAGGCCTATAACCGCCCCTTCTGGAGCCACTCTATTCCTGCTACTACTTTCCTCTCTAACCTATGGCGTGAGCCAGTGCCGTTTAATCTATCGGCTGAGTATGGTGTGGCCATAGCTCACCACGGCGTCTATTGCTGGCTTTCTAGCCCTAACGGGGTATGGAGAGCCCCTTTAGCTGTCCAGAGCCGTGATTTGACCGCTGACGTCCTCTCAGTGAGGCAGGAGCATGCCCCCGAAGCAGGAAAACTCACCATTGAACTCCGAAACGATGACGGCCGCTATTCCACACTCCCAGCACCACTTGACATTGGATGCCAGATTGACTTCTCCCCAGGATATGTTACCCCCGTCGGTAATGAGGTCAGTTCAGGTCAAACCTTTATCCTCCAAGCCTACGAGCATACCAGCTCCGGCGGTAAAGCCACCTTGATTCTCATTGCCAGGGATGCCTGGACGAACATTGACCTCTGGAGAGCCCGACATCAGTTCCGCTGGAATAAAGCCACCGATGAGATGAGTGTTAAGCAAATCCTTGAGTTCCTCCTCGCCAGGGTAGGATTAAAATTAGAGGTAGTATCTCAGTCAACCGTCATCACCGGCTTCTATCCCGACTTCACCATTAACCCCAACGCCCGCGGTGAGACCGTCATCAGGAAGCTCCTCTCCTTCGTCCCCGATGTCTTCTTCATCGAAGGCAATAAAGCCTACCTGGTCAATCCACTGGATACCGACCCCTCCGCCTACTCCTATTTCGCCCCACACACCACCGACCACCCCATACTGGAAGGTAGGTATTGCCTTGGTGCTTGGGAACTTAACCGAATTCAGGTTGAAGGCTATGACCCCGTTGCCGACGCCCCCGTCATTGCCGATTCCTTTAACTGGGATGAAATAGATAAGCTCTACGACCGATTCCGACAACTCTACGATATAAACCTCGACACCGTTGCCGAAGCCCAGGAGAGAGGAGAGGCTTATTTAAGAGAGGCTGAAATAGAATCAGTCAGTGGCATAATTAGGGTCCCCACCAACTGCGGTCAACAACTATTTGATGTCATTGATATCACCGACAGCCGAGCCGGGCTAAGTGCTGAGAAGAGAAGAGTGCTGGGGCTAATTCTGGCCTATAATCCTCGTCGCGGAGAATATGATGAACGCTTGTTGCTGGGGGCAGTATAACGACATTAAGAAGGAGTAATTGGAAATGAGATTGAGGAAAGGCGTGCTTAAAAATTTTAACTCTGGTGCTTATACCGCTACTGTCCAGCTTGCCAGCAGCTACAAGGTCTACCTGGAAGATGTGGCTGTGGCTCGGAACCTACCGGCAGCAGAAATGGTTGCTGGCAGGAAGGTGGCGGTTGTGTTCTTTGATGAGCACAATGTCAAAGAGGCAGTGGTGGTAGCGGTCTATACCTAAAGGTAATTATCCTTTAAGGAGCGCCGTGCAAAATATTATGTTGTATAGGTATCCACTAAAAGCATGCGATGTTATATTAGGTAGGCAAACATTAGGCACCAAACAAAATAGCTATTGACAAGCGTGACACAATCGCTTATTGGGTAGTGTATCATTTTGAAACGGATTGACAGGATGTGCTATAATAATATCAAGAGGGAGTATTCCCATGATTGTAGCAATAGAAGCGGACGGATTTTCATATTCGCGTCCGCTTCTCGTTTTTTAATTCTTAATAATGGAGACTCAAATGACTAAAATACAAAATGTTGGCCTCTATATCTTATCTAAGTACGGAAAAGAAGCGGGTACAATAGAATTAAACAAATTATTTTATTTAGTTGATGTAGCTTCATATCGTTTGCTTGGGAAGACAATAAGCAGAACGAAATATGTTCGTGCTGAAATGGGACCCTATTCTCGTGCTATCTCACAGGAATTATGTTTGTTAGAGGACAAGCAAGTAAAAAGGGAAACCAAACCAAGTAAAGGTTTTTCTTCTTTCCCAAAAGTAGCTTGGTCAGTAACGAAAGGGATTAAAATAAAACCTGAACTAGAATTAGATGAAAAAGAGATAATAAATAAAGTCCTGGAAATAGTAAGCGGGTTATCCCCTAGAGAATTGGAGAAGTTATCCTATAAAACTGAACCAATGCTCTATATTTTGGATAAAGAGTCAAAGGTTAATTGCCCACAATTCCAAGTACCGTTAGATTTCACGAAAATAAAAAGAGATGAGTTCATGCGAGAATTCATCTCCAACTTAAAAACGCCAATATCTGAAGAGGAACAAAAACAAATTGAGTATTACGACAGGGAGTGGAAAGAAGTTGAATTAATGCTGCAAGGTAATTAAGTTGCCAGCATCTAAGATTACCTCTTGTGTTCCTGGAAGTCTGATACTCATTCCTAATTTTCGTTTCGGAAAAGAAATTAAGCCTAAATATTGTATCTCGCTTGAATCATGGAACAACGGACACGATGATATTATTGCCGTCTTAACTACTTCTAATTTAAAACATAGGCAATGGAAGGGAGCGTTATTTGTTCCAAAGGATACAATTGGTCTCCCCGAAGATTCCCTGATAATGTGTCACAATCCAAAATTGTTGAAAAAACAATATTTTAAAAAAGCCATTTATAGAAACCAGATACCGCAAGATATTCTTGAGCAAGTTTTAAACAATCTTAAATTAGGTCACATTGACCCGTTCCTAGTGTTGCGTGTTAGAGGGATTACTAAATTCCCATGATTTTGTAGTGAACAAATTGCAATAATTGATGACCTTAATACTCTTGGTCTAGTTCTGGATGCTCGCATGGCGGATTCCCCTTTTTCTCCCATTGCTCTCGTAATTTCCTTGCTTTTTCGTTTTGCATTATAGTACATTCCTCCTACTATCAAATGAGTGATACTATATCTTCAACTGTCCAGACGTAGTCACTTATTCCTGATGCCATCGCTGGAGTAGTAGGATAGGGGTTAGCCAGTGTCTTATTGGAACGAGCACACTCGCTAGCCCTGTTTTATGGTAGAATAGAAAATCTGCGTAAACTAGGGGGATATGATGATTCTTAAGAAGCTGGTAGTGGGGCCACTTGCCTCTAACTGCTATATTGTAGGCTCTGAATCTAATAAAGAGGGAATGATAATTGACCCCGGTGATGAGGCTGAGGTGATTTTAAGAAATGTTAAGGATTTAGAGCTTGCCATAAAGTTTATTGTTCTAACCCATACGCACATAGACCACATCGGTGCCCTGAAAGAAGTCAAAGAGGCAACCGGTGCTGAGGTAGCTATTCATGCTGATGATGCTCAAGCCCTCCAGGAAAATTCAGTAAGCACAATGTTTGGTCTTTCTTATCCCACCCCACTTCCTGCCGACAGGTTGCTCCAAGGTGGCGATAGCATAGACATTGGTGGTCTGCACTTTTTGGTTCTGCATACGCCAGGTCATAGCCCGGGTGGTATTTGTCTATTGGGGCAAGGAGTAATGTTCAGCGGGGACACCCTGTTTAACTACGGCATAGGTAGATATGATTTACCCGGGGGTAACTACAGCCAGCTGATGAACAGCATCCATACCAAGCTTATGACACTACCCGATGGCACCACCGTTTATCCCGGTCATGGACCTGAGACTACTATTGGCGCCGAGCGCCAGGGAAATCCCTTCCTGAGTAGCTAGGCCAACGTCAAGCAAGGTCTTCCGGAATGAGCGAGAACACCACCATGTCATAGACGCGGTCACGGACTACCATGTAATTTCTCAGGATACCTTCCCTTTTCGCCCTTACTTTTTCGGCGACACGCTGGCTAGCTTTATTTCCCACGGCAGCCGTAATCTCAATTCGGTTCAATTTTAATCGATTAAAGCCAAATTGTATCAAGAGATTCACCGCGGCGGTGGCTATTCCCTGCTTGGTTCGACTGGTTCTAACCCAGTAGCCGAGTGCAGCCCTACAATTAATCCGGTCAATGTGATTCAGGCTGCACCCACCGAGAAAAGTGTCATCCCTAGCATTGATTATGGCAAATTCATAGTCTATGCCCTTTTCCCACGCTTCAGGCCGTGACTCTATCCAAGCGCGGCTCTCCTCGATGGAATAATCGGCGTGACACCACGGCATCCATAGCGACCCCTCGGCAATAGACTCCCGTGCCGCCTGATAAAAGTGCTCAACGTCACCGCCTTCGTAAGGCCTGAGCAACACCACCCCATCGGTCAGCCTGATTTCCTTTTCCATTTTGGCCAGTCAGCATATTTTCTAAATTAACCCAGAGAATCCAGCCAGAACCGGTGCCATAACCAGGGCTATTATTGACATTAGCTTTATCATGATATTTAAAGACGGCCCTGAGGTGTCCTTCATCGGGTCACCAACAGTATCACCGATAACCGCCGCCTTATGAGCATCCGAGCCCTTGCCACCGAAAGCACCAGTTTCTATCCATTTCTTAGCGTTATCCCATGAACCGCCGGCATTGGCAAAGGTTACCGCCAGTATAAAACCACAAGCAATAGCCCCAATTAAGAATCCAGCCAGGGCAAGCGGTCCCAGTATAAGACCAACAATAATTGGAGAAACTATGGTTAGTAGACCGGGAGCAATCATTTGCTTAATGGCTGATGTGGTGCAGATAGCCACACACTTACCATACTCTGGCCTCGCTGTCCCCTCCGTTAGCCCTTTTATCTCCCGAAACTGCCGGCGAACTTCATTGATTATGGAAAAACTGGTCTTGCCCACGGCATTAAGTGTCAGGGCACAGAAAATAGCTGGCAGCATAGCCCCTAGAAAGATGCCGGAAATAACATGGGGGTCAAGCAAGTTAAATTTAGCGATGTCAATACCCACTGCCTGAGTGTAGGCTAGCAGCAAGGCTAGAGCCGTTAGCCCAGCCGCCCCGATAGCGAAACCCTTACCGGTAGCAGCGGTAGTATTACCTAACGAATCCAGGGCATCGGTTCGCCGCCTAACCTCTGGTGGCAGGTCCGACATCTCAACGATTCCGCCGGCATTATCAGCCACCGGTCCGTAAGCATCAGTAGCATCCTGTATGCCCAGGGTTGATAGCATACCAATCCCAGCAATAGCTATACCATAGATATCAGCAAAGTAGTGAGCTACTATAATGGCGATTACCACCAGAACAACGGGGGGTACAGTGCTCATCAGACCATTAGCAAATCCTCTGGTTATAAGTGTCCCCCCTCCAGTTTGAGATGCTTCGGCTATATTGAGTGTTGGCTTGTAGGCATAGGAGGTGAAGAAATTGGTGCTTTCTCCAATTAAGATGCCAGCAACGAGACCAACAAGAATAGCCCAAAATATGCCAAGGTCAGCACGGAGGAAATACACAGCCAGGAAGGAGAAAATAGCAGTAAGGATTGACGCTGAAAATGTACCTCGGCGGAGGGCGTTGAGCAGGGCTCCCATCTTCACTTTTTCGCCCACCCTGACTAAGAATATACCGATGATAGAGGCTATGATACCTCCAGCAGCCACCATCATTGGCAAAAACCAGGCTGTAGCCATATTAGGCACTAGCGATTTATCTAGGTTAATAGAGAAGACAGCTATCATCCCTAGTGTCATCGTGGCAATGATTGAGCCAACATATGATTCAAACAGGTCAGCACCCATACCAGCTACATCTCCTACATTATCGCCAACAAAATCAGCGATGACGGCAGCATTTCGGGGGTCATCCTCAGGAATTCCCTGCTCTACTTTACCAACTATATCAGCCCCAGTATCGGCGGCTTTGGTGTATATTCCACCACCAACTCGGGCAAATATAGCTACTGAAGAAGCACCAAAGCCATAACCAGGAATGATGAATAGAAAATTAGGACTATTGTGAAAGGCGAAATAGAGGATGCTTAAACCAAGGATACCAATGCCAACGACACACATCCCCATTACGGCTCCGCCACGGAAAGAAACTCTCAAGCCCTGGTTTAGACTCTTTTGGGCTGCGGCCGCCGTTCTACCATTAGCCCTGACGGCGATGCTCATCCCGATATAGCCAGCTAGACCAGAGCAGATAGCGCCAAAGACAAAGGCTACTGATACCAACCAACCGAGGTTAGGCACTACCCCGAGAACGATAGCTACTACCACCACAAATACAGCCAATATCTTATATTCACGCCCCAAGAAGGCTAAGGCACCCTCCTTAATGGCGTCTGATATTTCCCTTATCCTCTCGGTGCCTTGGTCTTGTTTTAGTACATAGAAAGCCATAAAGGCAGCCACACCTAGTCCTAAAACCCCACATATCACTGCGATTAGTATTGGATTCACCTTTAGCCCCCTATCAATCTACTGAAGATTTCCCCTCGAATTCCTTTAACCTATCCTCTAGCTCTTTTTGCCTCATAACTAGTGTCAGGTCACTGCGTGTCCTTTCTAGGACGCCACGAACCATATCGGTGGTGCGGCGTAGACCAGCGGTTATAGCGTCAGGGAAGTCCATAGTAATTAGAATATTGTAGATGTTGTCCATAGCTGATAATAATTCCTCACCTTGCGACAGGTCGCCTTTTCTCATGCTATCTAGAAGGTAACGCCGTAGCTCACCTACAGCTTCACCCAGTCCGTTCAAGTAGGCTGCGGAGTCAATGCCCAGTTCATCAGGGTCAGGAGGTTGTTTTCCTGTTACTAGGGCGAGAGTAATACTGCCTTCAGCAAACTCCTTTTGAGCATCTCTAAAAAAGCCAGTGTTGATAAGCTCGCTACAAGCGGTGATAGCTTGTTCAGCTTCATCAAGGAGGTTATGGGCTGATTGGAGCAATTCTTTAGCCTGGTCAAATTCCTGACGGTGCACGGCACGGATGGCCTGGCTACAATACCGAATTGCCCCACGGCATAGGGGCAGCGCCTTTTCTCTAGCCGCATCCTTGGCTGAGAAGCTCACTCGTATCTGCTCAGCAATCGATTTTAAATTATCAGTTAATCTACTTATTTTTGTGCCTCAAATCTGGCTACTATTTGCCGAGCTGCTTCTTCAGGAGACTCTGCTCCTAATACAGCACCGATTACTGCTACCGAGTCAGCACCGGCAGCTAAAACCTCAGCCGTATTATCCTTAGTAATGCCGCCAATAGCAACCAAGGGTAAGGATATTGCCTGTCTAATCTGAAACAGCCTTTCTAAGCCGACTACCTTGGCTGTTTCTTTAGATGAAGTTGGATAGATTGAACCGGCGGCAATGTAGTCAGCCCCTTCAGATTCAGCAGTAATAGCTTGGTCTACAGTGGTTGTCGAACAGCCTAAAATTTTATCCATTGGTAGCAGTTTACGAGCTGCTTTAATGGGCAGGTCATCCTGTCCGAGGTGCAGTCCATCGGCATCACTGGCTAGAGCTAAATCAAGGTAGTCGTTCATTATAAACAGCACATTATGTTCAGTGCATAGGTCCCTTAACTGTTGGGCTATAGGTAGCAGCTCCTTCTTGCTCAGGAGTTTATCACGCAGTTGAACCACCTTAGCTCCGCCGTGAATTGCCTGACTAGCTACTTCAATGTGGCTGCGCCCTTTCAGAGCTTGTGTATCTATAATAACATAAAGCCCGGGGATACCCTTTACCTTATCCTTGCGTAGTAGCCTGGACAGCAGCCTTCGCTCTATCGTGTAGAGGCTAAACCGAGCTTGCTTGAACTTCTCTGAGTCTAATTTAGGGGTAGTATCTGGAATCTTAGCCAACTCTTCCAAGGTTCTCAGCGCTTCCTGAACTCTTCTGGCGTTAGCTACGGCCATTAGAGGTAGCTCTCTCTGTTTAGCCTGCTCTGGAGCTTCAATATTAATGCCAACATCGCCCTCTGAGTCCCGGGATTGAAGAAGCTGCTGGTTAAGTGACCAATCGCTGGTTACAAGCTCGTGACGCATAGTCTTTAGTTGTTGAGTTAGAGTAGCATCGTTAAGCAGTAAGCGGGCTAGGTCTTCAAGAAGGCGAAGCCCTTCACCAATGCGATTCAGATTAGCATCAATAATGCGTAATACTTGATATGATGTTGCTTCCGATGAAGCCATATTTTAATACCTCAGTGGTTAATTTTAGCACAGCCAGATTGGAGGGTAAAGCGAGAAAATCTAGTCCGCGCCGGCCACATCTTCAACAAACCCTTCTCCTAGCTGTACGCGCCCTCTTCTTGTCTATCGCCTCTCAGCCCATCACCAGACACGCTAGAATCCAAATCTACGGTACTCAAGGCCGTAATGTGGAGAATATTATATATAAACCTTCCCCTATAGTCTCTTCTCGCCAGTATATCCCAAAATAGTTATATTCAGCCCTTCATACCGAATAATCGTTTCCACCAAGGTTGTTGCTTTGTCCCAGTCAGAAGCCTTACCTCACTTTCTAGGTTCCTGATTCGTTCTGTGGCGATGCCGAGTTGAGCAGCCAGTACTAAATTTTTTTCCTGAAGCTCCCTAATAATGTCCATAACCTGTATAGGGGTCTGGTGAGGCACATTGTCTATAGGTTTTCTTTTATGAAGATCTGCCGGCAAATTTAGGATTCTATATTCCTGACCAAAAGGCCCAGGGATTAGTTCGGCGTCAATCTTACCTGACTTAATAAAACGTCTAACTGTTCTAGTCGATACGCCTAATGACTTCGCTGCTTGTGCTATTGTTAACCTTTGCCCTAACATAGGTATTGACAAGTGTATAGACAAATAAAGGTTTTTGTCAAGGGGTGAAAGTGACTGGTTTTTATAACTTGTAACCAACATAGAGAGTAAGTCTAGAAAGTCCTAGTCGTCGCTTACCGCATTTTCAATGAGTTCAATTCGTGATAGCTTCCCCTCTTGGTCTAGCTCTACTGCCACGACATCAATACGCCATAATAGAGGCAAATCATTATGGGTTTGCCGGTAGTAGGAAGCAGTAGCCTTCATCCTTTCTCTCTTAGTTGGCGTGATTGACTCCTCAGGACTGCCAAACTCCAGGCTTGCTTTAGTTCTTACCTCAATAAAGACAAGGGAACCTTTATGCTTGGCTACAATATCAATCTCACCTTCAGGACAGCGGTAGTTAGTTTCAAGGATGCGATAACCCCGCTTTTTAAGGAAATCCCTAGCCAGTTTTTCACCTCGGATACCAGTGTCTCTGCGTTTCATTTCTCTTGATGAATCATGTCCTTGACTGGTTTGAAAGACTGGCGATGAATAGGGGATGGACCCAGTCGGCGTAGACAAGCGAGGTGACCTTTTGTGCCATAGCCCTTATGTCGAGCCAATCCATAGCCGGGATAAGTTCCGTCAAACTCTATCATCAGGTGGTCTCGAGTTACTTTAGCCATAATGGAGGCGCAAGCAATAGAAAAGCATAAACTATCACCATTAGTTATTCCTTTTTGGGGTAGTGGCACCTCGGGAAGGCGCATATAGTCTATGAGGAGAAATTCAGGTGGTGGCCAAAGCTGGTCTATAGCTAACTTCATAGCCAATCGCGTTGCCTTAATTATCCCCCGGGCATCTACTACCTCATGGGGAGCTATGCCAATGCCTAGCGAGATAGCTACTTCGTGGATGTGGTAAAACAGCGATTCGCGCCTAGCTGGGCTCAACTGCTTGCTGTCTTTCACCCGGTTTAACCAGGGAGTGTCTACATGGCAGGGCAAAATGACAGCTGCGGCTACTACTGGGCCAGCCAAGGAACCACGACCAGCTTCATCAATACCAGCGATATACCGGTAGCCTTGCGCCTCAAGCAATTTTTCTTCAGTAAAGGATGGCATCTGGAGATTTTTCCTCAACTTTACTCTCTTCAATCTACCTTATCTTTTATTATCCCCCCACCCAGGACAGTATCACCTTGATAGAATACAATTGCCTGCCCGGGAGCAATTGCCCGCTGAGGCTGCTGAAAGTTTACCTCGGCTACCCCATCATTAAGGTGGAGTTTAGCTGTTACCTCAGGTGACCTGTAACGGATTTTAGCTGTTATATTTATAGGCTCTTTGGGGGCTTCCCCTGATACCCAGCTTAGCTTGCTGGCAAAGAGTCCATTGCCTAAAAGCT
>JAUVZA010000070.1 GCA_030602805.1 Dehalococcoidia bacterium | reverse complement strand
GCTAAGATAACAGAGCACAGGAGCGACCTAGAGGGTTGGGCTCCCCCCCCCAATCGTACCCAACCGGTGCTGGGTTGTCTCCCGGAGTGGGATAATGCTTATATAGCCGCACGCATGGGGACGCTGGGTATGATGATGAGCTTGGGAGTAGGCCAAATTATGGCCGACCTTATCATTGCTGGGGGTCGCATACCCGACCGCGTAAAACACATGATGGAATTCTTAAGCCCGGCTAGATTAATTGCTGAATAAGCTAAGGGGGTAAATCTATGGCTGAATACAAAGGCGTTATGATTTATGGTGAGGTTACCGAAGGAAAGCTAGCAGCAATTGCCACCGAACTGCTAGGCTGCGGGAGAAAGCTGGCTGACGACCTGGGGCAGGAACTATGCGCTGTATTAGTCGGCAGTGATATAGGTGGTCTAGCTCAGGAAGCAATCGCCTTTGGTGCCGATAAGGTATATGTAGTTGATGACCCACTGCTTAAAGACTACCAGACTGATTCCTATGTGTTAACTCTGGAAAAGGTAGCCAAACAGGTAATGCCCCAGATTCTTATTCTGGGACAGACTTCTATCGGTCGTGACCTAGCGCCCAGGTTAGCCTTTAGGCTGGAGACAGCCGCCTCTATGGACTGTGTGGAGCTAGCTATTGACCCTGACTCAAAGCTAATGCTGCAAACCAAACCTGTTTATGGGGGGAATGCTCAAGCCATCTTCACCTGCGAGACCTACCCACAGATAGCCACAGTTAGAGCTAAAGCGATGTCACCCCTGGAGCAAGATACCTCACGGCAGGGAGAAATCATCACCATTGAGGCCGGCTTAGATCCATCAGCTATAAGAACCAAAGTGCTGGAAAAGGTGGCTGAGGAGGTAGAAGGGATAAAGCTGGAAGCTGCTGCAGTAGTAGTCAGTGGAGGCAGAGGCATAGGTAATGCCGAGGGTTTTAAGCAATTAGAAGAGCTGGCTAAAGTGTTGAATGGAGCAGTGGGTGCTACCAGACCCCCCTGCGATAATGACTGGGTGCCAGACGGATGGCAGGTAGGGCTTACCGGTAAGGTTGTTACCCCTGACCTCTACATTGCTGTAGCTCTCTCTGGTTCTAGCCAGCATATGAGTGGCTGTTCTGGCTCTAAAAATATCATAGCCATAAATAAAGACTCTGAGGCGAGTATCTTTAAGCAGGCACATTTTGGCATAGTTGGGGACTGGAAGCAGGTAATCCCCGCCTTCACAGAAAAGGTCAAGGAACTCCTGGCCGGGTAAAGTCAAGCCTTCTTGGTTTGCCTTTCAGCAATAATCTTTTGAGCAATGTGAGGCGGCACCTCCTCATAGTGGCTAAACTCTACAGTATAGCTACCCCTGCCCTGAGTTATTGACTTTAGGTCAATAGCGTAACGCAAAATCTCAGCTAGCGGTGCTTGAGCCTCAATAACATTCGCTTCTCCCTCAGGGTTCATACCTTGCATCCGGGCTCGCTTAGAATTAAGGTCACCAAGAATGTCACCAGTGAAGTCATTAGGGACTGTTACCTTTATATTCATTATCGGTTCAAGCAGAATAGGTTGCCCCTGGGACAATCCTTTCTTCAATGCCCCGGCTCCGGCAATTTTGAAGCATATCTCTGAGGAATCCACGGGGTGAAAACTACCATCATATACTAGTGCCTTTATATCGACAACTGGATAACGAGCTAAGGCTCCCTCCTGAAGTGCCTCGTTAACTCCCTTCTCTACGGCTGGAATATAATTCCTTGGTATGGTACCGCCTACTACCTTAGAAGCAAACTCAGAATCACTACCACGGGGCAGTGGCGCCAATTCCAAGAGAACATGCCCATATTGACCGTGCCCTCCCGTCTGCTTTTTGTGCTTATACTCGGCCTTAGCTGATGTAGTAATGGTCTCTTTATATGGAACTTGGGGGATTTCTAGCTCTACACCCACACCAAACTTACGCAGCATCTTTTCCGCCGCCACTTCAAGGTGAGTCTCGCCAAGTCCTGATAGAATGGTCTCATTGGTATCAGCCTCCCTATGCACCTGAAGGGTAGGGTCTTCCTCTGATAGCCGGGATAAGGCTGCTCCCAGCTTATCTAAATCAGCTTTGGTTTTAGGACGCACTGCCTTACTAAAGATAGGTTCAGGGAATAGAATAGAGACAATTTTGAGTGGCTGAGCCTGACTACATAGTGTATCCCCGGTACTGGTTAGACCCAATTTGGCTACTGCCCCTATGTCCCCAGCCCCGATGCGAGACACTGGCTCCTGGGTCTTACCTCTCAAAATAAATAGCTGACCTATGCGCTCTACCCCACCTCGCGTCGCATTCCACACTTGAGAATTACTGCCAATAGCGCCGGTATAAACCCGAAAGTAGGTAAGCTTACCGACATATGGGTCAGCAGTGGTCTTAAATACGAGGGCAGCTAGCGGGGTATCCTGACTTGGCTCAATCGTCTCCTGTTTATCTGAATCGCCAATAATAGCTACCTCTCGCTCTTTAGGTGATGGCAAATAACCATGTATGGCATTTAATAGGGAGATAATCCCTATGTTCTGTATAGCTGAGCCAACTAAAACTGGCACAACCGTGCCAGTTACCACAGCCTGCCGTAAGCCATTACTTAGCTCCTCCAAGGTGAGCTCTTCACCGTTTAGATACTTCTCAATAAGTCTGTCATCAGTTTCGGCCACTGCCTCTACGAGCTTTTCGCGGAAAGAGCTGGCCTGGGTTTGTAATGATGGAGGTATTTCCGTCTCTTTTATCGGAGAGCCGATATAGCTTTTCATTGTCAGCAGGTCGACTATTCCCTCGAAACTATTATGAGCACCGATAGGTAACTGTATTGGCAGGCATTTAGAACCAAATTTTGACTGCACCTGCTCCAGAGTTTTATAAAAATCGGCATTCTCGCGGTCCATTTTATTAATAAAGATAAGACGAGGAAGGTTAGCCTCATCACTATATGCCCACACCTGTTCACTACCGACTTCAACGCCAGAAGCAGCACATACCACAATTATTGCCCCTTCACTAACCCGTATCGCTGCCTTGACCTCACCAACAAAGTCAGAATAACCAGGGGTATCAATAAGGTTAATCTTAGCTTCCTGCCACTGGCAGGGAAGCATAACCAGGTTAAGGCTAATCTTGCGCTTCACTTCACCGGGGTCATAATCTGAGGTGGTAGCCCCATCGTCAACCTTGCCTAAACGGGTAATTGCCTTAGCGGTAAACAAAATTGCTTCCGATACCGATGTTTTGCCAGCACCACAATGAGACAGCAAAACAAGGTTGTGGATATTCTCCAGCCCGTATTGCTGCTCTCCGAGTCGAGTCTGCGACATCTAATCACCTACTCTCTTTAGCTTATTACAGTTGATATTATAATCATAGTTTGTAGATACAGCAAGTAACCAGATTGTTTATGAACCTTGCCCCTTTAACGGTTAGCGAGCACGCTTCCTTCTTCTAAACAGGGGCAGGAGCCACAACAGAAGAATTATGCTAAAGAATGGGAATGGCTGAGATGAGGTGCCCTTACCTGTTTTGGTGACGATAGTTGAGGGCGCAGTAGGTGGTTTTGCTGGGACTATTGCTTCCTCAGATATTTCGTATGCCATCAGCTCAACGTTGATAACCTCTTTAGGCACCCAGCCCAGAGGGTTATTTTTGCCGGTTGCCTCAGCCCAGACCCAGCCTGGCTCGCCCTCTAGCTCAAAAGTTGCGGCTGCCTTTTTATAGTCAGGTAGGTAAACCAAGGCGGCGGTATGACCAGGGCCGACCGCTATAGCCGAGCGGTATCCGGCACCTTTATACATAACCGCCAGCAGCACAGCGCTATCTTCGCAATCACCATAACCAACCCCATTTTGGTCAATAATAGCCGCCAGCTCATCGGCATTCTGGGCAAACTCTTCGTATGGAAACTGGTCTATATCGGGGGTATAGTTTACCCTGTCCCGGACAAAATAAAATATTGCTTCTGCCTTCTGCAGTTGGTCTGGGTATTTGAGGGCAATCTGCTCACCCAAGCTGTAGGCTAAATCAGCATTTTCCCCCAGGCTCTGGAAGGCTATAACCGGGCGAAACCCTGTCTCTGTTATTTGATAGAAGCCGTCTTGGCCAGAGGCTGTGGTTCTACATATTCCCCAGCTATCAAATACATCACCATTCATCTCAGTGAAGCCGGCTGATGGAGTTGCTGACACATAACCAGTGGCGGTTAGTCCAGCCACTATTACTAACATTAAGCTAAATAGGACCTCAATTCTCTTCACCGAAATACCTCCTGGGGTCGTTTATCGGTTCGTGGCTAAAAGAAGTTGCGAAGCAATTTAGGTAATGCTGCGAACCGTAAAGCCGGTGTTAGACGATAGTGCGAACGCTGGGACGCCCATTTTTCATCCACCTTCCTAAGAAGAGGTTCCATAGCGAGGAGAAAACCCACACCGACAAGGGTTTCACTAACGGTGTCCAAAGTCCAAGCTGGCAAGCCGATATGCCAGAGCAGATGCTCGGCAATAAGTGAAAGCAAAATTCCGATGGCTATTAATATGTTCCTTTTTCTACCAAGAACAAAATAGCTATAGAAAGAGCCTGAGCAAGCAATTATAGCCTTCACCCTGCCCATTAAATAATCAGCGTCTTTTAGCGATTCCTCCACGGCAACCAGAGCGGCTACATTCACATTATACGGTATTTTGATTCTAAGTAAATAATCAGCAATTTTAGGAGGGAAAAGACCATAACCGACTCTCAAACCAGCCAGCCTCCATGTCTTGCTTGTAGTTACCAACGCTAGGTTTTACGAAAAGGCAGTCCCTATGGGCCGTTGGTTTGAGGGTTCTTATCCCGGGGTTTATCTAGATGTCATACAGGTTGATAAAGAAGGCTATGTCCACGCACCTATAAAACCGGGACTGGGCTTCGAAATAAATTTCACTGAGGCGAAGAGGGTTACTCTGGAAACAATAAGGATCTAGTAGTCTAATTGCGTTTCCAGTATTTCTCAACTCTCATTGCGATTTGGTTTTAAATTTTCTTGTACTGTCTAGGCAGGGACTCTACCCACTGAGTTACTCCCGCTTTATGTTAAGTAATTCCCCGTGTCCATGGTCGGGGTGAGAGGACTTGAACCTCCGACCTCAGCGTCCCAAACGCTGCGCGCTAGCCATCTGCGCTACACCCCGTAACTAAAGTATAGCAAAGCATCTATTACCAGGCAAGCTAATGGCTAGCTAGGTTTCAGTCCCAGCAATTGGAACAGGCTTCAAATACTTACTTCCGGGGCTAAATTTGACTGTTTAGCTACACTATAGACCTAACTCAACGGAATATCTAAACTTTGGCTAATCTGTATTAAGGCTTCCTTAGGTAGATAATTATATTCGGCCTGAGTATCTTACAAAATGGATACTAACAATCCCTTGTCACGCTGGTAGCTGTCAAATATTGCCTCTACCTTTTCTTCTATTTGTTTAATCCCTGTGTTCATGCTACTTTCCCTATAAGTTTGGCGTATTCTTTATCCACCCTATCCTGAATTTCTTTTATTGTTTCTTCAGATAGGTGCCTAAACCTTCCTTGCAGCGTCAAATAGTCCTGAATAGGGCGAGGTTTAGCTACAGTATGGCTTAATTTATACTTACCATTCTCTACTTCATATAGAGGGAATATCCTTGTCTCTACAGCCAAGCGACCTATCGTGATAGCTAAATCGGTAGCAACTCTCCAGCCAATGGGGCAAGGAGATAGGATATGAATATAAGCTGGACCCTGGATTGCTGCCCCCTTTGCTACCTTGGACATTAGGTCGAAGGGATAGCTGGGGCAGGCAGTAGCTACATAAGGGATATTATGGGCAGCGGCAATAGCTGGCATATCTTTCTTCCAGGTAACCTGCCCAATGCTCACTTTGCCAGCGGGGGAGGTAGTGGTAGAGGCACCATGGGGAGTGGCTGAAGACCTTTGAATTCCAGTATTCATATAGGCTTCGTTGTCAAAGCAGAGATAAAGGAAGTTATGCCCCCTCTCTAGGGCCCCAGATAGTGCCTGAAGCCCAATATCGCTAGTGCCACCATCACCAGCCATAGCCACCACATTAACCTCCTGTGTTGGGTGTCTTTCCTTCCTTGTCATGACTTTTAGGCCTGCCTCTACGCCAGAAGCTACTGCTGCCGCATTTTCAAACAGGGTATGAATCCAGGGAAGACGCCAGGAGGTATGAGGAAGCGGTGATGAAAATATCTCAATACAACCGGTGACAGAAACAACAATGCTATTTCGGCCTAATACTTTGCAGGCTAGCCTCACGGCTAAGGCTTCACCACAGCCTATGCAAGCCCGATGACCAGGGGCAAAGAGTTCCTCTCTAGCTATCAATTGCGAACTAGAAATAGTGTGCTTTTCCATTATTCCCTCACTCCAAACATTTCAAATTCTTGCTCACTTCCTGTCTGTGAGATTTCTATGCCTCTATTAACTATTTCTTCAAATCCGGCTGGGGTAATATCTCTGCCTCCCAAACCGCCAACAAAGCCGATTACCTTTGGCTTTTTCTCTTCACTATATAAGGCTGACCTGACCTCGGAACAAACCGGCCCCCCAGGTCCACCAAAGGAAAGGGCTCTATCCAGTATAATGAGAACCTCAGCATTTTTGACAGCTTGACGAATTTCTTTAAAGGGGAAGGGACGCCATAAGCGAAGCTTTAGTAGTCCGACATCTCTGCCCTCTTTTCTCATCTTATCTATAGCCACCATTGCCGTCTCACTAAAGCTGCCCACAGTTAATAGAAGTACACTGGCATCTTTACAATGGTAACATTCAATTGGGGAGTAGTAACGCCCAAAGAAGCTACCAAAGTCGTTCCAGCACTGGAGGATTATCTCCTTAGCCGCTGTCAGATTTACCTCCTGTGCCTTCTTTACCTCTGAATATATAATAGGTGCCGCGAAAGCTCCCATACTCACCGGTTTATCCGGATTTAGTGGCAACGGGTGTTGATAAGGAGGGATAAATTTATCAACCTCAGCCTGCTCTGGGATATATATCGGTTCAATCATATGCGATAGGTAAAATCCATCTAGGTGAATCATTACCGGAAGCAAAACTTTCTGGTCTTCAGCAATGCGGAAGGCACATATCACATTATCAATAGCCTCTTGACCATTCTCAACAAATATTTGAATCCAGCCGGTATCACGCACAGCCATAGCATCGGAGTGGTCACTCCAAACGCTTAACGGTGATGATAAGGCTCGGTTAACCACGGTCATAACCACTGGTAGCTGCATAGATGAGGCAACATACAGAACTTCATGCATTAGCTCTAACCCTTGACCGGCAGTAGCGGTAAATGTCCTGGCCCCGACTGCTGATGCGCCCAGGCAGGCGCTCATTGCTGAGTGTTCTGATTCAACCAGAATATACTCTGCATCTAATTCGCCATCGGCTACTAGCTCAGCCAGGTGCTCCACAATATGAGTCTGTGGGGTAATAGGATAGGCAGCTATAACATCAGCATTAGCCAGTTTGACCGCTTCACCAATGGCAACAGAGACTTCTATTCCTATCCTTTTTGCCATTATTCCCCCTCCTCTACCATTGTTATTGCTTTTCTCCGGCACTCCTCAGCACAGATGCCACATCCCTTGCAATAAAAGAGATTGGCGTCAAAATATCCATCAGCATTCCGTTCAATGCACCTATCGGGGCAGAAGATATAGCAAAGGGTGCATTTTTTGTTGCATTTGCTCTTATCGAAGATTGGTCTTTGTGACCGCCAGTCACCAGTCTTATATTGACTGGCACTTCCCGGCTCAGTTACTATGGAGCCAATTTCCAGGTCTTTCCAGGTTATTTCATTTTCTGGCTTGGTCAATTAC
>JAUVZA010000104.1 GCA_030602805.1 Dehalococcoidia bacterium | reverse complement strand
ACCCAACAACCTCTCGCTCCTGGCCAAAAAGAGGCTCTATTACAATCTCTATAACAGCTCAGCAGGTGTCATAAATAACTTCAAGACCTTTTTCTCTCTATGGGTCATTAAGCCTACTGTAGCCCATAAGCTCCGCTATGGTATAACTCTTACCCCCGATGAGCAGAAGCTAAATAAGGATTTAGGTATTGCCGACACGGTGGAGAAGGGGCTACTACCACTACCGTTGTCAGAGCAAATCTCCAGGGAGTTCCAGGTTATCCAAGAAGAAACCCATGCCTTCCAATATACCGTGCCCATCGGGACTGTTTATGCTGAGACACTTCATCCAGCCAAAGACCAGTTCCTGGTCCTTACCAAGATGACTGCCGACCCGGGCACCGCAGCTACCGATGGCATCCAGATAGCTGTTGATAGGGACTATGTATCTGACTACGTGGTATTGCCTACCTGGGCATTTGGTCAACCCTATACGGTGAATGCGGGCGCCATCACCGTTCAGGAAGCTCTTAGTAAAGAGATTAGCTGTTTTATCCCCGCCCTCGATGAGTTAAGGATCAGGCTCAATGCAACGGTAGCCAGAACTATCAATATCCGTTTTACCATCTGGAAGTGCGCTATGACGAATCTATTCAGGGCCAAGTGGGGACTGGCTAGTAGAGATGAGCTGCCCAAGGACGTTTGGGACAAGGTAATGGCGGGAGTGCTCTAATGGCTCAAGAAAAAGATAGGGGAGGGGGAATTGTAGTTGGTGGCGTCGGAGGCACCGTGCTCGGGACAATGTTAGGCCTGCTCCTGGCGGCTAAGCCGGTCGAGGCAGCCCCTCCGGAAGAAAAGCTTAATTTCCTGATAGAAGCCCTGACAGCTCTAATTCAAGTGCTAGCCGAAGTAGCCGATGGCCAGACTACCCTGATTAACTTAATGCAGCAGTGGCTTGCCGCGCAAGGGGTGGCGCCCGGTGTAGAGGTTACCGTCCTAACCCCCTGGAAGGCCAAAGCCCCACAGCAGATATATAGTAACGATATCCGGGCAGTAGGCACTTTTCTCTCCGACACGATGGTTAATTGGACTGAGGGCAAAAGGATCTTGCTTAAGGTGGCGTCCTCACTTAACCAAGCAGTCAATATTCAGGTTATAGGTAACTTCGTTGATGATATGAACCTGGCTACGAATATAAATGGTGCCTTGCCTTGTCCTGCCAACAGTAATATCAGCGTAGGTCTAGCCTGGGATGACTGGCTCCCGTTCTTTGGAGTCAGGATAACGACTGCCATTGCCCCAACAGCCGGTATTCTCAATATTTGGGCGGTGACACAGGAGTAGATAGATGACAACAGACAGACACTACGCTTTGTCAAGACATGAAATAAGCAATGCGCTTCTTGGCTTGGAGTGCAGAGACGAGGTGATACCCGCTGGGGGAGTCTATCATGTCTCCTCAGGAGATGTCTGGGCAGTCCTGGCACTGGTGGTTGATGGGGAGCTTAGAATTGACGGTGAGGTTCACGCCTGGGGAGATGTTACCGGTGCCGGCACCATAACTGGAGAAGGCGAATTAAGGCTACACTAAGGAGGTAAACTATGCCTGATTTCTATTTGAGC
>JAUVZA010000094.1 GCA_030602805.1 Dehalococcoidia bacterium | reverse complement strand
ATCCCCGGGTTCGATTGGCATTTCACCTCTATCCACAGCTCATCCGACAGCTTTGCAACGCTGACCGGTTCGGGCCTCCACTTCGATTTTATCGAGGCTTCACCCTGGCCATGGATAGCTCACCCGGCTTCGGGTCTAATCTATACAACTAAATCGCCCTATTAAGACTCGCTTTCGCTTCGGCTGCACAACGATAGTTGCTTAACCAGCTACACAGATTAACTCGTCGGCTCATTCTTCAATAGGCACGCCATCAGTCGCCTAAGGCGACCTCTGACTGCTTGTAAGCACACGGTTTCAGGTCTATTTCACTCCCCTCCCGGGGTACTTTTCACCTTTCCCTCACGGTACTAGTTCACTATCGGTCATCAAGGGTATTTAGCCTTGCCCTGTGGTCAGGGCAGATTCCCACAAGATTCCTCGTGTCCCGTGGTACTCAAGTACAGGTAAGGAGCTTCCCCCTTTCGTCTACGGGACCGTCACCCTCTGTGGTTGTCCTTTCCAGGAACCTTCGACTAGGGTTCAGTTTGTAACTCCTTGACCTATTCTGAGATAGGTCCTACCTGCCTTACAACCCCCTGTAAGCTTAGGCCTCAGAGCCACTTAGCTTATAAGGTTTAGGCTTTTCCCCTTTCGTTCGCCACTACTCAGGGAATAATTTCTTTTCCTCAGGGTACTGAGATGTTTCACTTCCCCTGCTTACCCCCTCCCAGCCTATGTGTTGAGCTGGGGGTGCTCAGGTTTTACCTGAGCGGGTTGCCCCATTCGGGTATCCTCGGTTTGCTTGCTAGACAGCTGACCGAGGCTTTTCGCAGTCTTGCCACGCCCTTCATCGGCCCTTGATGCCAAGGCATCCACCATGCGCCTTCACCGCTTGACCTGCTTCAGATTTGATATTAGTCATCATATTCAATTGTTAAGGTGCTATATAGACAATACAAAACGGCTTGGTGATGAATCACCAAGCCGTTCGCCTGGTTATCAATCACCGCTTTTCTACTTTATGTATCTAGCCTCATCATCACTAATATCTAGCCATCCTTAATATACAACAAGTCGCTAAGGATGTCAAGGGTAAATTAGCATAAAATAGTAACTTTGTCAAGTTTTGTACTCATTCATATGATTAGTGACACATCCTCCTTTCCTGACATTTTTCCCACTGCTCTAGAAATTTAAGCACAGCTCCCACTAATTCTGTTGAATAAGTAGGTTGCCTTAAATGCCTGGGCCGCTGGAGGACTGGGGGCTGGGCTAATAGCTTTCCTAGGAGCTAAGCTAATATCGAGGATAGAAATTGTCAGCGAGGTGGTGGGGCTTACAGGCTACCTCAAAGAGGCATCTCTTGTTTTCACCGGTGAAGGTAGAATGGATACGCAAACGCTATTTGGTAAAACAGTAGTCGGTGTTGCTACAAAGGCAAAGGCATTCCACATTCCCGTGGTAGTCATCGCTGGCGAGGTGGCCGGTGATTATAAAGAGCTCTACCAGTATGGCATAGATGCTGCCTTAAGCATCACTCCCGGCCCTATCAGCCTGAGGAAATCCCTGGCTAATGCGGAGAAGTTAATCGCCGATGCCGCCGAGCGAGCCATAAAGTTAATCTTGATTAGGCTGGAGAAATAGCAATTGGCTGCTTCTGCGCATTAGCTTATGATTAGCCACAGTAGGAAATATTCTCAGACTAACCAACCCCCTAAAGCTAACAATCTCCTCTAAGGTTCACACGAAACAAAGGACTTATTGATATGTGGAAAAATCTAGCTCCTCTCGAGTGATAACTTCAATAAGTGCTGGCTGCCCCGAGTCTACCACCTTCTTCCCCCTTTGGATTGCTGGAATAATGTCATGTGGCTGCTCAACCCTTTCGCTGTAGCCCCCAAGTCCTTCAGCGACTTTAGTGTAGTTTCCGGAAAGGAGATGGAGATTATAGCGCTCAGAAGCTATCGGACAACTCTTTTGGTATCCCCCAAGCTTAGAGTTATTTACAACGATGGTCAGGATAGGGATTCTCTCCCTTACTGCCGCCTCAAAGTCCATGCCTACCATTCCAAAGGCGCCGCCACCCATAAGATTGACCGCAGTTTTATCGGGTCTGGCTAGCTTTGCTCCCATAGCAAAGGCCATTCCACTACCAAGTGTAGTCGATTTCCCCCAACCGATATAGCCCCCTGGTATAATAGATTCGTAGAAGGGAACCATTTGGTCTCGCGGACTTCCAGCGTCATGAGTTATGATTGTTTCCTCCCTGTCTAATACCTGCATCAGGTCCCAGATTACCCGGTAGGGATTGATGGGTACCTCATTGGAGGTAAACTTCGGCATCCACTCTTTCAACCACTCACCTTTGACCGCCCTAACCTCTCTAGCAACCGCGTCATTCCCCTTTTTGCCTTCAGGGCCAATTTGTTCTTTAACCTCATCAATAAGCTGCCTCAGCACCAGCTTGGCATCTCCCATAATTGCCTGCTCTATAGAGTAATCTTTATTAATATCGCGTTCATCTATAGTAGATTGCATGATAACCTTGCCATCAGGAATAGGAGTTGTAAAAGTCTCTCTTGTACAGCTGGAGCCGATAGCAAATACTAAGTCGGCTTTATTTAGAAAGTGTATCACCATTTTGGGCCGGGTTCGCCCACCAGCTCCAAGAGATAATGGATGATTTTCAGGGAAAGCACTCTTCCCACACATAGTCGTGAACACCGGAATTTGCAGTAACTCCGCGAGCTCACAAAGTTCATCCCATGCGGAAGCGTAGAGAACCCCCAGTCCTGCGCGGATGATTGGATTCTTTGCTGTTATCAGAGCCTTAGCCACTTTCCTCACATCGGCGGGGTCTCCCGCAGTCTTCACACCTTTTACCGGTCTATACTGAAACATCGCATCGTCAAACTCTTCATCGGCTACATCTTTAGGTAGCTCAAGCATTACTGGACCTGGCCGCCCCGTTCTAAGGTAAGTAAAGGCGCGTCTCATCATCTCCGGTACTTGGTCTGCGAAATTAATCGAATCCACCCATTTAGTTATTCCCCGATAGTTTTCCACTGCACTGAAACTAGGGAGAGTAGTAATTCGACGCCGCTCTAATCCGCCTGGCAGCAGTAGAATTGGTACAGAATCGGCAAAGGCGTGTGCTACACCCGAAAAAGCATTTTCAATTCCTGGTCCATATTGCACGGCACAGACACCAAAGCGCTTACCATATGAAGCCCGGCTAAAGCCATCAGCCACTTGCACCGCTACTCGCTCTGTCCTAAACTTTATAAATCTGATACTTTCTTCGGCCGCTGAGTCCAATATAGGGTTAGATGGGAAACCGCTTATAAACTCTACTCCTTCCATTTTCAGAATTTTTGCTACGGCAGTGTTACCTTTCATCTGATATTCCTCCTTTCTATTAGTAACGTAAATCGCCAGAAAATTATATATAAGTAAATTAGCATAAAATAATAATTTTGCCCAGTTTCGGTGCATTGAAGTAATGCCGGTTGTTCTGCTATAATTTGGCAATGATTATTGACTTTCACACTCATGTATTTCCGCCTCAGATAAAGAAAAACCGCAGTAAGTATATTGATAGTGACCCCTGTTTCGCTATCCTCTACTCCGAGAAGAACGCCAAGCTGGTCACTACTGATGAGCTCATTGCCAGTATGGATAAAGCCGGGGTTGATATTTCGGTTATTGCTAATATTGGCTGGACCACGCACGAGCTGTGTGTTGAAACCAACGACTACATCTTAGAGTCAGTAGCCCGCTATCCCCAGAGACTAGTAGGTTTCTGTACTGTTCAGCCCCACTCATATGAAGCAGCTATAACTGAAATCGAGCGCTGTGCCCAAGAAGGGATTAGGGGGGTTGGTGAGATAAGGCCGGATATCCAATTATTTGACCTCAGGGATGAGGAGGTGATAGAGCCCCTTATTAAGGTAATAAGGAAGCATAAGCTAATTCTGCTTACCCATGCCTCTGAGCCAGTGGGTCATAACTATCCAGGTAAGGGGACTATTACTCCAGATATGCTCTATCCTTTTATTACCAG
>JAUVZA010000036.1 GCA_030602805.1 Dehalococcoidia bacterium | reverse complement strand
GCTAAGGTTCTTTTCCCTGAGATGGTGGGGAGAAGCGAACTCCGTGCTTCCCTCTACCAGCTAGTAGAGCGACCCTACTGGACCTGTGAGGACGAGATAATCGGGGCCGGAGCATACTATCTACCAAGAAACGAAATTGATGGTGTGATTTCCGCTGTTACCTTTGGCTGTGGGCCTGACTCCTTAATGGTAGAGTTACTCCAGCGCCGGGCTAAGCAGCAAGGCAAGCCGTTTATGCACCTCACCTTTGACGAGCATACTGCGGAAGCAGGCCTGGTGACCCGCCTTGAAGCCTTCCTCGATATGATTCGACGGAGAAAAACGACTTGTCCGAGGCGTGTGTATGCTCCTCAGTTTGTCACCGAGGAAGAGGAGCAAGAGAGAATCAGTATCCTGGGTATACCTAACCTGGGGGATAAGTTTGCCGCATTTAAGACAATAGTTCAGGAGCTCAATATCTCCCTAGTCGTGCCACCCGTTACCAAGCGCACCCTTTCTCTAGGCATCAGATATTCCCCCGAGTTTGTCTGCCTTCCTTTCAAGGGCATACTGGGGACATTTATCGAGTGCCTGGAGCAAGGAGCAGACACCTTGTGTATGGTAACCAGCTTTAATGCTTGCCGTATGGGCTACTACGCTAAGGTTCAAGAACAAATTCTCCGTGACCTCGGATACAAATTCAAGTTCCTCAAATTCCATAACTCAGGACTGATTGGCGTCCTCAGGGCGATCAAGCGTGTATCTAACGATGCCTCTTGGCCGACGATAATCTCTGTCTTTTACTTGGGGGTGGCCAAACTAAGAGCCTTGGATGAACTGGAGCGGCAGGTGCAAAAGGTTCGTCCTGTGGAGTTGGAAAAGGGAGCAGCCGACCGCCTTTATAAAGAAGCGATTGGAGCTATTGATGGAGCCGCAAGCCTGGCTTCTCTGAAACGGGTGGTGCAGGGATGCATTGAGAACCTGGAACAAATACCGCAGGATGGTGAGGTTGTGCCTCTCAAAGTCGGCATTGTTGGCGAGATGTATGTGGTAATGGAGTCCTTTTCCAATATGAACCTGGAAATCGAGCTAGGGAAAATGGGGGTGGAGGTGAGACGCACGAGGTCAACCTTTTTCTCGGAGTGGACTAAGTGGAGTTCCTTTCTCAATGCCCTCAATGATGAGAAGAAGGAGCTAAAAAGGTTCGCCCACCCCTACCTGAAGCGTGACGTCGGCGGTCACGGCTTTGAGTCTGTAGGGGAGAAAGTCCGCCGTGCCAACGATTATGACGGCATAATTCACTTGATGCCCTTCACTTGTATGCCCGAGGTCATTGCCCAGAATATTATGCCCTTTACCAAGGAGAGTATCCCCGTACTTACCATAGCCTGTGATGAGCAAATGGGGAAAGCCGGCAGGCAAACCAGGGTCGAGGCATTCATTGACCTTCTTGAGCGGCGTCGTAAGGGGAAGCTTCAAGATAGAGCCTTATTGCTTTAGAAAGGTAAAATGAAAGGAGGTTCACATAGAGGAAGTTCTATTAGATACCAATTTAAGAAATCTAAAGCTTTTCAAAAGGGGAAAGGTGAGGGATATCTACGACCTGGAGGATAGGCTTCTCATCGTCGCCACCGACCGGATTTCTGCCTTTGATGTGGTCCTTCCCATCGGCATCCCTAAAAAGGGCAAAATCCTTACTACCCTTTCCCTCTTCTGGTTTGGTTTCAGCCGGGATATTATTGCCAATCATGCCGTGCTAGGGGGAATTTCCTCCCTGTCTGAGGAAGAAGAGGAGCTTTTGGAGGGGCGGACAATGCTAGTCAAGAAAGCTAAGCCGATCCCTGTGGAGTGCATTGTGCGGGGATATCTCTCGGGCTCAGCCTGGAAGGAATATCAGAGCGAGGGGATGGTGTCCAGAATTAAGCTTCCGCCCGGGCTTCGGGGATCAGCGAAACTGGAAGAGCCTATTTTCACCCCATCGACCAAAGCCGAAACCGGTCATGATGTGAATATAACCTTTGCCGAGCTTCAAAATCTAGTGGGGGCAGAGCTTGCCTCAAAACTCCGGGAGGTATCCCTCAACATATACTTGAAGGCATCCGAGTATGCTGAGGAGAGGGGAATAATCATTGCTGATACTAAATTCGAGTTCGGGATTTATGAAGAAGAGGTTATCCTGATAGATGAACTCCTTACCCCGGATTCATCCCGATTCTGGTCAAAAGCAGAATATGAACCAGGAAAACCTCAGCCTAGTTTCGATAAACAATTTGTGAGGGATTACTTAGAAGGGATTAAGTGGGACAAAAATCCCCCAGCACCGGGACTGCCCTCCCAAGTAATCAAGGAAACTAGCAAGAAATATTTAGAGGCATATAAGAGGCTGTTGGGTGCAAACTCAAGTCCTTAAAGCCGATTCTAAGGAAAATATAAGGCTGGCAGCTGACCTAATTCGGAGAGGGGAGACAGTTGCCTTCCCTACCGAGACTGTGTATGGACTCGGTGCCGATGCCACAGATAAAGCGGCAGTGGCAAAGATTTTTACAGCAAAGGGAAGACCTACCTTTGACCCTATCATTGTTCACGTTGCTAGTATAGCGATGCTGCCTACGGTGGTGAACGGGACCCCTGAGGTTGCATGGCAACTGATAGATACCTTCTGGCCTGGCCCTCTTACTCTAGTCCTCGCCAAAGCTGACAAAATACCTGACATCGTCACTGCCGGTCTTCCTACTGTGGCAGTGCGTATGCCCCAAAATGAAATCGCCCTGGCTCTTATTGAGGAAGCCGGGATCCCTATAGGTGCCCCTTCGGCAAACAGCTTTGGTCGTCCCAGTCCAACCTGTGCTGACCATGTTATAGAGGATTTGGACGGCAAGATAGCCCTAATCCTCGATGGCGGAACAACTCAGATTGGAGTCGAATCCACAGTGCTCGACCTCACCTGTTCGCCTCCGGCAATCCTGAGACCAGGTGGAGTGAGCCGGGAGTGTTTAGAAGGGATTCTAGGCAAGGTCCCGGTCTTTTCAGGCACAGGCGATGAAGTCTTCAAATCCCCCGGTCAAATGAAACAGCACTATGCGCCGAGAGCCAAGGTGCTGCTATTTGGGGGTAAGTGCCGGGAAAGAGTTATCGCCGCTATGAGGGAAAGGATCAAAGAGCTCAAGCCAGGGAGTGAAATAGGGGTCATGGTTCCAGAGGAGGAGCTTTCCCACTTCACCGACGAGGATGTGGTTGCGATAGGCTTAGGCTCTTTCACAACCATGGAAGCGGTAGCAAGTAAGTTGTTTGAGGCAATGCGTGCTCTTGATAAGAGAGGGGTCGACTATATTCTCGCCCTGGCTCTGTCAAGGGAGGGTATCGGTCTGGCTGTCTTTGACCGATTATTTAAGGCTTCGGGGAGCCAGCTGATCGAGGTGGACTGACGGCTGGTCTCAAGTAGCGGGCTGTCTTTAGGTTAGTCAGCTTTTTTGACCCCTTCAGAGACCATTTGCTCAGCTTTGGAGGTGGTGCAGTTATAAACAACGACCTCAAACCCTGCCTTAATTAGATTGCGGGCCATAGGCATCCCCATGATACCAAGACCGATAAATCCAACCCTTTTCTCCATCATGATAACTTCTTTCTTTTTATGCAACTATCTCCTGCTCATCTGAGTCAGAAGCCAGGAGAGCCATTCTTGAATTCCTTGCCCCGTAGCGCAGGAGATTTGGAAAATCTCTACCTTTTCGTTTATCCCTCTGATTGCCTGGGAAAAGCTCTGGGTATCAAACTTTAGATAGGGTAAAAGGTCGATTTTATTTATTAGCACGGCATCTGCTTTATGAAACATTAAAGGATACTTAAATGGCTTGTCATCCCCTTCAGGTATACTTGAAATTAAAACCTTTTTATGCTCACCGAGAGCAAATCCTGCAGGGCAGATTAGATTGCCCACATTTTCAATAAGGAGTAGCTCAATATCCTGGAGAGGCACGTTGCTCAGGGCACTCGAAAGCATATTGGCATCAAGGTGACATCCCCCACCAGTATTTATCTGGATTACAGGCACGCCCTCTTTGCCTATTGTCTCAGCATCCAGGCTTGAACTCACATCACCTTCAATAACACCAATTCTGGTTTTCCCTTTCAGCATCTTTATTGTTTCCAAAATGAGGCTAGTCTTACCAGCGCCCGGCGAGGACATCAAGTTCACAGCAAATACGCTTTTGCTATCAAGTAACTGCCGGTTCCTCTCCGCTATCTGCTCATTAGCGCTAAGAATGTCTTTGAGAACCTTGATTTCCATCTATTCCACCTCGATACTTTCTACAAATAGCTCTTTACCAGCTACGATTTGCAAGCTATTACCCCCACAATAGGGGCAGGTCCAATCAAATTCCTTAAGGTCAAAAAGCTTATCACAGTCCCGACATCGAGCCTTTGGAGGAACCATCACAAAAGAAAGAGCAGCCCCCTCGGCCAGGGTTCCCCTGCTAATAAAATCGAAGTAAAACTGCACGCAGTCGCCAACAACCCCAGTCATTTCCCCGATAACCAGGTTGATTTTTCCCACTTTCTTAACTCTAGCCTTTTTGGCTTGTTCTAGGACAATGTCGCACATACTCTGAGTTATAGCAAATTCATGCATTTCTATAAGTAACTTTATATTAGATGATCAAAGCAACATAGTCTTTGATCAATAGCAAAAAGCCAAAGAATATAGCATTCCCCAGAACAAGGCCAGGGATATTCTTAAACCACCTAATCTTATGAATTATAGCCAGGCCTATGATGGTAACAATTCCCTGCCAACCCATGGCAAAATAAAAATAAGAAACTTCAATAAACCATATAACTTTATTCGAGTAAGAATCAAAAGAGGCAACAAGCTCTCCATATTTAGCAAAGTCAATTATCAAATCAGGGCGATAGGTTATTCTTAAAATGTCGGCGATAACCATTATCGGTAGTGAGACCACAGAAGCAAGAAGCACAAACGCTATTACCTGTGAAAGAGTACCTTTCCCACCGAGAAGTTTTCCAAGAAAATAGCAGGAGATTCCAAAACCCAAGGCAATTACCAGTCCCCATATAGGGACCACAAAAACCTCCCACCAGTAAGGTGAAAAATAGTAGGGGTAATATTCTTTATAAGGGAATGCTTCCCATCCAAGAGCTTGATAGCCTGTTATAACAATAACAAAATACGGTATACTCCCAACTAAAAATGAGAATATGGCGACCCTCTTTAGACTATTTTCGCGCAGAATCGCATTAGCTGCCCGTACTGGATTAATAAAAACATCCCTAAGATAAAGCCAGTAGCTAGTAGTCATATCCGCATCCTTCAACAAACACGTGGGCAAATTCTAGCATGTCAAATTGCTCCTTATTCCCACCTATAGTTCACGGTAACCTCTTCAGGCTTTACGAAGCGCCGCAGAGTCGGGGAAAGCAGTGGCATCATTTTCTATACTGTGAATAATCCTATAACTCCTAGTATTGCTACGGTCAAACCTATTACCCCAAGAATACCTAAATATTTGAGTTCCTCTTTAGGGTACCTGAAAAATGAAAGGAGAGCAAATAGGCAGAAATTAAATAGCAACCAAGGTTCATGTACTCCAAACGCCTGAAATCCCAGGAATCCTAAGAAACCTAGGAAGCCCAACATCCACATTCGTTTTTCCTTTTCATGTTCTTGGTTCGTATCCATAAATATATCACCTCCTTTTAAATATTTTTCGAGCTACCGCAAAGCCTGTGCTAAGCGAAGTATTGATAGGTTTGGTTTACCATTCAAATTTGCCACTTCCCATTCAGATTACCATAAAGTGCTGATGAAGTTAGTCACTCCTTCACAAGCCGAACTTCATTATCACTACACCAGTGGAGTTCCCAAGAGTATGCCCCAGAATAGCTGCCTCCAACCCCCACCTTTGATAAACCCAAGCTGCTGCCAAACCAAATAAAAAAGTAGTAATAAACTGATAAACTGGATAGTCCCAAAAGGAGAGATAGAGATTATTCAGCGGACTTAAATGATAAAGTCCAAAGAGTATTGCTGAGATCAATATGGCTAAGGAAGGTCGTTTAAGAAGCCACCAGAGCCCGCTCATGACCAAAAGTCGATAGAAAACTTCTTCAGCAATACCGGCCCCCGTAAGAAGCATAAAGAAGACCTGAAAAGTCAACAAACCTTGAAAGAACTCCAATCCTGAAGCCACTTCAGGAGGACCGGTGATGCCAAGAGCAATAAGCCCCTGACCAATAGGCATATTTATCAGGCCCGCTAGAACCAAGAGAATGAGTACCCCAATGAGTATACCTGAAATAGCCTTGACACCACGGCGAAGCTGAAAAGGCTCAAAACCAGCTATTTTGGCAGTAAGACCCAATCCCAGCATAATGAGACAAAACATGTAGCCACCACTTGCCACGGTGGAAATCACGATATGGGGTAGATCAGCTTCAAGTCCGGTTAGTGATATGCCGAGTGAGATTAAATAAAATAGGGTTAGAATCGCAGCGGCTCGCCATTGTCTAAACATGCCTGTCCAAAATCCGTCTAACCTGGGGTGCCTTCTTAGGCAAGCTATGGTGCTAAAGACCAGGATGGTAATGATGATTTCGGCAAGCTGAGCTGTAGTAATGGCTAATTGGTCATTCATAAATCCAGCTTCATGGACAATTTCCACTGATCTTGCTTAATGTAAGTAATATTCTGCTACTGCGGCATTCAGTTACTACGGTGTTTTGCCTTATTGGTTTGCTTCCCTGATATTTACCCTTGGAAATGATGGCTAATGAGTGAACTTAGCAATTGCCATTAGGGGAGCGGAGTGCAGCGCATTGTTAGGCGCAACCTTCCTCGGCTGAGATTCTAGCGTCGCAGTCTCAGAAATTGCGTGGATTAGCGACGACACTCAACCCTTTTGAACTGAAATGGACACTCAGCACCCCCGTATCCCAGTGTGGTGGGACGCTCAAATTGAAAACCGTGCTTGTCGGGATTGATCTCTTCAAACCAATTCTTGTCCCCGCTGCAAAAAACACGCGTCAATTCTGGAGTATCATTCGCAACAAAGAAATCGTGGTAAAAGCACTTTTTGGTAGTTATGACGAAATAACTCCGTCCATCGCCTGAATACTCGAATGTGAATGTCTCTCCGTAATTGTTTATGGCCCGCTTTTGACTCACTTCAATCATTTTGCGGAAGGGGTCACGGCTGAATCGTAGCATGAGGCGAGTGTACAGTTTGATCCACCGCTGACCGACACCTGCGAAGGCATCGTCAAGGAGGTTAATCACTGATTCACTTTCTTTGACATGCGACAGCAATACTCGATAACTTGCCAGCACGAGGGTAGTCATCCCAAGATGCGTTCTCGCCGCTTTATCAACAATCATTGCCTCATTCTCTTCGGCCAATTCACCAGCAAGCCGTTCGATTTCGTGGCACATCTCATTCTTTTGGCTCGGCGAGAGCTTGGTAAGGTGGTTTCGTAGTATCTTCAGATACTGTTTCCGAAAGCTTCGCTCCACCCAGCTTTGATAGTTTAGCTTAAACGACACTTTGCCTTCTTTCCAACCTGACATCCTGCAGCGAGGATTTTCTTCTCCGCCTCCAGCTTAATCAAGGCTTCGTGCATGGGAATGACCATATTTTCTATGTACGAGATAGTCTGGTCGGGGGAGCCTGGGATAGCGGTTGTAGGAACTTCAGCGGTTACTAGGTATCGCATTTTATACTCTCTTTTCTAATCCAGATTCGGGCGCACCGTTTCGCCTAGCATCTATATAAACGAACCCAGAGCTCGCCTAATCCGCCATAATTTGTCACATTTTAACAAATCCTGGGCAGTAGGTCTCCGACTAGCATGTCAACTATTCGTGAAGCTCCCAGACAGGTTTTCATTACCACCCGGCCGGGATGCTCTGCCTTCACCTCACCGATGATAGCTGCGCCTGTTCCATAGTGATTTTCTCGCATTGCTTTGAGAATCTTATCGGCATCTTTGGCTGGGACTATAGCCACCAGCTTACCTTCATTGGCTATATAAAGGGGGTCAAAGCCTAACATCTCGCAAGCAGCCAGTACTTCTTCCCCTATTGGAATCTTCTCCTCTTCAATTCTTATGCTTACCTTTGATTGCTTTGCCAGTTCGTTCAAGCTAGTAGCCAAACCGCCTCTGGTAGGGTCGCGTAAGCAATGGATATTTGGGCTAACGGCTAACATTTCAGCCACTAAGCTCCCCAGTGGAGCGCAATCGCTCTCAAGCTGTGTAGAAAAGCTTAACCCTTCCCGTTGGCTGAGCACGGCTATTCCATGGTCGCCTATGGACCCTGATAAAAGCACCTTATCCTCTGGTCTTGCGCTGCTCCCAGAGATATCGACCCCCTTCGGTATTATGCCTACGCCGGCAGTGTTGATAAAGAGCTTATCGGCGCTACCTCGATGTACCACCTTGGTGTCTCCAGTGACAATTTCCACTCCTGCTTCTTGAGCTGCCTTCTGGACAGAATCTACAATTTCGTTCAGTTCATCTTGGGGAAGCCCTTCTTCAATGATGAAGGAAAGGCTTAAATAAAGCGGTTTGGCACCAGACATAGCTAAATCATTTACTGTGCCATAAACGGCGAGCTTCCCAATGTCTCCACCGGGGAAGAAGATAGGACTCACCACGTAGCTGTCGGTAGTGAAAGCCAGCTTTCCACTGAAGTCCATAACCGCTGAATCATCTAATTTAGCTAAAAAGGGATTAGCCAAAGCTTTAACAAAGCTTTTCTCTACCAACTCGTGGGCTAGCTTCCCTCCACTGCCGTGGGCTAGCAGAATTTTATCCTTCAAACCCCTCTCCATAAAGATAGTGAGCAGAGCAACTGCCCTCTGAAGAGACCATACAGGGTCCTACAGGATACTCTGGGGTGCAAGCTTTACCGAAGAGCTTACAATCAGCCGGGGTTTTTACCCCCCGCAGGATGTCGCCACAGATGCAACCCTTAGGTTCATAAGGGGGTCCGGGGTCAATATCAAAAGCAAGCTCAGCATCAAAGTGTTGATACTCTTTCCTCAGCCTTAAGCCACTATCGGGAACCTCTCCTATCCCTCGCCACTCGGCGAGACAAGGCTCAAACACCTGCTCCATAAGTTTTAGAGCCTGTTGGTTGCCTTCGGGGCGCACTCCTCGTCGGTAGGCAATTTCAACCTTAGACTCGCCATTTTCAACCTGAGCCACCAGCATATCGATACATTGCAGGATATCTAAGGGTTCGAAACCAGAGACTACGCAGGGGATACCATAATCTCTAGCGATGAATTCCCAAGGATGGGAGCCGATAATAGCTGATACATGCCCGGGGCATATCAGCCCATCAAGTTTGACCTCACCTGAATCAAGGAGTGCTCGAATTGCTGGAGGGCAAAGCTTATGCATTGAAAGAATATAGTAATTTTTTATTCCTCTTTCCTCTGCCTGGAGTATAGAAGCAGCGATAGTCGGGACAGTAGTCTCAAATCCAATTCCGAGGAAAATCACGGACTCAGTAGGGTTCTCTGCCGCTATCTCAAGGGCATTCGTAGTAGAATATACCACACGCACATCAGCGTCGTTAGCCCTGACCTTTTGTAAACTAGAATGGCTCCCCGGGACTTTTAGCATATCGCCGAAGGTGGCAATGATTACTTCTGGGATTTGGGATAAGGCAATTGCCTTATCCAGGTCAGCGTTAGCGGTAACACAGACCGGGCAACCTGGGCCGGATACCATTTCAATGGTCTTGGACAAAAGCTGGCGGATGCCGTATCTAAAGATGGTTACCGTATGACCACCACAGAACTCCATGAAACGCACTGGGGTCTTGGACTGGCGATGAATTTGGGAGATTAACCCCTCGGCCAGTTCAGAGCGCCGAAATTCAGTAATAAACTTCAACCTTCCCCCTCAGCCAACTCCGCTATTTCTCTAAGGAGCCTTAAAGTTTCCTCGGCCTCTTCTTGGTCTAGAATATTTATGGCGTAACCGGTGTGAACCAACGCATAGTCTCCCACTCTAGCCTCCGGGGTAAGCCACAGGCTAATGCGACAAATCATACCTCCAATCTCAACCTCAGCCTCTTTGTCCTCTATAGACTTAATGAGCACTGGAATGGCAAGGCACATAGTTATATGCCTCCTGCTGAAATACTAGCAAAATTAGCAATCACCGCTTGCCCTAAGGAAATCCCGCCGTCATTGCAGGGCACCAGGTGATGAGTAAGCACACTGAAGCCTTCTGTCTGTAAAGCAGCGGTAGCTAACTTCAAGAGTAGCCGATTTTGAAACACGCCGCCGCTTAGCGCCACTTGAGTTATTCTGCTCTCTCTTGCAATTAATTTACACATCCTGGCGATTATTTGAGCCATAGTGTTATGAAACTTGAGTGATATTATGGGAACAGGAACTTGATTTTTAACATCTTGAACAACCGCAAAGAACAGTTCCCCTAACTTTACCACTTTCATCCCCTGCTGCTCAACGATGTAGAAGGGGTAGGATTTTGCATCAAATTCACCTACTTCATTCGGAGTCAGCATCTCAAGCTCAATAGCTGCCTGAGCCTCATAATCTATTTCTTCTCGCACCCCTACCAAGGCTGAAACGGCATCAAAAAGCCGCCCAGCACTTGAGGTCAAAGGACAGTTTATTCCTCGCCTTAGCTGCTGTCTTATTATCTCAAGCTCGATGGGCTCAAGCTTACTAAAAGGAAGACCTTCTAAGGAGAAGCCTTCTCCCAGCAAGGTATAGAGATAAGATAAAGTCATGCGATAGGGCTTTTTAATTGCTGCCTCACCTCCAGGTAGAGGCACATATTCTAAGTGTCCTACCCTTCGGAAGCTGTGCCAATCAGCTAGCAGAAACTCCCCTCCCCAGATTGTGCCATCAGTGCCATATCCTGTGCCATCAAAGGCTACTCCGATAATTGGTCCGTCGACCTCATTCTCCACCAAGCAACTTACAATATGGGCGTGATGGTGTTGAACCGGAGTGAGACTTAACCCTCGCCCTGAACCAGCTTGAAGGGCATATTTTGTGGGAAGATACTCTGGGTGCATATCATAAGCCAAAATTTCAGGTTCAATGCGAAATAGTTTTTTATAAAGCTCAATAGTATTTTCAAAGTGTCCTAGAGTCTCCTCATTCTCCATATCGCCAATGTGCTGACTTAAGAAGGCATGCTCATCTTTAGTAAGGCAAAATGTATTCTTTAGCTCCGCCCCGCAGGCGAGGATTTGCTTTGACTTGAAAGGAAGAAAGATGGGGTATGGGGCATAGCCCCGGGCTCGTCTTATCGCCTGAGGCTTGCCCTCCACCATATAGACGCTATCATCATAGCGACCAGAAATGCCTCTGTTGTGAAGTAGGAAATAATCAGCGATTCCTCTGAGCCTTGTTAAAGCTTCGTCGTTATCTTTGGCAATGGGCTCCTCACTGAGGTTGCCGCTGGTCATGACCAGAGGAAGTCCCACCTCCCTTAATAGGATATGGTGCAAAGGGGTGTAGGGAAGCATAACTCCGAGATACTTTAGATTGGGGGCTATCGCTGGAGATATATTGGATGAACTATGCTTCCACCTTAAAAGTACAATCGGGCACTCGAGAGATTGAAGAAGCTTCCTCTCTTCAGGAGACACTAGGCAGTGCTTTTCAATAGCTTCCAAAGTGGCCACCATAACCGCTAAAGGTTTAGAAGGGCGTCTTTTTCTGCTCCTTAAAAGATTTACCGCTGCCTCGTTAGTGGCATCACAGGCAAGTTGAAATCCGCCTAGACCCTTAAGAGCCAAGATTTTCCCCGCTTTTAGGAGTTCGCTTGCCGCTTTAATGACATCATTGCACTCAATAGGGTTACCATTACCATCAACTAGCTCTAAGCCGGGGCCGCATTTAGGGCAAGCATTGGGCTGGGCATGAAAGCGTCGGTCTAAGGGGTCATCGTATTCCTGTTGACACTCAGGGCACATTTCAAACTTGTGCATGGTAGTCTTGGGGCGGTCATAAGGAATGTCATCAATGATAGTAAAGCGAGGACCACAATTGGTGCAGTTAGTAAAGGGATAGCGGAAGCGGTGGTCAGTAGGGCAGAAAATCTCCCTCTTACAATCCTCACAGGTAGCGATGTCCGGTGACACTAACTGGTATTTCCCTTTCTGGCTCAGACTTTTCAGAATCTGGAATTCAGTATAATCATTAGGGGGATAAAAAGTAGCCTCGATTCTTTCAATGCGTGCCATAGGAGGGGCTTTCATTCTAAGGTTGATAAGGAAATTATTTAGGGTTTCCTCGTTTCCCTCTACCTCAATCTCTACACTTTCTGAAGTGTTGCGCACCCAACCCTTCAAATTGTGCTCCTGAGCCAACCGATAAACAAAGGGTCTGAAGCCAACCCCCTGCACCACACCACGCACACCTATCTTTGCCAGTTTTGTTACTTTGGTCTGCACCATTTACCTTCATATCTGTAACTATCATAAACTAGTTACTTTTTGATACGGTCTGTTATGGCGTAATCCTCCAGCCCCTTAGCTGGTAATCCCTGGGAGGGCGAAATTCCTTAAGAAGTTCTAGCTTACCCTGTTTCTTTAATCGCTCTCGTATTTAACGTAAGGGGACCCAGTTCTGTGACTTCATCAATAAACCCATTTACTGCGGAGCGGAATTTTGACGCTTCAGAGGCTGAAATCCATTCTAGCCTTAGTCTTTCGGGCTCTACCCCAAGCTGCGGAAGCATATTTCTGAGCAGCATCACCCTTCGCATCGCCTTATAATTACCACTATTATAGTGGCAATCCCCGGGATGACATCCGGCTATCATCACCCCATCGGCTCCCTGAGCAAAGGCTTGGAAGATGAAGGTTGGTTCTATCCTTCCTGAACACATCGCTCTGATTACCCTGAAATACGGCTTAATCTTCATTCTTGAAGTGCCGGCAAGGTCTGCCCCGGCATACGAACACCAGTTGCAACAGAAGACTACAACTTTAGGCTTAAAATCCGTCATAACTTCTCCTTTCTCATGATTTGCTTTACGATGGACGGTATCCTTTGCTCAACCTCCTTTGTACACTTCTCACTAAAGGTGGTATTATCCTTTATTCCCACAGCATATATGCTGACAAACTTGGGCATCTTATACCCTAATCCTTTTCCAAGCTCGAAAGCAGTGGCAATGCCTATGCCGTGAGATGAGGAAAAATCCTTGGCTGGCTTCAAATCTTCTAGCCCAAGCTTATAGAGTTCCCCTGGTTTCCCCTGCTCATTTTTTATAGAATCAATAATGATGAGCTTATCATAGCCCGTTATAAGGTCAAGGAGTGCAATTCCGGCTTCGCTTGTCTCTATCACTTCTAATTTAGGATTTCCCCCCTTTAGCTTCTGGGCAATTTTGATTCCAACAGCGTCATCGGTAAGAATTGGGTTCCCAAGCCCTAAAATAACTGTTTTCATCTTTTATTTTTTAATTCTCTCGTTCCTTGTATTGTTTAATCGTCTTTGAATGATTCTAGAAATACCTTAGGGATTTTAGGAACCTGGACTTCCACCCAAGACTTGAGGCAACTGAAGGAGCAGAAGTTATAACGCTCGACAAAGCCCAAACCTTTCCAGCAAGAAACAGTCAGCCAGCCCTTGAGCACCTCGCAGGGTGGCTCTCCAGGGGAATATTCTAGCCTTTTACGGCAAGAATGACAGGAAAAGCGCATTCTCTGAGTTTTCATTTAGCCCCCCTTTCATCCTAATAAAGGACAAGAGCTGCGGGTATTGGAAGAGCAACTGCTGCTTTAGACGGCAATCACTTCCTTAACCTCGGGGATCTGCTCCTTGAGTACTCGCTCAATCCCGTGGCGTAAGGTCATAGTTGCCATAGGGCAGCCAGCGCAGGCCCCCTTGAGTTTTAGCCTAATCACTCCTTCGTTCACATCTACTAGCTCGACATCACCCCCGTCTGACTGTAAAGCAGGTCTTATTTGAGCCAAGACTGCTTCTACCTTTCCCTTCATAGCTTGCCTCCTTAAAATATTATAACATATTTATAACGCTGCGTTAGTTTTAGCCATGGTTTCCATCAGCTCATCTTTGATAGTCATTGCTTGGCTTGCAAAATCAGAAATAATAGCTCAGCATGCTCATCCTGTTCTTTACAAATAGTCAGGGACGTGGTATAGTAGCTGGGTTACGTAACAAACTAAAATTGATTATACCTTACCGTGTATAGTATAATCAAGCCTTAACGGGCAGTTTTTTAGAGCACACAATGACTTGAGAAGTGATAGTGCACGAGCTTACGTTGAAGTGGCTGAAGAGGATTGTGAGGCAAGTTCATACATTCAGAAGATATAAGGAAGTTTGAATTGCAGCTTGTCAATATGTAATCCGATATTAGGTGGGTTCAGTCGATATCGTAGGCTGACCAAGTTTAGTCAAGTAACTAAAAAATAAAGGAGGAGAAGGGTTTATCATGCCAGTGTTAGCACCACTTAAAGAAGTAGCAGATATTATAAAAGAGGCTGGTGGTGAAGAACTTAAATTATGTTATCAATGTGGTCTTTGTACCGGTGTTTGTCCCTGGAATACAGTGAGAAGCTTTCTAGTTCGCCGAATAATGCATCAGGCACAATTAGGTTTGGTTGATTTTGAGGATGAAGACATGTGGCTTTGTGTTACCTGTCGCGCCTGTGTTGAGCGCTGCCCTCGCAGTGTGGGCATAATAGATATTATGAAAGCTTTACGGAGAGGCATCACCGAGTTAGGTATAGCCAAGGTTCCCGACTCGCTCCGGATTACAATTAAGAACATTTCGGGCACAGGTAATCCATTGGGGGAGCCCCCGGAAAATTGAGCCAACTGGGCTAAAGACCTGGATGTAAAAGAATATACTGAGGGAACAGAGTGGCTCTATTTTACCGGATGTATGGCCGCTTATGACCCCAAACTTCAGCGGATTCCCCGAGCTATAGCAAATTTACTCAAAAAGGCTCAGGTAGATTTCGGTATCCTAGGTAATCGGGAAACCTGCTCCGGTGAGAGCGTTCGCAAGGCGGGGGATGAGCAGCTTTTCCAAACCCTAGCCCAGACCAATATTGATACTTTTAAAGAGCTTGGTGTTAAGAAGATAGTAACCACATCTCCTCATAGTTATCACACTATCAAGAACGAATATCCTGAGCTGGGCGGTAATTTTGAAGTAATTCATTATTCCCGGCTTTTGACTGAGCTTATTAGAGAGGGTAGGCTAAAACCAACAAAAGAGTTGAACAAGAAGGTTACTTATCACGACCCTTGTTATCTAGGGCGGCATAATGGTATTTATGATGAGCCTCGTGAGATTCTACAGAGCATACCCGGTATAGAGCTGATTGAGAAGCCGCGCTCTCGGGAAAACAGCTTATGCTGCGGTGGCGGTGGCGGCGGAATCTGGATGGAGACCAAGAAGGGCGAGAGGTTTGCTGACATAAGATTG
>JAUVZA010000026.1 GCA_030602805.1 Dehalococcoidia bacterium | reverse complement strand
ATTTCCGTACCATGCGAACTGAAAAAGTGCCATCTCTATATCAGCAATAAACCATCTTTTATCTGATCTTCGTTCGGGTCCGGGAGAGAGTGCCATTTGCTGGAGCTTGCGGCAGATGTCAAGAAACTTGCAGTATAAAGTCGTTTCTTTACGAATCTGAGGTAGGAGGCTCGGATTAATACAGCCTCGTAATTTACTGTCCAAAGCCCCATAATTCTGTGGGCATAAGCACCTCAGTGTTTTGCTTGCAAATGCTAGACCTAAATATTTTATACTTCGTAGGTTGCTGAGGGCACATGCTGGGTCATTCAATACTTCAATTGCTTCTCTCGTTTTTGCCAACACATGGGATTCTGTGTTATGCCTATGCACTAATCCAGATAGTCCATACGGATTGCCACCCCAGTTCACGATGGCTATCACATCCTCTATACCTAGATGGCCTTCTTTAATTGCTTTAGTTGAAATTCTATCCTCTAAAGGGAAGTATCTCGGATTCGACTGCGCATATATATCATACCATCTCCGCAGTTCAGTGGCGAATTGATCAAGGGTAAGATGACGATTTATTAAAGATATCTCCTTTGTTGGCTAACTTTTGGTTGACTTTTTGTGAACAAAGTGGAGCTGAGGAGACTCGAACTCCTGACTTCCTCCGTGCAAGGGAGGCGCTCTCCCAGCTGAGCTACAGCCCCATTGTCATAAGCCATTATACCAGCAAAGGTTCCTATTCGCAATTTACTTGAAGAGCTTTAAAATATTTGACATAATAATACCTGACATGAGAGGAATAGCCAGATGACGATAGCTCACATTATTACCCTTCTGGGAACTGGTGTGGGTGTTGGCTTTGCCAGTGGGCTTTTAGGCTTGGGTGGTGGTTTCATTATGACACCAGTTCAGTATATGCTATTTACTAATATGGGCATGTCGACAGACGTAGCTATGAAGGTGGCGTTCGGCACCAGTTTGCTGGTTATTTTACCCACAACCGCCAGCGGCGCCTGGAGACACCATAAAAAGGGAGCGGTGTGGTGGAAAGCAGCCATTATTATGGGTCTCTGTGGCTCAGTAGCTGCCTTCGGTGGGGCTACTCTGGCTACCCACCTCCCAGGGGCAGCGCTAAAGATAGTCTTTGGCGTTGTAGTCTTGGCTGGTGGTATCCGGATGCTTATCGGTAAATCATTAGAGAGTGAACAGGAACCTAAGGATAACCCCTGGCTGTGGATTGCCTGGGCTGTTCCTGTAGGTCTGGTGACTGGCATGGCCGGTCTTGGTGGCGGTATAGTAGCGGTTCCGGTAATGGTGCTGGCGCTTAAGTTCAAAATGCGTAATGCTGTAGCTACATCCTTAGCCGTGATAATATTCACCAGCACTGGCGGTGTCGTTGGCTATATTATAAATGGTCTCGGTATTCCCAACTTGCCAGCCTATTCTATAGGCTATATTAATCTGCCCACATGGTTTCTATTGGCAGTTACCAGTATTGGTATGGCACAGGTTGGGGCTATGACTGCTCACAAGCTGCCTGCCAGGCAATTAAGGTGGATATTTATCGCGGTAGTGTTTTATATGGGACTCAAGATGCTTGGTGTCTTTGACTGGCTAGGCTGGCCAGTATAGACAGCGCTAGGAAAAAGAGGGTAGCAATTTATAGGATCAGGTTTAATATTCCCCCGGTTATTAGGGCAACAGAAATCATTATCCCTGCTGATTTAAGCATATTTACCGCCCCAAGCTCCCTGAGAAAGACAACAAAGGCAGCAATACACGGAAAGAACATGGCTAAAACCACACTGCCGACCACCAATTGCTTCGCAGTTAAGGCTAATGGAGCCAGCATGCCCAGAGCTGCATCCTTACGCAGAAAGCCAATGACTAGACCCGTTACCGCCTCCTTAGGTAATCCCAGAAGACCGGTCACTACCGGTGCGGTAAAATTAGCAATAGCACCAAATACCCCTAAGAAAAGAAGTATATTGATTACCAGGACAGCGCCTAGAATTATAGGAACAGCCTCTGCCAAGAAGCCATAAGCCCTCATCCACAGTTTTTGCAGCACGGCTCGCCATGATGGCAGACGATAGGGTGGTATCTCGATTAGGAGCTCAGGGCTAAATCCTTTTACAGCGCGGTTAAGTATAGTCCCTAAAATAATCCAGACTACGAATAATGTCCCGTAGACAATGGCTACATACTGCACACCATGTTGCCCAACCAAGCCGAAAATCATCGCCTGGAGGGCGGCACAGGGTACGGCAATAGATATCAATGTGGCAGCAATAAACCTCTCTCTTTTGCTTTCCAGAACACGGGTAGCTAAAATAGCCGGCACATTGCAGCCAAGCCCAAGCAAGGTAGGAATGATAGCATAGCCGTGTAAACCCAGACGGTGCATAATGGTATCCATTAAAACTGCCAGTCTTGGCAAATAGCCTATATCCTCAAGCAGACCAAGCACCAGGTAGAAAGCGATAATATAGGGCAGAACCATGGCAAAAGGCACATAGAGTCCGCTGGATAGCAGCCCGAATGACTCAACAAAGTTCACTTCACCTCCGGCTATCTTGCCAATCACAATATCGTGGAGAAAACCACTACCCCCCAGCAGGTCGCTTAACCTCAATAACACCGGTGCCCACAGGGTATTAAATAAGGGGTCAAGCACATAACCAATCAGGCTCTCACCAATAAAGCGAATCACCAAAAAGGCACTGGCTAGAACAGCTAAAGCTATTATGCCACCGGTTAATGGTTTTACACTAGCATCCTCCAGACGCTCTCGCCAGGTATGATGGCGATGGATAACACGCTGAACTTGGTCAATGATGCTACCAATAGTAGTCCAGCGCTCATCACGACTACGAACCGGGTTGTCGGGTGACACCGCCCTGAGAATATTCCCCACCAGCTCTTTTATCCCTTCACCCGTTGTAGCTACAGTAGGAATAACCGGCACCCCTAAAAGTTCCCTTAGCTTGTCTAATTCAATATGTATTCCACGATGCTTAGTGTCATCCCACATATTCAAAGCCACCACTACCGGAATATCTCTTTCTAATAGCTGCAAGGTTAAATAAAGATTCCGCTCCAGATTAGTCGCATTGACCACATTTATGATTACATCTCCGGTGTCAAGCATCCTTAACGCTACTTCCTCAGCTTCAGAATTTGGTTCTAGGGTATAGGCGCCAGGCACATCAATAACTTCAGCTGCCTCTTCTCCTAGCTTCATGAATCCCCGGGTGTAGCCTACCGTTGTGCCTGGATAATTAGAAGCAATCACATGGACTCCAGTTAGACGGGAGAAGATGACACTCTTGCCCACATTAGGATTGCCCATCAGTAGTATCTTCCTGATATCACTTCTCTTACTGTGGCTATTACTTCCCACACTATGGCACTTCATTCTACTACTCCAATATTACTAATCTAGCTCAACTATTATCCTGTTAGCCATACCGAAACCAATAGCTACCTGAGCTCTATCTACCTCAATGGTTACTGGTCCTCGCATTATCATAGAACTAACCTTAATTATTCTCTTACCTGGTCTGATGCCTAGAGAATTAAGGCGATTAACCAGACCATGTCCACCTTGAATTTGAACTACTATGCCGCTTTGCCCAATCTGCATTCGGACCAAAGTTATTTGCTTTCCATCGGACATAAATCATATCCTTTTCTGGTGTTTTTAGCTAAGTCATTCCATTAAATACAAATGCCTCGCATTTGCAATAAGCTAAGCAAAAAATTATTGCCTGTTCTAGCGACATTTGGAGCAATAGCCGGTCATACGAACCTCAGTTTCAATGACCTTAAACTCTTTGGCTTCAGGGACATTTCTTTTTACATAACGAGATAGTGGGTAATGAAATTCAATGACTTGGCCGCAACCGAGACATACCAGGTGATGATGGTCAGAGGATGGCTTCACCTCATAGTGGTGGTGAGTATCATCAAAATGAAGCTCTTCTACTAAACCCAGTTTCTTGAGCACTTGCAGGGTTCGATAGACAGTGGATAGGCTAAGGCGAGGTTGCTTCTCTCGGGCTTGGCGGTAGATTTCATCGGCATCCAGGTGCCCGCGGCGAATAATTTCCAGAATTAAAGCCCGCTGGCTGGTAATTCTCAGCCCGGTTACATTTAATGCTCTGCGGTTACGCTCGAGGGACTTAGTTTTACTAGTCATTTCAATTATCGCTAATGCTTCTTATTTGCAACTATTATAATATATAAATATACTGCTGTCAACTTTACCCTGGGGTATTTAAGAGAGGTTAGAGGTATTCAAGAGGGGCTAGCCCCTTCTTTGTTAATTAGCCTTCCTATCCTTCCAAAAGGACTTCATTTAGCAGTGTTATTCCCACAACTCCTCTATATCCTTCTCTGCCTGTTTTCTTATCTCAGCCTCTCCACCAGGGATAAAGTCCTTATACGATTCGGGAGAACCATACTCTCTGGTCCTGACTACCACCGGCATAGGCACAGCGTGACCGAAGATGAGAGCCTGTTGCCTGGATTCCAGCCTTGATAACACTGATTTGAGCTCACTCTTACCAGATACACCGGCAAGCACACTATCAATGTCTCGCTCATTGTCCAGCAGGCAGGTTATTTTGGTTCCGATTTGCGACATAACCTCACTATCAATACCACTGGGTCGCTGGTCAATTACCAGTAGAGTAACATTATACTTACGCATCTCACGAGCGATAATGCCAAAGATAGTCTGGCTGGCTAACTCTGGATTGAGGAATCTATGTGCCTCCTCAATAGTTATTACCAGGGGGTGGGGTAGGGCAATATCTTCACCTATTGCCTTCTCCATCCTCTCCCGATATTGAGCATGGATGCGACGAGTAAGCAGGTTAGCTACCAGAATATAAGCCGTAATATCAGTATACCTACCAAATTCCAGAACTACATTTATGCCTTGGTCAAGGTATTCCAGGATGCGTTTTACCGGGTTATCGAGAGTATGGGGTATGAAAAAGGGGAGCCGCCTGATAGTTGCTAATCCTCGTTGTAAGTTCTGATAGGTACTCTCGTGTATGCTCATCTCTTTTAGCAACTCTCTGGTCTCCTCGGAGTCTTTCAGGTCTAAAGAACTCTGTAACCAATTTTTGCCAAACCTCCTGGATAGCTGGTATACGGCTTCAACGGCAGGTTCAGTAAGGTTTAAAGTTTGACGGAGTAATACCATATCTTCAGGCTCTATCTCGTCATAGCCTATTCTAACCACAAAATCGGTGCTCACCTGCCTCCGCCGTGAACCTTCTTCATCAAGGGTAAATACAGCTACCTTTGACGGGAACAGCTGTTTCAATGCTTTAACCTTTCGCCCCTCCTCACTCCTGCTTTCCCAGCCATACTCACTATGCATATCAAAGACCAGGTTTACTGCCGTTCCCTTTTGCAGCATGCCAATGAGAAGCAGTCTGGTAAGAAAGGTCTTTCCTGTGCCACTCTTGCCAAATATACCGTTTGACCGTTTGACCAGCTCCGGCAGGTCAAGGCAAATCTTGGTCTCCATATCCAGTGGTGTGCCGATATAGAATTTCTTTTCATCCTCACTGCCGAAGACTAGCTCCACATCCCGTTGCGATGCCAAGTTTACTGCCGAGAAATGGCTAGGGACAGTCTTAACCGGTTGGGGTCCCTCAAGTAAGCTGGTAGCATCACCACTAATGGTGAGCGTAGGCAAGACATGGAGTGTTCCATAGGTGCTGGTTCCAGCTAAGACCTCAGCCATAAACGGGTCGGAAACATCAGGTGGAGTCAAGGTAAGTTTCTGGTCTATCACCCCCAGGCTGATATCGGTTATCATGCCAAAGAAACGCCGCTTGTTTCCCTCAATAGTTACATAGCGCCCCACCGCCATATCCTCAACTGAAGCTGAGCTATGCAGTTTAACCTCTATCCCTTTATTTAATGAACCAGAGACGACGATGCCTAGCCTCTGCCCACCAATGTCTTCCTGAGTCATTACTTCATTCTCCTTAGATTAAGCACATATATCATTTACTATAGTTTATCCTTTTAATCCTTTGTTCCACGCTTATTAACTGGTTCTAATCCTCCCCAGAATAGCTTTGAGTTGATTAAACTCACCACTAAGTAATATGGCTAGCTCCTTGCCGGCAACCACCAGAAAGGGGTGAGGGTCTTCATATACCTGGCTCATCTGACGCAGACAGGCAGCAATAAGCTCGTCAGCGGGAACCGGCAGGTGAGTGTTAATCAATATGTTGAGGAAGTCAAAGGACTGGCTAAACTCCTTCACCTCCCCGGGGGGGCACAGGTGAACAAAGCCATGGATTCGGGCTGGTTTGGGTGGCAGGTAGTGATACAATTTATCGTTCTCTCTATATCCGACTACTAAAGCACTGAATTCGCTTCTAAGTAGCTGCAAGAGCTGAGGGCTTGACTTGTAAATCTCCTCCTCGCTGGCTTCATCCTTGCCTCTGGCAATGGGACGCCGCCCCGGTTCAAGGCTGGTGGTAGTAGCATTATAGACTATGCCATATAGCTCCAGCGGCAAATCTCTGGTCTTCACTAGACTGCCTAAAGGTGGCGACTGGTAAAGCTCATAGCACTGGGCAACAAAGCCCGTGGTGCTGGCTTCAATAACCTCACCCACTCTTTCCACTGATACAACCTCCTAGGATTAAATCTTAAATCCGAAGCACCAAATCCTAAACAATATCTAATTTCTAATCTCCAAATTCAAAACCGTTTTGGTCATTTGGATTTTATTTATTTGAATTTGTTTAGGATTTAGATATTAGTATTTAGTATTTACCTGTATCCTATTTCTTCTTTTCCTTTGGCTTCTTGGGCTTCTTCACATTCTTTCTTCCCTTAGTTCCCATCGCTTCCTCACTCCTTTCTCCAAATCCCTTTATTTTTGGCTGCTTGGGCTTCTTCGCCTAAACGACCTAATATGCGCTGTATTACTGCAGTAATGAAAAGCAAAATAAACATGATTTGTGTATAGAAGATTGCATAACCGCCTGCGCCTTCAGGTTTCCATGCAGAGCCCATGGTTATTGCAGTGGTAAAACTATAATAAAGCGCTTGAAAAACTGAGAGAAATGGTTTGGAAAAAGTGCTACCAAAGACAAACGCTATCAGAGCGTATGAAATTATGATTTCTATATATCCAATAAAAACCAACACTAGACTTCTGTAGGGGTTAATTGGTTTCCAGTCAGGCATTAGAACGAACTGACTGACCCAAGATTGAAAAATATCAAAAAGTCTATAGCAGATGAGAAAGCGTAGTAACCAGACGAACCACGAACAACCAGTAAGAGATTCTTTGGCTAGGAGTAGTAAGAAGAATATTTCAATTGCAAACCAACCAAGGACATAGATTTCAACAGCTGTATACCTGTGTTTGGGACACATCCGTGGAATATATTTAGTCACAGATAAATAGAATAGGCACTTGAAAACACGCCTAAGGAGGGTAAGAATGAAACCCTTGTCAGACATTTCACAACAATTCTAACACTATTCAGCGTTAAGTCAAAGGGGAAATACAGCCGTTATAAAGGTGCGCTTATGATTGAAGCTAAATACCCAAAGCTGAGAGCTTATGGTAAAAAGGAGGCAGTTTTTGACTCAATCTTTGCACTTCCCTCTCTTAAGGAAGGAGTAATAAAGGGGGTCAGGTATGTTTTGCTGTAGTTTTCAAACAGCTTCTTAACCCATCACTGGCGGGGTAGTTAGTCTCGTCTGCCCCACAAAAACACCGAGCAGATTAGCGTCACCGCGACCACAGCAATACCGGCGATGGTGAAGCTGGAGTAGAAGCCAAACCGGTCGATGAAGAACCCCATCACAGGGGTAAGTATAGCGCCAGCCTCCATGCCCGCGAAGTAGTATATGCCATATATCATCGAACGGTGACGCTCTGGCGCTTGACCAATGATATAAGCTTCTGACGCCGGCATACGGATATACAAAACAATGCCGATAATTAATAGTAGGGCACCGATACCCAGGCTATAAGAAACCAGGTTCAGTAGGTAGATGACGGGACCGGTAATAAGAGAGGCGGCCAGTATCACCGGCACTCTCCCCAGGCGGTCGGAGAGGTAGCCACCTAAAGGGCTTGCCCAGAGCCCGGCAGAGTAGATGATGGATAAAAAGACGGCCGCTGTCCCCTCACCAACGCCGAAGTGGTCAACCAAAAACAGTGGAATGAAGGCTATTGTGGCGAAAGTTACTGCTCCGGTGAATGTGGTTAGAATCATAAACACCACTAGGCGACGTAAATATCCTGGTGGAGATGGTGTCTCGTCAGGATGGTGGGTTAGCGTCTGTTGGGTTTTGCTCATTTTTGCCCGCCGGCCCAGAAGCACATAAAATGTGATGCCGAATATCATAGTGGGGACGGCTAACCCGATGAATGAGCCTCGCCATCCCCAGGTAGCAGCAATGGCAGCGGCAATGAGCGGTGCCAGAAAGAAGCTACCACTGCCACCAATTAAGTGGACCCCCAATGCCCGGCCCCGATTCTTCGGCTCGACTGATGCTGAAATCATGGGTGCTGCCGATGGGTGGTAGCCGCCACCAACTACTCCCATCAGTGCCAGTAAGGCAATCATCATAACATAGGTTTGCGAAAGCCCGACTAAGAGTCCAGCCAGCGCCACACCGCAGATGCCTATAGTAATCATTATGCGGGGACCGATACGGTCGGCGAGCCACCCCCCCGGCAGCTGACTGATGCCATATGACAGACTGAATACTGAGACCACCAGTCCCGCTTGAGTATAGTCCAGGGCAAACTCATCGCGAATAAATGGCAAAAGCGGTACCGGTAGCGCCGTCAACAGGTGATGTGAAAAGTGTGCCAGCACAAAGAGAGGAAGTAATCCTAAAGAAAGCGAGCGCCTCTTAAATTTCTTAATAGTAATATCCTTTCAAGGTTGCTTTGTAGGCTTTAACACCGCTTCTGCTGTATTATATTGATTGTAGTCCCCGAGATTTTATATTGTGTTTCGTCTCTTGAAGCTGAGCAATGTTAGACTAAGATTATAAATGCTTCTATTTCAGATGGCAAATAGATAACAATGTGGCGGATTGTGTCCCTGTGGCTCAGCCAGCGGATTTGTCAGAAACACCTGGACCAAAGTCAAGAATATTGAGCCGCAATCTCTCCTCTCCACCCCAGCGGTCTATTTCCAGGTTATACACAATGTCAAGGGGTGAAGATACCTCAGCCAGGTAGTTACCCAGTCTGAAGGCTACTCCATCCCATACACTACCATCCTGCTTTAGTTTTATTCTCAGGTGCTCATCATTATCACCCATAGTGCGGCAGTCAACAACCTCTACCCTGCGGCTGACGAAAGTGGGTATTGGATTACCACGACCAAAGGGGGCTAGCTGACGAGTTGTTTGGAAGGTATCCCCACCGAGTTCAGGCAGGGTGACCTCAACATCAATATCCAGTTGAGGACGGAGGTCAACCCCCTCTAGTTGGGTGGTTGCCATCTCTGAAAGCATTTGCTCTAGGCGAGGCAAATTCTTAGTAGGTAGGGTAAAACCGGCTGCTTGTGAGTGTCCACCAAAGTGAGATAGAAGGCTACTACACTGGTTCAGGGCGAGGATAACATTAAACTCAGGGATGCTGCGGCAACTACCGCTACTTACTTGCTCGCTGGTTCTGATGACAATAGCCGGGCGGTAGAATTCCTCAGATAGTCTACTGGCGACCAACCCGATGATGCCAACGGGATAGTCCTTATCGCTGGCTACTAGCAGCGGTAAAACTCCTTGAGCTAATATCTGCTCTCTGGCCTTGATTAAGACCTTGGTGGTTAGTCTTTGCCGTTCCGTATTTTTTTCTTCTAGCCACATAGCTAGCTGGCGTGCCTCTTGTGGCGAGTCTGTCATCAATAATCTGTAGCTGGTCATGGCATGGGCTAATCTGCCGGCAGCATTTAGCCGCGGGGCTAGAACCCAGGAGATACTTTCCGTGTCAAGACTGCCGATGTTTAATCCAGTTTGGATTATCATTTCTTTGATGCCGAGACGAGGGGTAGTATTAATGAGCTTCAGCCCTTGCTTAACCAGATATCGATTTTCCCCCAGCAGAGGTGCCATATCAGCTACAGTTCCCAGGGCTACCAGGTCTATTAATTCATCTGGCTGCTTCTCTTTGCCTACACCCTGAAACAGGGCTTGAAGGAGCTTAAGGGCTACACCGGCAGCAGTTAGTTGTGAGTAGGGGTAGTTTGAGTTGGACAGCTTAGGATTAACAATAGCCAGGGCTGAGGGAACTTCGGGTAAGGGGGTATGATGGTCGGTAATAATTATATCAAGCCCCGCCCTTTTTGCCTTCTTAACCTGGGAGAGGGCAGTAATTCCGCAATCAACAGTAATAACCAGGCTAATGCCTTGTCGGTGAAGATTTTCTAAGGCGTTGGTTTTGAGTCCGTAACCCTCTGTCAGGCGGTGGGGTATGTAGGGGATAACCTTGCCGCCAAGGGTTGTTAGCCCCTGGACGAGCAGGGCAGTAGCGGTAATGCCGTCAACATCAAAGTCCCCGTAGATAGCGATGTTTTCACCGGAAAGCAAAGCCCGGTAAATTCTGGCTACCGCCGGTTGCATATCAGGCAACAGAAAGGGGTTACCTGATAAACGTTCATCAGCAGCCATAAATGATTCTAGCTGGGATGGTTCAGTGAGACTGCGATTATACAGGAGTTGAGTTATTAGCTGAGGAAAGCCAGAAGTGTTAACCAAGTGTTTGTCTGGAACCGATGGCAGAAGATTCCAACGACGGTGGTTCAAGCTTATGCCTCGCAATATCGCCGAAATATCAGAACTGAATTATGACCACCAAAGCCAAAGGAATTAGATAGAGCAGTGGTAACCTCTACTCGGCGAGCTACATTAGGCACATAATCCAAATCGCATTCAGGGTCGGGGTGGGTAAGGTTTATCGTTGGTGGTATGACTCCGTGCTGAATAACCATAATACATATTGCTGCCTCAACAGCGCCGGCACCCCCTATAAGATGCCCAATCATTGACTTGGTGGAGCTTATAGGAATGTTGTGGGCGTGGTCACCAAACACGATCTTTATCGCTTTGGTCTCCATTTTGTCATTTAGTTGTGTAGATGTGCCATGAGCATTGATATAATCAACTTCGGTAGTAGCTAGCCCCGCCTTATTAAGTGCCACCTGCATAGCTCTAGCTGCCCCCTCCCCAGTTTCAATTGGCTGCGTGATGTGGTAAGCGTCGGCACTGGCTCCATAGGCTATAACTTCAGCTAGGATGTTAGCTCCCCGCCTTTGGGCATGGCTGAGGTTTTCCAGGACAAGGATGCCCGCTCCTTCACTAATGACAAAGCCGTTGCGTTCAGTATCAAAGGGGCAAGAGGCTAGTTGTGGCTCGCTGTTTCTTGTTGAAAGAGCGTTGAGAGCGTTAAAGGCAGCAATACCTATCGGGTTGATTGTTGTTTCGCTGCCGCCGGCTATCATCGCCTGGGTATCACCTCGCCTGATGAGCTCATAAGCAGCGCCTATAGCATCTGAACCGCTGGAGCAGGCTGAGGTGATGCAGAGGTTTGGTCCCTTTAGTCCCAGCGCAATTGATGCCTGGGCTGCGGCCATGTCAGTTATCATCATTGGAACCAGGAATGGGTTTACTCTATTTGGTCCCTTGTCTAATAGTACTTTGATTTGTTCAAATAGGGTAGTTAGACCACCAATCCCACTGCCAATTACGACACCGATGCTGTCCTGGTTGCTGGAGTCAATTTCTAGCCCAGCTTGTTTTACTGCTTGCTGGCTGGCGGCAACTGACAGTTGAGCAAAGCGGTCCATGCGGCGGGCATCCTTGCGGTTGATATAATCAGTGGGCTCAAATCCCTTTACTTCGCCAGCAAACTTGGTATCAAGGGGCTCAGGGTCAAATAGGGTAATGTAGTCGATACCAGACTTACCGGCGATAAGACCTTCCCAAGTAGTAGAGGTATCCAGACCAAGCGGGCACAGAATACCTATGCCAGTAACCACCACTCTGTTATTATGATTATTCATCAACTTAACCCCTTTTTGCTTGCTTGAGAGCATCCTTAGTATAATATATTTCTAGTGGCATGGTCAATGTGGTAATGAGGCTTTGTTGACCTACCTGTGGGAAGTGAACCTAATTGAGATTGATAGGGTGAGTAAAGAGCACGAAATCATAAGGGTTGCCTTAGATAGTTTAGGCTGTAAGCTCAATCAAGCTGATACTGAGCTCTTAGCTAGACAATTTACTGAGGCTGGATATAGGCTGGTATCTCCGGTTGGCAAGGCTGATGTTTATATACTGAATACCTGCACGGTTATCCATATTGCTGACCGCAAATCTCGCCACTGGCTCAGACTGGCTCATCGCCGAAATCGCAATGCTTTGCTGATAGCTATTGGCTGCTATGCTGAGCGAGTGCCCCAAGAGCTAGCTCAGATTGAAGGGGTTGACCTTGTTTTGGGCAATGAGCAAAAACCACATTTAGTACAACTACTAGAGGAAACTGGTCGCCTAGGCCGTCCGCTCTCTGTTCAAAGGGATTCAACGAGTAGCCCTCACACTGGTTTCAGGACTCGTGCCTTGGTTAAGATTCAGGACGGTTGCAATAGCTTTTGCGCCTACTGCATTGTCCCCCTGGTGCGGGGCAGGGAGAAAAGCCTGCCCGTTGACCAGGTGGTTACCGAGGTCAAGCACCGGATTGCTAACGGCTATAAAGAGGTGGTGTTAACCGGAACCGAGATTGGCTCGTATAGCTATAATGGGGTTAATCTAAAGGGGCTATTGGAGCATATCTTAGCTGAGACTGATGTAGTCAGGTTGAAGCTTTCCTCTCTCCAGCCCCAGGAAATCTCTCCTGAACTTATCCGGTTATGGCGTGACAACAGGCTATGTCGCCATTTTCACCTGTCTTTGCAGAGTGGTAGTGACAGCGTGCTCAGGCGGATGAGACGGCGCTATTCCATTAGTGACTATCTGCAGTTGGTATCTCTAATTCGGGCTCTAGTGCCCGAGGTAGCTATCACCACCGATATTATTGTTGGCTTCCCCGGTGAGACTTCAGCCGGGTTTGAGCAGAGCTATAAGCTTTGTCAAAAGCTTGAGTTTGCCCGAATTCATGTCTTCTCCTACTCACCACGTGAGGGAACTCAAGCTGCCCAGATGCCAAATCAGGTGGGAGACAGGGTTAAAAAGGAGCGAAGCCAGAGGATGCTGGCTCTAGCCAGAGAAAGCGCGCAAAACTTCAGACAGCAGTTCCTAGGCAAGACTATGCCGGTATTATGGGAGAAGCGGTCTGGCGATGGCATCTGGTCTGGCCACACCGACAACTACATAAAGGTATATACTAGAAGCAATGAAGATTTAACTAATAAACTGCTGCCAGTAAAGCTGGTGGAACTTTTTAATGGGGATGGGGTGTGGGGGGAGATGAATATATGAAACGATAGGGTAAGGAGATGAGAGATGACTGAATTCGATGGAAAAACGTTAACAGTGTCAGAGCTCCTCAGATGTTTCGCTGATATCTTGGATGAATTGAAAAAACGCAAAATAGTACGCACTCGAAACAATCCTGTAGCTGACTATGCGGAATGGCTGGTTACTCAGCAACTTGGGATATCGTTGGAGCGCAGTTCTAAACGTGGTTATGATGCAACTGATACCAGTGGTAAGCGCTATCAGATTAAGAGCCGTCGTCTTGACTCAACAAACGAGTCAAAGCAATTGAGTGTCATCAGAAATCTTGACACTAATGAATTTGACTATCTCGTTGGTGTTTTATTTAACAGGGATTTCACAGTCAGGGAAGCGTACAAAATTCCACATAGTGTCATTAGAGAACATGCACATTTTAGCGAACATCAGAACGGGTATATACTCCACTTGCAGGGAGAGGTTCTAACAGCACGAGGGGTGGAAAATATCACCGAGGTATTAGGTAAGCACATTTCTACTACAGACGACATCGGCTAAAGGCTTAGCCTTATATCCATCCCCAAAACCACTGCGCCATCTATCTGGCGCTATTCTGTTTTCTTCTTCAGCTTCTTCGTCGGGTTTTGGAATTCGCAGGGTACCTTCGTCTGGCAGAGACCACAGCCAGTTCCGCCCACATCATAGTCCTTCCGTAAGTAACTGATATCATCACGCAGATATGCCTCGCACTTTTTCTTATCGTGACCCTTCTCCGTAATAGCCCCAACGGGACAACGGGCAATACATGCTTTACAGCTACCATCTACATAGAACAGGCAGTTTGAGTAGGGGCTTTCGGCTGCCCTGGGGCTTGCCGGTAGTATTAGGCTGGTAACCACGTTGCCACAACGGTGGGCGATACCGCTCTCGGTGATGAAGCCGTCGGAAAGGCTGAAAGTGCCGTGACCGGCAGCGTAGGCAATGTGCCGTTCCGACCAGTTTGAGTAGGGTCCCTTCTCATTGCGGTCAACCTTAAAATAGGATTGCAACATCGGTGCTACTGCTAGATATCCCATTTCGGTGAGAAGTTTTGCCACATATTCCCGTAACACTTCATTAAACTTCTCACCATACCAGTAGGTGTGAGACCAGAGACGACTAGGAACACGCGTCTCGCGGCGGTTAGACTTACGGGTCTCCTCCACGGCAGGTAAAATCCAGCTTACGACTGAAAGATGCACTGGCATATTTTCGGGACTTTTATTATAGGCTTTAGCTAGTGCCTCACGAGGGGTGAGGTGAGTAGGAGTAATAATAGTCTTGTATTCAGTAAAGATAGGGTCATCACCATTAGCAAACTTTACCAGCGGCTCATCCCAGATAACATAGTCCTTAATAAACGGCAGACGGTTTAGTGGGCTGGTGCGAGCAAATTCCTTGATTGCCTCCTCAATAAACTGGGCCGGGTTGTTTTGAAACTGTTCCTTCGCCTGCTTTGAAAGAATCACTAGCCTCCTTAACATTTTGTCTTGTTTTCTATATATTTTATCCCCAAAACCACCGATGTCTCTATCTGGCGCTGGGAGATGCCCCAGTAGGTTTTTAGTAGCGCATCTTTATCGGGTAAGAGGCTGAAGCCGTGCTTCTTATAAAAGTCAATTGCCCAGTAAGCATCAGCCCAGGTCCCTACCAGCAAGCGGGAGGTAGTAACCAGACCCCTAAGGTGATTTAAGAGTTTACTGCCTATTCCCTGTTTTTGCCATTGGGGTAATACATAGGCATGGCGGATGAGGGTAACACCTTTAATCGGTTCAAACCCTATTACCCCGACTAGCTCTCCATTTACCTCCCAGCCGAAGAAGGTCATGCGCTTCATTTCCTGCTCAAGCTCATCTATAGGCATATAGGGTTGATGATAACAGTCGGCCGGTATAGCGCCCTCATAAGCCTTAGCTGCCTCATTGATGATAAAATATATCCTGTCTTTATCATCTGGCTGGCATATACGAATCATAAGCCTATTATAACACTATTGACTATAGGAGAGGTGTCTAGTAAAATTACCATTGTATTAGTGGGCGATTAGCTCAGTTGGTTAGAGTGCTGCGTTGACATCGCAGAGGTCACTGGTTCAAATCCAGTATCGCCCACCATATCTGAAATTACCGTTGTGCCTCCTTTCTTTTAGTTTACTCATGTGCTCTTCGTCTTGCTGCCACGCTCACTTAGGCTCGATGGTGATGTAGAGCGAGCTCACCCCGAGGAGTTTTATGAAGTAACCGATAGCTTGTTTAATATCCCTAGCAGGTGCGTAGTAAGCCAGCAGAAGGGGAGAGAATATACAACACTCTGCGTCACCGCCAAACCCTTGCCTACCTAACAGCGCTCAAGTTTCTGGAACAGTGGAAAGAGAATCAAGGAAAGGGGGTGATGTGTCGTTAATGTAATGGACGAGCACAGAATCTTTGAATGCTACCTATGCCTATGCTATAATTTTCACGTAGGAGTTGACTAATCATGCTAGACCAGTTGGAAAGAGTAGAGAAGCGTTATCAGGAGCTAAATCGGCAGATAGCTATGCCTGAGGTGGCGTCTGACCTGAAACAGTTGCAGACGCTGGCTCAGGAGAGAGCTAGCATTGAAGGCTTGGTAACCAAGTACAGGCAATATAAAGTAACCTCCAAGTCGCTAGAGGAAACAAGGGCGATGCTAAGCAGTGGGTTAGATGAAGGCATGACGACTCTAGTCAAGCAAGAGATAGAAAGCCTTGAGTCACAACTAGACCATCTGCTTCAAGGGCTGAAGCTTGCCCTCTTGCCCAAGGATGCCAATGATGAAAGAGACATTATTATGGAAATACGGGCTGGGGCTGGTGGTGATGAAGCCGGACTATTTGCTGCTGACCTCTTTCGTATGTATAGTCGGTATGCTCAATCTAAAGGTTGGGATATAGATATTATTAACATTAATGAAAGCGGCATAGGCGGCCTTAAGGAAATTATATTTGAAATAAAGGGCAAAGGTGCTTTCAGCCGTCTGAAGTATGAAAGGGGAGTTCACCGAGTGCAGCGAGTGCCTATCACTGAGTCTTCAGGTAGAATTCATACCTCAACGGCTACAGTAGCTGTTCTCCCTCAGGCGGATGAGGTAGAGGTATCTATCAATCCCGATGACCTAAAGATTGACATCTTTCACAGCGGGGGTGCTGGAGGACAAAATGTAAATAAGGTAGCCACCGCTGTCCGCATCACCCACTTGCCTACAAGCATGGTAACCGTCTGCCAGGATGAACGCTCACAACTAAGAAACAAGACAAAGGCAATGTCAGTGCTCCGAGCTCGACTTCTGGATTTAGAGCAGCGCAAACAGGAAGCGGCAATGACCAAACAGCGTCGTTCTCAGGTAGGTACCGGCGACCGTGCTGAAAAGATACGAACCTACAATTTCCCTCAAGACCGTATTTCTGACCACCGCATCGGTCTAACCCTTCATAATTTGCCCCGAATTCTAGAGGGAGAGCTTGACGAACTCATTGATGCCCTAGCCACCAATGACCAAACGAAATGACTGGAGAGGCAACTAGCGTGACCCTAAAACAGGCTTTTAGTCATGCCAGGGACATTCTCACTGCCAATAACATTGAAGATGCCTATCTAGAGGGTGAGCTGCTGCTAAGGCATACGCTAAAAATAAGCCGAGTTCAGCTATATCTAGACCTTGACTATGAACTAAGTTCTAAACAAGAGGAAACCTTCTGGCATCTGATTGAACGCCGCCTAAGCGGTGAGCCCACAGCCTATATAACTGGACATCGCCAGTTTTACGGGTTTGATTTCTATGTTGACCCCAGCGTCCTCATCCCCAGACCGGAGAGCGAACTACTGGTAGAAAAGGCTCTCAAACTGGCTCAAAATGGCACCATGCCTACTATAGCCGAAGTTGGCACTGGCTGTGGTGCTATCACCATCAGCCTGGCTCTAAACTTACCACAAACTAAAATTTATGCCACTGATATATCAGTCTCTGCCCTCAAGGTTGCCCTATTTAACTGCCAAAAACACGGGGTAGCAAATAGAATTTGTCTTCTCCAAGGTGATATGCTCGACCCTCTACTTGAGCCCGTCGACCTCATAATAGCCAATCTCCCTTATGTTAAGGAATCAGAGTTGTCCCCTATATGTTTAGCGAATTTTGAGCCGCCGCTGGCGCTAAACGGTGGCTCAGATGGACTGGAAAAGATACGCCAGCTATGCCGCCAGCTAAATAATCAGCTTTGCCCTGATGGCTGCCTGCTTCTAGAGATTGGACAGGGGCAGAGAAAAGCAATAACTACCTTTCTACGCAGCCTGTTCCCCTCAGCTAAGATAGAAGTCACACCAGACCTAGGTGGCATAGACCGGGTAGTAAGTCTAACCCTCCCCTCAGATACACTTCACCAAGCAGGATGAAAATACACGGCTTAATTTGACACAGGACTGGCCTAGTGCTATACTACCCGATTGGGTTTTACCTCAAGGTTAAAGAGTAAACCATAGCTAGAAGGAGGAATAGGCGTAAAGAATATGATTGTTTGCGTCAAGCAGGTGATTGACCCCGAGGCACCACCAGCTAGCTTCAAGATTGACCCCTCCAGCAATACAGTAGTGCCACCATCAGGTATTCCGCCAGTAATCAGCCTCTTTGACGAGAATGCGGTAGA
>JAUVZA010000059.1 GCA_030602805.1 Dehalococcoidia bacterium | reverse complement strand
GAACAGCCCAAAATTTTATCTATCGGTAGCAGTTTGCGGGCTACTTTAATGGGCAGGTCATTCTGTCCTAGGTGCAGTCCATCGGCGTCGCTGGCTATAGCTAAATCAAGATAGTCATTCATTATAAACAGCACGTTATGTTCAGTGCACAGGTTCCTTAACTGTTGGGCTATAGGTAGCAGCTCCTTCTTACTCCGGAGTTTATCACGCAGTTGGACTGTCTTAGCTCCGCCGCGAATTGCCTGACTGGCTACTTCAATGTGGCTGCGTCCTTTTAGAGCCTGTGTATCTATAATAAGATAGAGCCCGGATATACTCTTTATCTTGTCCTTACGTAGCAGCTTGGACAGCAGCGTTCGCTCTATCGTGTAGAGGCTAAACCGAGCTTGCTTGAACTTCTCCGAGTCTAATTTAGGGGTAGTGCCTGGAATCTTGGCCAACTCTTCCAAGGTTCTCAGCGCTTCCTGGACTCTTCTGGCGTTAGCCACCACCATTATTGGTAGCTCTTTTGGTTCAGCCTGCTCAGGGGCTTCAATATTAATGCCAACAACGCTTTCTGAGTCTCGGGATTGAAGAAGCTGCTGGTTAAATGACCAATCGCTGGTTACAAGCCCGTGGCGCATAGTCTTTAGTTGCTGGGTTAGACTGGCATCGTTAAGCTGTAAGCGGGCCAGGTCTTCAAGAAGGCGAAGTCCCTCACCAATGCGATTCAGATTAGCATCAATAATGCGTAATGTTTGATATGATAACGCTTCCGATGAAGTCATATTTTAATGCCTCAGTGGCTAATTCTAGCACAGCCAGATTGGGGGGTAAAGCTGGAAAATCCTAGGCGTCGCTTACCGCATTTTCAATGAGTTCAATTCGTGATAGCTTTCCCTTTGGGTTTAGCTCTACCGCCACGACATCAATGCGCCATAATAGAGGCAAGTCATTGTGGGTTTGCCTGTAGCGAGAGGCTGTAGCCCTTAATCTTTCCCTTTTAGTTAGCGTGATTGACTCTTCAGGACTGCCAAACTCCAGGCTCTTTTTAGTTCTTACCTCAATAAAGACAAGGGAATCTTTATGCTTGGCTATGATATCAATTTCACCTTCAGGGCAGCGGTAGTTAGTTTCAAGGATGTGATAGCCTCGCTTTTTAAGGAAATCCTTAGCTAGCTTTTCACCCCGGATACCGGTGTCTCTACGTTTCATTTTTCTTTTATAGCTCTGACTGGTCTGAACGACTGGCGATGAATGGGGGATGGTCCTAGTCGGCATAGGCAAGCGAGGTGCCCTTTTGTGCCGTAACCCTTGTGTTGAGCCAATCCATAACCGGGATAGGTTCCGTCAAACTCTATCATTAGGTGGTCTCGACTTACTTTAGCCATGATGGAGGCGCAAGCAATTGAGAAGCACAAGTTATCACCATTAGTTATTCCTTTTTGGGGTAGTGGCACCTCAGGAAGGCGCATATAGTCAATGAGGAGAAACTCAGGTGGTAACGAAAGGTGGTCTATAGCTAGCTTCATAGCCAATCGTGTTGCCTTAATTATCCCCCGGGCATCTATTACCTTATGAGGAACTACCCCAATACCCATTGAGATAGCTACTTCGTGGATGTGGTGAAACAGAGATTCGCGCCTGGCTGGGCTCAACTGCTTGCTATCTTTCACCCGGTTTAACCAGGGTGCCTCTATATGGCAGGGCAGGATGACGGCGGCGGCTACTACTGGGCCAGCCAGGGCACCACGGCCAGCTTCATCAATACCAGCAATATATCGATAACCTCGTGCCTCAAGTATCTTTTCTTCAGTAAAGGATGGCATCTGGAGATTGTTTACCAACATACCGGCAACCTATTTTGAATCTCATTCCTCCTAGCTAGGGAGTGAAATTCTGGAGCTTCTATTATCCCCCCACCCAAGACAATATCGCCCTGATAGAATACAATGGCCTGCCCGGGAGCAATTGCCCACTGAGGCTGTTGAAAGTTTACCTCGGCTACTCCATCATTAAGGTGGAGTTTAGCTGTTACCTCGGGCGACCTGTAACGGAGCTTAGCCGTTATATTTATAGGCTCTTTGGGGGCTTCCCCTGATACCCAGCTTAGCTTGCTGGCAAAGAGTCCATTGCCTAAAAGCTGGCCTTTGGTGCCTACCACTAATCTATTATTGGCGGCATCAAGCCTGAGCACATATAGGCGTTTATTTGAGGCAAGCCCCAAGCCCTGTCTTTGTCCCACAGTATATTGAGCTAAACCTCCATGTCTACCTAAGACCTTACCATTAGCGTCAACAATATCTCCAGATTTGAGAGGAATATGCTTGGCGATAAACGCCCGATAGTCGTTATCAGGGATAAAGCAGATGTCCTGGCTTTCGCGTCTGGTAGCAGTGGGGAGCCCCATTTCAGTAGACAGTCTTCTTACTTCTGCTTTGTGGAGATTGCCAATGGGCAGCAGCAGGTGTTGAAGCTCACTCTGTCCTAAAGTGTAAAGGAAGTAGGACTGGTCTTTAGTCAGGTCAACTGCTTTCAGCAGGTGATAGCCATCTGGTGATTGCTCAATTCTAGCATAGTGACCAGTAGCCATAAAATCGGCATCCAACTCCTTGGTTCTCCCTAGTAGAGCGTCAAACTTGACATACTGGTTACACCTTATACAAGGATTCGGCGTTTTCCCCAGGCTGTACTCCAGACAGAAATCGGCGATAACCTTTTGGGCAAAAATATCCCTAAAATTCATCACATAATGGAGGATGCCCAGTTTATAGGCCACTCTTTTGGCATCTTCTACTGCTTCGAGTCCGCAACAGCCACCAAAAGCCGGCTTATCCGAAGGCCAAATTTGCATGGTTATGCCGATTACCTCATAGCCAGCTTCTTTTAAAAGAGCAGCTGCCAGTGACGAGTCTACCCCACCACTCATAGCTACGGCAACTCGCTTCCGGGACATATTCTTCACTTCAACTTCACTTTCTTGAAAGCAGTTGGCTTACCCTCTGCCAGATAATCTCCCTTATTTTCGCTTTAGATTGGCTGGCATCTACTACCACCCAACGCTGTGGGTCATCAGCCGCCAGCTTGAGATAGCCCTCCCTCACCCTTTGGTGAAAGGCTATATCTTCTTGCTCAAACCGGTCTTGCTTTTTGACTCTTTTACGACCAAGCCCTTCTTCTACCGGAATATCTAGCAGGACTGTTAGGTCAGGTTTTAATCCTTGAGTGGCAGCATCATTAATCGCCTTGACCATTTCTAAATCTAGTCCCCGCCCATAGCTTTGATAAGCAGTAGTAGAGTCGGCATAGCGGTCGCAGATAACGACTTTTCCCTCTTCCAGATTGGGTTGGATGACTTCGTTTACTAATTGGGCACGGGAGACATTAAACAACAGCAACTCGGTCAGTGGTGATATATCTGTATCTTTAGCCCACTTTAACCAGCGCCCTATCTTGTTACCACAGGGGGTACCACCCGGCTCGTGAGTTAACCGTGCCGGAATAGCTGACTGTGATAGCCTCCTATACAGCGCCTGGGCTTGGACACTCTTGCCACATCCCTCCCCACCCTCAAAGGTAATAAACAGAGCCATAAGCTACCTCATTATTTCCCCCGAACTAGCTGGGACTTATCCACAATGTCTAAGAGATTTAATGCTTCGCTAATTTGCATAGCAGCCTCACCAGCAAGTTCACCATCACTGGTTTCAAGGGCTTCGGCAAAATTAGAGCAGGCCAAGAGGTATAAATCCATTCCCTGGACCTGTCGCTCCATAGTCTTCTGTCTCTTCGGAGTTGCCGGCTCAGGGATGTTCTCAAACTCACTAATAAGATAAGGTAATTGCTTAACCGCCCCCCTAAAAGCCCGCAACTGTTTTACCCTGTCCTTAGACCGCACACCCTCGTGAACCTCATAGACTAACTCACCTACTCCTTTCATCACTTGCGTATACTCCGTTATCCACTGAGCATCTTCAGTTTTAGCCCCTGACTCTGCCGACAAGTCGGCAAGCATCAAATCCATTTTCTTAAGAAATTCAGCTTTGTCTGTGGCTTCTGTGGGTTTTCCAGCTGGGGGTCTTCCAAGAAGTCTCCTGCCAAATAGTGCTTCCGGTATCAATAAGCCACGGCTAGTAATAATGGCAGCTATGAGAAGGAAAGCTATGCTAAAAAGTAATGCCTGCCACCATGGCTTGCCAATAACTAAGCTTACGATGAAAATAATAAATCCAACTATCAGTACTATATTTAAAGTTTTCTTCGACCCCATTATTCCTTACCCTCCCTCAAAGGTTATGAATAGAGACATAAATTACCTACTTAGTTTTGTGCAATGTTAGTATATGTGAGATTGTTTGCCAACCCCTCACCCTTTATCCCTCTCCCCTTATGAAGGGGAAAGGGAAGAGAATTTCTTAAAGGGGCTTCGCCCCTTTTAATCCCTTTTCAGATAACTGTTGTATGTTTGTTATTCCCGCTGTTAATTCGCTTTCCTAATCCAAATAGCCCTTCATATATAACCATTCTATCCAAGGTATACTCTCCCCTGTTTCCCTTCTCCACTCATCGGCTATCTTCTTTACTAACTCCGGTCCCTCTCCTGCTTCTCCTGTCCAGAAAGTCCAAGATGCAAACTGACTGTTTGGAGTAATTATTATGCTTGCAACAGATGTCTGGAGAGGCTCGTGAAGTATCCAAGCCTTGTGGAGAGGGCTCGACATCCAACTATTCACTATGACCTCTGCCAATTCTTCATAGTCGTAGTTACTATAGCCTATGCCTCCCCACGCATTCTCGCCGTAGGGAGCATCCATTGGTGTGTGGAAAAGTTCTCCTTTATCTGACATAGCTTGGGTATGTGCTTTAGAAAGTCTATACAGTTCGTCGTCCCACTTAGTAGGTAGTATACCATTTAACATCCTTATTTTGTTTATCATATCAAAAGCTAGTCTCTCGGCTTTAAGTGCCTCCTGTACTATTCTTTCTGCTTCCTCTTCTGCTTTCCTTTCAGCTTCAGCTTTCGCCAACACCTCTGCCTTAAGTCTAGCTTCTTCTGCTGCTATTTCAGCTGCCTCTCTAATTGCCTGTCTCTCTTCCAAATAATCGCTAACTGAGTTGAATAGATTGTCCTTATAGGATGATAGGGGTTCTATTCCAGCGAATGTGCAAACTAGAGTGATTGCTATTATCGTTATTAGTACAACTTTAAACTTTGGCTGCCTATATCTATATCTTCGGCCACGTAAAATAGCTACAATCCAAAACCATAGACCAATTTCTATTAAGAAGATGATTGTATTTTTAATTGGGTCAGTTTGATGGGTAAATAATGTGTAGCCTCTCTGGATTATATCTACTAGACCAGCAATAATTAAGAGGCTTAGGAACAACTTGTGCACACTTAGAGGTATCTTTCTCCATATCCGAGAAAAGCGATGAAAGAGACTTCCTCGCATGGTTTGTAGGGATATTGGAGGAATACTGGAACCCCCAGAAGCAGGTTTTGTTTTTGGGGAGTCTTTCTTACCCTTGCCTCGATTTTGACCCAAGAACTTGCCTAATCTCTTTTCAGTACACTCTTTACAGGTGCAGGTAGGGGGATGTTTGCCCCTAACGTAATCCCTATCGCTTATGGGCATTAGCCTATTCCCTATAAATCCTCACCCACCTATTGGGGTCTTTGCCCAGGCTGTGTGAAGCAAGGTTATTTCGCTCAGCTATCAGGTGCTGGAGACGCCGAATATAGGCGCTCTGCGGACTGAGTTCTGCTGCCTCCTGACCACTCTTTACTTGGCTAACAGCTTCTTCTGCCTCACCAAGGGCAAGCTTAAGGGAGTTTGCCTTATCTGGGGGATAAATATCATCTAGTAGCTGCCTGATTTGAGATGGGGTATTGCTTTTGAGGACATAGATGGGCAGGTTAGCTGTTTCAGCATCCCTGACCTTTTGTGGCTTTCGCCGGTAATAGCTTCTAGAGGTTATAAACAGGTTGGCATCATTTAGGTTGTTAACTATATCTAGGCTCAATTGTCTCTCTTTTGCCATCTGCTCTAGTCGTCCCCGATTTATGCCGAAGAGGTAAAGCTTGTGTAGATTATTTTCCCTAGCCAGTCGCTTGCCTTTAGTAGTTTTGTTGGTGCTAGTGATTGGCACTTTCCTTTCTACCTTGACCTCCCCCGTCTCATCCAGCCAACGAATCTCAGTGGCTGTGGGTTGACCGCGCAGAGTAGCATCAACTGCCTCACCGACATCAGGATGAATAGCTACCTTATCCCAATCTTGGATTTCAACGACAATACTAAAAGTAGGCGGCGACATCCGCTCCAGAATGGACTTCTGTGTGCCCCTCCGCTTTGCCTCTTCATCGCCCAGAGTTACCGTCTGGATACCGCCAACGAGGTCAGCTAGGGTAGGGTTCATCATCAGGTTTTCCAGCGTGTTACCGTGAGCTGTGCCTACTAGTTGAACCCCGCGCTCAGCAATAGTCCGAGCTGCCTGAGCCTCAAGCTCAGTGCCAATCTCATCAATAACGATTACCTCGGGCATGTGGTTTTCTACGGCTTCAATCATTACTGCGTGTTGCTTGGTGGGGGTGGTTACCTGCATCCGTCGGGCATGTCCAATAGCTGGGTGGGGAATATCGCCATCCCCAGCAATTTCATTTGAAGTATCTACAATTATAACCCGCTTATTGAGGTCATCGGCTAGCACTCGGGCTACCTCGCGTAGCATAGTGGTTTTGCCTACCCCGGGGTGACCTAAGAGCAGGACGCTTTTGCCTGATTGAACAAGGTCTTCAATAATTTTTATGGTGCCAAAGACAGCTCTGCCCACACGACAGGTAAGCCCGACAATACGCCCCTTACGATTGCGGATAGCCGAGATACGATGTAAAGTGCGCTCGATTCCGGCTCGGTTGTCATCCCCGAAGCTACTGATACGGGAGGCTACATAGTCAATGTCTTGCTCGCTGACTTCCTTCGGGCTGAGAACCACTTCCCGCCGGGGAAAGCGAGCCTCGGAAGAGCGTCCCAAGTCTAGGACTACCTCTAGCAGTTCACTGATATTCGCTTGTTGGCATAACGGCTGGCGAATATATGATGGCAAGATGTCAAGCAAAGCGTCTAGGTCATCGGTAATTACCTTTTGCAAAAACCCCCCCAAAATATACTTTATTCACTGGTTTCCAGCCACAATATCCAGAAAATACCGATGAAATCTCAGGTCATCAGTCAACTCGGGGTGAAAAGCAGAAGCCAGCAGTTTCCCTTGCCTGGCAGCGACGCTGGTGCTATCAGCCAACTTGGCTAGTATCTCAACTTCACTATTTGCCCGCACAATTATTGGTGCTCGAATGAATACGCCAAGAAAGAGCTTTTCTCCCAGCACCGGTATTGAGAGCTCAGTCTCGAAGCTATCCTTTTGCCGGCCAAAGGCATTGCGTCTAACTGTTATATCCATTACTCTCAGGGGTTCTACACCCGAGTCTGAAATCTTGTTGGCTAAGAGTATCATGCCAGCACAAGTTCCGAATATGGGCAAGCCATTTTTAGCTAGATTTCTTATCTCACTAATAAGGTTATAATCCAGCATCAACTTGCTGATAGAGGTGCTTTCTCCGCCAGGAATGATTAACCCGTCCAAACCCCTAAGTTCTTGAAGCAAGCGGACGGGCAAAACCTCCACTTCCAGTTGACGCAGCATAGCTATATGCTCAACAAAGGCTCCTTGCGAAGCAAGGACGCCAATTCTCATACTTACTACCACCCTCTAGATGCCAGCAGTTCCTCAGCAGGGATTTGCTTTATATCTAATCCAGGCATGGCTTCTCCCAGGTTTTTGGAAACCTCAGCAATGATTTCAGGGTCTTGAAAATGGGTAGTTGCTTTAACAATAGCCTTACCTCTAACTTCTGGATTGCTGGATTTAAATATGCCTGAGCCAACGAAGACGCCCTCTGCACCCAGCTGCATCATCAGAGCAGCATCGGCTGGGGTAGCTACCCCCCCAGCGGCATAGTTAACCACCGGTAGCTTTCCTGTTTTATGTATCTCGGCTACCAGTTCAAAGGGTGCTCCCATTTCCTTAGCTAGTGCCATAAGCTCGTCCTGGGGTGTGTTTGCTAGCCTACGGATGCCATCCATCACTGCCCGCATATGCCTGACGGCTTCTACAATATTGCCAGTGCCAGCTTCACCCTTGGTTCTAATCATGGCTGCCCCCTCACCAAGGCGACGCAAGGCTTCACCGAGGTCACGGCAACCGCAGACAAAAGGAACCTTAAAATCGTGCTTCCAGACGTGGTGTGATTCATCAGCGGGGGTAAGCACCTCAGATTCATCTATGAAATCTACACCAAGAGCTTGTAGCGCTTGAGCCTCAACAAAGTGACCTATACGACATTTAGCCATCACCGGTATAGAGACTGCTTTCATAATAGCTTCAATAATAGTCGGCTCAGCCATACGAGCCACACCTCCCATAGCCCGAATATCCGCTGGCACTCTCTCCAGTGCCATCACGGCACAGGCACCAGCCTCTTGGGCAATCTTAGCTTGCTCGGCATTGATTACATCCATAATCACTCCGCCCTTTAGCATTTGAGCTAGCCCAGTTTTAACCTTCCATGTGCCACTTTCCATATCTTCCTCCTCGCTTTGCCCTAAGCTCTGACTTTTTATACTGTATTTTACTATTATTTAGATTGTTTATCAACCCCGTTAGATTTCCTAACGGGGTCAACCCCACCCTCCAAGCCTTCGTTGATAAACAGCCTCTTAATTTTTGCTTGATTGTTAGGGGAGGTTTTACTATTTTAGTAGCTCTTTCGGGAGACTTCCTTACCTTGGTTATTGTAAAGCACAGCTACATCAGGTTCACGATTGTTCCAAATGGCTTGGCTATATTCAAAACTGAATCCCCCCCATTCGGAATGATATTCATTAGTATAAACTCGAATACTTTTACCTGGAGCCAAGATATAAGATGGGAAAGTGAGTGATGGATACCCCTCTGATATATCCATTAGCACGCAGTCAGTTAGCTCCTGTGGTTGGTCTCCGAGATTGGTGATTTCTACATATTCATCGGACTCTACATAGGGCACCAGACCATCATAAAAAATATAAGTAATTTGGACATTTTCAACCACTATAGGCGGTGGTATGGTAAGCGTAGCCCAAATCCCTATTTTGTCCTGCCTTGCCTCTGCCTCAGTTCTCTCTAGAGTGTCCTGGTATTTGGTATCAGGTTCGTAGACTTTAGCCCAGGCAAGCCCCTGCCTTACCAGCTCAGCATTAACGAAGGTGTTACCAACATAAACATAGCGTAGAAGCCTTTCATACTTGTCAGTCTCGGAAATATCTTTCTCCAGTCGAACAGTTTTCCCTTCTACTAGCTGTCGGTTATATCTAGTAGCCTCTTGAGCTAGGGCACAAAATTCGGCTTGTTTATCGTCCAACTCAGGGGCATCTAGGCCGATATAGCGAACCTTGTATATTGTGCCATCAATGTCAACCTCGATGGTATCACCATCAAGCACTCTGGTAACTAGAGGAGCGACAGGAGCTACGCAACCAAAGGCTAAAGTTAGAAGAAACAAAACCAAGATACTGCTGATATACTTTGTTTTCATATTCCGGCTCCTTTATATTATACCAGTGGCCTTTTCAATGATATACTCTATAGACTTGATGCTATAACTGTTGTATAATCAGGTAAACATTGGGGGATGCTAATGCCACTGTCTGAATTAAATAACTCATCATCAACAACCTCGGCAGATAATATGAGCGCCGAGGTTTTTTCATCGCCAGCCGAAGTCAAGTCACTATCGGTAAAGAAAATGGAGGCTATGGCTAAAAAGCTACGCCGCCACATCATCACTATGACGGGTAAGGCAGGTAGTGGTCACCCCGGTGGCTCTCTGTCAGCAGCAGAGATTATTACTGCCCTTTATTTTGGGCTACTGCGACACAAGCCATCAGACCCTCAATGGACAGACAGGGATAGATTCATCCTGAGCAAGGGACATGCTGCTCCTCTGCTCTATGCTACTCTAGCTGAGTGTGGCTACCTACCAATAGAGGAGTTAACCACTCTAAGACAGCTCGATAGTCGCCTTCAGGGTCACACTGACCGAACGGTTACTCCGGGGGTAGAGATGTCAGCCGGTGCTCTGGGGCAGGGATTATCCTTTGCCATTGGCGTAGCCCTGGCTGGTCGCCTCAACTCTCAGAAGTATAGGGTATATGTTCTGCTGGGTGATGGCGAGTGTGAT